>JAKONK010000237.1 GCA_022701985.1 Actinomycetales bacterium
CCTCGGGGGTCGCCACCTGCTCCTCGGAGCGGGCGCGCAGCACGCTGAGCGCGGGGTCGCGCCCCGACAGCCACGGCAGGGCGCCGACGACGGCGAGCGCCGCCGCCAGCGCCCCCAGGCGCGAGGCACCGACCAGGGCCCCCGACGCCAGCCCGGAGGCCGCGCCGGGGGCGAGCCCGACCGGGCCCCTCACGACGAGGCTGCCCCGACCGTCGTGCGCGTGGTGACCAGGGCGCGCTCGCGCGGGTCGCGGGCGGCGTCCGCCACCCCGGCCTGCTCCCCCTGCAGCACGCGCTCGTGGAGCATCGGCACCGCGGCGTCGGCCTCGAGGATGAGCCGCTCGGCCTGCAGCACGGCCGCGCGCCGCTCCGGGCCCGCCGGCGTCGAGGAGGCGGTGGCGATGGCGGCGTCGACCGCCGGGTCGCAGAACTGGGAGATGTTGAACGACCCGTCGCAGCTGAAGTCGCTGGCCAGGTAGGCCACCGGGTCTCCGGAGTCCAGGACCGTGGCCCGCGACAGGATGAACGCGTCGAACCGGCCCGCCAGGGCGTCGGCCTCGATCTGGGCGTACTCGCGCACGTCCTGCTGCACGGTGAAGCCGGCGGCCTCGAGCTGGGCCTGCAGCTGCACGGCGACCTCGGGCAGCTCGGCCCGGTCCGTGAAGGTGCCGATGGTGATGGTCCTGCCGTTCGCGGCACCCGCCGGCGCGACGGCCTGGGTGCGCTGCGGGCGGTCGGCCGTCCACGGCAGCGCCGGGCCCAGCAGGCCCTGCGCCACGTCGGCGCGGCCCTCGTAGACGGTGTCGACGACCCGCTGGGAGTCGATGGCCTCGCGCGCCGCGGCGCGCACGGCCGGGTCGGCGAACGCACCGCGGGAGGTGTTCAGGTAGAGGGTGTTGGTGCGGGGCATCTTGACCTCGTGCAGCAGCTCCGGGTCGAGCAGCGACGCCTGGCCCGCGGGGACGGCCTCGACGACGTCGGCGGTGCCGGTCCGCAGCGCGGCGGCCCGGGCGGTGCCGTCCGGCACGAAGGTCGCGTCGATCCCAGCGGCAGCGGCCTGCTCGCCCCAGTACCCCTCGAAGCGGTCCAGGCTGGCGCTCGAGGTGCCGTTGACGGCGGTCAGCACGAACGGCCCGGTGGCGTGGCGGACCGGGTCCACGACCGTGGTCCCGGAGCCGTCGGTGGAGTACGCGGCGGGCGACATGATCGCCAGCTGCGGGCTCGACAGGCGCTGGGGCAGCAGCGGGTCGGCGGCTGCGGTGCGCACGAGCACGGCCTCGTCGGGGGCCGAGGGGTCGACCTCGGCGGTCAGGCCGACGCCGTCGAGGATGCGGGGCGGGGGCGACGCGGCGGCCGCCGCGCCCAGCGAGCCGACGACGGCGGCCGGGGTGAGCGCCTGCCCGTCGTGGAACTGCACGCCCTGGCGGACGACGAAGCGCCAGGTGGTGTCGTCGACCTGCGACCAGCTGGTGGCCAGCAGCGGCTGGGCGTCACCGTTCTCGTCGAGCACCACCAGGGGCTCGATGTTCGACCAGCGCCCCATCTTGAACGCGTCGTCGGTGATGGTGGAGAAGCCCGAGCGCGGCGGCTGCAGGTGGGCGATGCGGATGCGGGCGTCGCTGCTGGCCGTGCTGGTGCCGGACTGGTCGGCGGCGGTGTCCGCCGCGCTCCCGGTCGAGCCGGAGAAGCAGCCGGTGAGCAGCAGCAGGCCGGCGGCGGGCACGGCCAGGTGCAGGGCGAGGCGGCGCGCAGCGCGCGGGCGCGGGCGCAGGGCAGGGGTGTGCACGGGGTCCTCCGGGGTGCGGGTGGTGCTGGCAGGTGGGTGCGGTGGTGCTGGCGGGTGGGGCCAGGGGCTCAGACGAGCAGCGGCGGGCCGCCCGCGGGGGCGGCGGGCAGGCGCGGCAGGGCGTCGACGAGCTCGGCGACGGCCTCGTGGCGCGGGTCGGTGAGCACGTCGCGGGTGGGGCGGTCCTCCACGAGGCGGCCGTCGTGCACCACGGCCGTGCGCTCGCACAGGGCGGCGACGGCGGCCAGGTCGTGGCTGACCACCACCAGCGCCGTGGTGCGCCGGACGCGGGCGAGCGCGTCGAGCACCTGCTCGCGCAGCGGGGCGTCGAGGCCGCTGACGGGCTCGTCGGCCAGCACCAGGGCGGGGCGCGGGGCCAGGGCCCGCGCGATGGCCACGCGCTGGGCCTGGCCGCCGGAGAGCTGGCGCGGCCGGTGGCCGTGCAGCGCGGTGCCGACGCCGACGGCCTCGAGGCACTCCGCGGCCCGCTCCCGCGACGCGGCGCTGCCCGCCCGGTGGAGCCCGAGGCGCACCAGCGGCTGCTCCACGGCCTGCAGCGCGCTGAGCCGGGGGTCGAGGCTGGCGGCGCTGTCCTGCGGCACGTGCTGCACGGCGCGGCGGTACCAGCGCAGCGCTCCGGTGCGCCAGCGCGGTCTGACCCCGCGCAGGTCCGCGGTGTCGGCCCCCCTGGCGCAGACGGAGCCGGCGTCGGGTGCCTCGAGGGCGAGCAGCACGCGCAGGAGGGTCGACTTGCCGGCCCCGGAGCGGCCCAGCAGGGCGACCGACTCGCCCTCGCGCACGTCGAGGTCGACGCCGTCGAGCACGGTCCGGGTGCCTGCGGGGGTGCGGTAGCGCCGGACCAGCCCGCGGGCGCGCAGGAGCGGCTCGCCCGCCGGAGCGCTCACCGCGACGCCCCGACCAGGGGGCGGGCCGGCAGCGCGGCCTCGGCGCGCCGCGCGGCCGCCACCAGGCCGCGCCCGGCGGAGCTGGCGGCACCGGCGAGCAGGTCGGAGGCCGCCCCGGTCTCGGTGACCCGCCCGGCCTCGACGACCACCACGCGCCCGCACAGCTGCGCGGCGACGGCGAGGTCGTGGGTGATGAAGAGCAGGGCGGGCTGGCCCGGACCGCCCGTGCGCTCGCGCAGCAGCTCGACCACGCGGGTCTGGGTGACGACGTCGAGCGCGGTGGTGGGCTCGTCGGCCACCAGGAGCGGGCCGGGGCGGGCCAGGGCCACCGCCAGGCAGACGCGCTGGCGCTGGCCGCCCGACAGCTCGGCCGGGCGCGCGGACGCGGCCGCCCGGGGGTCGGGCAGCCCGACCGCGGCGAGGAGCTCCAGCGCCTCGGTGCGCGCCGCGCGGCGGCTGCTGCCGAGCGCCTGCAGCGGGGCCGCCACCTGCGCGCCCACCGCCACGAGGGGGTGCAGCGCCCGGGAGGGGTCCTGCCCGACGGCGCTCGGCCGACTGGCGGGCGTCCGGCGCTGCGGCGGGGTGCCGAGCACCTCGTGCCCGCCGACGCGGACCGAACCGGTGGCGGCCACGCCGCGGGTTAGGCGGCCCAGGACGGCGGCCGCGGTCAGGGACTTGCCGGAGCCCGACGCCCCGACGACCGCGGTGCGCGCTCCGGGCGCTCCCCCGGCGGGGACCTCGAGGTCGAGGCCGTGCAGCAGCCGGCGGCCCCCGGCGGCGGCGGTCAGCCCGCGGACCCTGAGCGCCTCCACGTGCAAACCATAACTGTTCTCATCTGCGGACCGTCGGCGGGGTGATCACCGCGCGACCACCGCGACCGCCGCGACCACCGCGTGGTGACCGCGCGGTCAGCGGGACGCGGTCATCCCCACGACGTCGTCCCACCGCGCGCCGCCGACCGCCGCCGCGGGCGGGGCGTCGGCGTGCGCCCGCGCGAGCCCGACCAGCTCGGTGAGCAGCGCGTGCAGGCGCTCGTCGGCGTCCGGCACCACCGCCGCGGCGATCCCGCTGGCCGTCAGCACCAGCAGTCGGGGAGCCGCCTCGCGCTCGAAGGTCCGGCGGCGCACGGCGCCGTCGGGCAGGAGCTCGCGCGAGAACGCCTCGGCCCATCGCCGCGCCTCAGGGACCGGGGCGAGCGCCTCTCGCGTCTCCTCCTCGAGGCGGGCCGGGTCGCGACCGTCGAGCCCGGCGAGGACGCGGTCGCAGGTCAGGACGCCGGTGGCCAGCACGTGCTGGCGCTCCAGCGCGACCACGGGCAGGGCGTGCCGCGCGGCGGCGCGCACCAGGCGGGGCCCCAGGTGCGGGTCCGAGCTGGTCAGGCCCACGACGGACGGCACCAGCAGCGCCAGGCGCGAGCGGGCGGCGTCGGAGGTGGCGTCGTTCACGGCCCGGGCGGCCGAGGCGAGCAGGGGGTGGGTGCAGGCGGGGTGGTCGCTCCACCGCTCCCCCGCGAGGTAGGAGGCCATCTCCATGAAGCACGCGCCCCGGCGCGGGCTGCGGTGCCGACCGGCCGAGAGCACGGGGAGCAGGCCGGGCGCACCCGGCGCCCCCCTGCGCGAGGACCCTGACGACGTCGAGGACTGGACCACGACACACCTCCGGCTGCGGCCTGCCTGGGACCCGCCCGGGACCTGTGCGGTCCCCGGACCGGTCCAGCCATGGTGCACCCGCCGCCGCGGGCCGCACCACCCCTCGGGCGCAGCGGCTCGCGCCAGGCACCCCAGGACACCACCTCCCCTCCTGGCCCAGCGCCGGCGCCCCTCGGAGGCGGGAGCCGCCGGCCGCGCCTACTGTCAGCCCGTGAGCGCACCTACCGACCGCGACCAGGGCTCCGAGCGCCCCGAGCACGGGACCCCCGGGGTCTACTCCCAGCCCGGCCAGGAGTTCACGCGCGACACCCGCTACATCACCGACCGCATCGTCGCGGACCCCGGCACCGCCGGCACCGGGGGCGACGGCGGCCAGCTCTGGCCGGTCGAGGCGGGCCGCTACCGGCTCGTCGCCGCGCGGGCCTGCCCGTGGGCCAACCGGGCGATCATCGTCCGCCGGCTGCTCGGCCTGGAGAGCGCCATCTCGATGGGCCTGTGCGGCCCCACCCACGACGAGCGCAGCTGGACCTTCGACCTCGACGAGGGCGGCCGCGACCCGGTGCTCGGGTACGAGCGCCTCCAGGAGGCGTACTTCGCCCGCTTCCCCGACTACCCCCGCGGCATCACGGTCCCCGCCCTGGTCGACGTGCCCACCCGCGCCGTCGTCACCAACGACTTCGCGCAGATGACGCTCGACCTGTCGACCGAGTGGACCGCCCACCACCGCGACGGCGCGCCCGACCTCTACCCCGAGGCGCTGCGCGACGAGGTGGAGTCCGTGATGCGCCACGTCTACACCGAGGTCAACAACGGCGTGTACCGCGCGGGCTTCGCCGGGTCGCAGGAGTCCTACGACGCCGCCCACGACCGCCTCTTCGCCGCGCTCGACGTCCTCGAGGAGCGCCTCACCACGCGCCGCTACCTCGTGGGAGACACCATCACCGAGGCCGACGTGCGCCTCTTCACCACGCTGGCGCGCTTCGACGCCGTCTACCACGGCCACTTCAAGTGCAACCGGAACAAGCTGTCCGAGATGCCGGCGCTGTGGGCCTACGCGCGCGACCTGTTCACCACGCCCGGGTTCGGCGACACGACGGACTTCGAGCAGATCAAGGCGCACTACTACCGCGTGCACCGCGACATCAACCCCTCCGGCATCGTCCCGAAGGGCCCCGACCTCGCGGGGTGGCTCGAGCCGCACCACCGCGAGCAGCTGGGAGGCCGCCCGTTCGGCGACGGCACCCCGCCGCCGCCCCCGCCGGCGGACGAGCGGGTGCCCGCAGGGGCCACCCCGCTGGGCTAGCCCGCCGTGGGACGGACCCGGCGGACCCGGGTGCTGCCCTCCGAGCCCGCCTCGGCGCGGGCCGGTCGCGCGCTGACCGCCGCGGTGGTGGCGTCGGCGGGGGCGCCCGCACCACTCCTCGACGCCGCCGTGCTGGTGGCCTCCGAGCTGGTGACCAACGCGGTGCGCCACGCCGACGGCGGTGACGTGCTCCTGCTGGTCGAGGCCGACGCCCGGTCGGTCTCGGTCGGCGTCCGCGACGACGCGCACCGCCACCCCCGGCTGGTGGCCGCCTACGAGGGCGGCGGCCGGGGGATGCTGGTGGTCAGCGCCCTCGCCGAGCGCTGGCACGTCGAGGAGGTCGCCGGGGGCAAGGTCGTGTGGGCCCACCTGCGCTGCCCCGACGACCCGGGGTCCCGCCGCCCCTGACGGGGGCCTCGAGCCCCGCCGCCCCCCGGGTCGTCAGGGTCGGTGGTGGGCCACCAGGCGCGCAGACCCCAGCTGCAGGCCGCTCCACGGCCCGTCCAGCTCGAGCACCACGGCGTCCCCGGTGCCGACCCCCGCTCGCACCCGCGCGAGCAGCGCACCGTCGGATCCCCCACCCGCGAGCGCGTCCGCAGCGCCCGAGACCACGGGCTCGTGACCGACGAGGACGACCGAGGCCACCTCGTCGGGCGTCCCGGCCACCAGGTGCACGAGCTCCTCGGAGGAGGTGTCGTACAGCGCCGGCTCCTCCCGGACGGTGCCGGGGTGGAGCGCGGGTGCCATCGCCGCCCAGGTCTGCGCCGTGCGCAGCGCCGAGGAGACCAGCACGAGGTCGGGGGCGTCCAGCCCGCGCTCGGCCAGCCAGGCGGCGGTCGAGGCGGACTGGGCGGCTCCGCGAGGAGCCAGGGCGCGTCCGTGGTCGGTGCCGTCGGTCGAGCCGACCTCGGCCTTCCCGTGGCGGACCAGGACCAGGGTCCGGGTCACGGCGTCGTCACCGCCCCGTCACGGCGTCAGGCGCCGACGGCGTGGACCCCGCCGTCGACGTGCACGATCTCGCCGGTGGTCTTGGGGAACCAGTCGGACAGCAGCGCGACGACGGCCTGGGCCGGGGGCACCGGGTCCTTGACGTCCCACGCGAGGGGGGCGCGCTCGGACCACACGCTCTCGAACGCCTCGAAGCCGGGGATGGCCTTGGCGGCGGTGGTGCGGACGGGGCCGGCGGCCACGAGGTTGCAGCGCACGCCGTCCTTGCCGAGCTCGCGGGCCAGGTAGCGGCTGACGGACTCGAAGGCGGCCTTGGCCACGCCCATCCAGCCGTACACGGGCCAGGCGAGGGACGCGTCGAAGGTCAGGCCGACCACGCCGGCGCCCGGGGCGAGCAGCGGCCGGGCGGCCACCACGAGCGACTGGAGGCTGTACGCCGAGACCTGCATCGCGGTGGCGACGTCGTTCCACTCGGCGGAGAGGAAGCCGTCACCCATGACCGCCTGCGGGGCGAAGCCGATGGAGTGGACGACGCCGTCGAGCTGGGCGCCCTCACCGAGGTGCTCGGTGATGCGCCCGGCCAGGGCGGCGAGGTCGTCGGCGCTGGAGACGTCCAGTTGCACCACGGGAGCGGGCTGCGGGAGGCGGCGCGCGATGACCTCGGTGATGCGCATCTGGCGCCCGAAGCTCGACAGCACCACGGTGGCGCCCTGCTCCTGCGCGAGGCGCGCGACGTGGAACGCCATCGAGGTGTCGGTCAGCACCCCCGTGACGAGCAGCTTCTTGCCCTCGAGGAGCCCCGTTCCCTGCACAGCCATCAGTGACCCATCCCCAATCCTCCGTCGACGGGGACGACCGCCCCGCTGATGTACCCGGCGGCGTCGGAGGCCAGGAAGACCACCGCGCCCGCCACCTCCTCGGCGGCGCCGAAGCGGCTCGCCGGGATCGCGTCCTGGTAGGCCTCCTGCTGGGCCTGCGGCAGCGCGTCCGTCATCGCCGTGCTGATGTAGCCCGGCGCCACGACGTTCGTGGTGATCCCCCGGCCGCCCAGCTCGCGCGTCAGCGCGCGGGCCAGGCCCACCAGGGCGGCCTTGCTGGCGGCGTAGCTCGCCTGCCCGGGCGAGCCGTATAGGCCCACCACGCTGCCGATGAGGACGATGCGGCCGCGCTTCAGGCGGACCATGCCCTTCGCCGCGCGGCGCGCGCAGCGGTGGGCACCGCCGAGGTTGGTGTCCAGCACCGTGGAGAAGTCGTCGTCGGTGGCGCGCATCAGGAGGGCGTCGCGGGTGACGCCGGCGTTCGCCACCAGCACCTCGACGGGCCCGTGCAGCTCCTCGGCGCGGCTGAAGGCGGCGTCGACGGAGGTGGTGTCGGTCACATCGGCGCGGACGGCGACGGCCCCCTCGGGGACGTCCTCCGGGCGCCCGGTGCGGTACGTGCCCACCACCCTGTCGCCCGCGGCGACGAAGGCCTCGGCGATGGCCCGCCCGATGCCCCGGTCGGCTCCCGTCACCAGCACGCTGCGGCCCTCCGGCACGCCCCACCTCCTGCTCAGCGCGGGTGCGGACACCGCGGACGGCCGTCCGCGGGGGCACCCCGTCGCCGCGAACGCTACCGGCTGCGCCCGGTCGGCCGGGCCCCGCGTCCGCCGCCGCCGGGGGCCGCGGGGCGCGGGAGCGGCTCCCGCGGCACCGCCCGCCGGGCCCCGGTGGGCTCCCGGCGAGGTCCGGGTCGAGGTCAGGGGCGTGGTCGGGGGCGTCATCGGGAGCCCGGGCGGACGCCGCGAGCAGGGGCTGCCCGCGGCGAGCGGACGTACGGTGGGCACGTGGTAGACGCACACCCGCAGCACCACCGCCGCAGGCCGGCGGAGGTCACCCCCTCGATCACCACGGCGACGCGCTCCCACCAGCAGGACATCGACTCCCGCATGGCGAAGTACGCGCTCGCCATGGGCATCCGCACGGTGTGCTTCGTCCTCATCTTCGTGCTGCCGTGGCCGTGGAAGTGGGTCGCGGCCGCCGGCGCGATCCTCCTGCCGTACGTGGCGGTGCTCCTCGCCAACGCCGGCCGCGAGCGCCTCCCCGTGGCGTGGGGCACCCAGCGGGAGGCCGCCCCGGTGCCCTCGCCCCACCGCGAGGCCGCCGAGGCGCCCCCCGTGCAGCTGGGTGCCGTCGAGGTGGTGCAGGGCGAGGCGGTCGAGACCCCGTCCGACGGCCCCTCGGAGCGGGCGTCGGCACGTCCGTCCGGCACCCCGTGGGACGGCAGGGGCGCCCGGCCGCACCCGGGACGCGGCGACGACGGGGCGACCCGGGTGGACCGCGCCTCCTGAGCCCGCCGGGGCAGGTCCCCGGGCCCGCTCCGGGCCACCTCCCGGACACCTGCCAGCAACCCGGACGCCCCGCGGGGTTCCTCCGGAGGCCCTGGGAGTGCGACCATGGCGGCATGGCCCCCGAGCTGCACGAGCCCGCTCCCGACCTGGTGTGCAGCGCTCGGGGGTGCCGCAGCGGTGCTGCCCACTCCCTCCGCTGGAACAACCCCCGGCTCCACACCCCGGAGCGCCGCAAGACCTGGCTGGCGTGCGACGAGCACCGCGAGCACCTGTCGGCGCACCTGCAGGTGCGCGGCTTCCTGCGCGAGGTGGAGGCCGTCGAGGCCGCTCCGCTCGCCGCCTCCCAGCGCACGGCCTGACTGCTGAGCGGCGTCGTCCCGCCCGCGCGGGGCGACGTACCGTGGTCGGGTGCACCGGCTGCTGCTCCAGCGGCGATGGCTGAGGGCGATCGCCCTCGCAGCCCTGTTCACGGCGGTCTGCCTGCTGCTCGCCCACTGGCAGTGGGACCGCCGCACGGAGCGCGTCGCTGAGATCGACGTCGTCCGGGCCAACTACGGCGCGCCCGTGGTCCCGGTCGACGCCGTCCTGCCCCCCGGGTCCGGGGCGCTGCCCGTCGAGCGGACCTGGACGCCCGTCACCGCCACGGGCACCTACCTCCCCGGGGCGAGCCTGGTGGTGCGACACCGCGCCCACGAGACCGACGGCTACGGCTTCGAGGTGCTCGTCCCCCTCCTGCTGACCGACGGGCGCGTGCTCGTCGTCGACCGCGGGTGGGTCCCGGCCGACGTCGCCGCCTCCCGCGACGCCCCGGCTGCGCTCCCGGCCCCGCCCTCGGGGACGACCACCGTCGTCGTCAGGCTGCGCCCGGCTGAGCCGGTCGACGGCCGGCAGGCACCTCCCGGGCAGGTGCAGGCCGTCGACCTCGGCGGCACGGTCGCCGACGGCGTGGCCGCCTCCGGGCCGCAGGGTGCGGCCGCGGCCCCCGCGATCATCACCGGGGCGTACGGCGAGCTGGTGAGCGAGACGCCCCCGCCCGCGGATCAGCGGCCGCTGCCCGCCGTGGCCCCGAGCCTCGACGAGGGCCCCCACCTGGGGTACACGGTGCAGTGGCTGCTGTTCGCGGTCGGCGCGTGGGTGTTCCTCGTGGTCCACCTGCGGCGGGCGGCCTACGAGGCGGACGTCGCGGCGGGCCGCCGGGAGCGCCGAGCGGAGGTGGTCGTCCACGACCCCGACCGCGTGCCCACCGACGAGGAGGTCGAGGACGCCCAGGTGGAGGCGATGCTCGCTGCGGCGCGCGACGCCTCCCAGCGGCAGGTCCGGGGCCGCTAGGCGGCCGGGACGTCACCCCTGGCACCGGTGTCCTCAGCGTCCCCGGCGTCCCCGGCGAACTGCGTGCGGTGCAGGGCGGCGTAGAGGCCGCCCCGCGCCAGGAGCTCGGCGTGCCGTCCCCGCTCCACCACGCGGCCGCCGTCGACGACGCAGATGAGGTCGGCGGAGCGGACCGTCGACAGCCGGTGGGCGATGACGATGCTCGTCCGCCCGACCAGCGCGGCGTCCAGGGCCTCCTGGACGGCGCGCTCGGACTCGCTGTCCAGGTGGGCGGTGGCCTCGTCGAGGACGACGACGCTCGGGGCGCGCAGGAGCAGCCGCGCCAGGGCCACCCGCTGCTTCTCCCCGCCGGACAGGCGGTGCCCGCGGTCGCCGACGACGGTGTCGAGCCCCCGCGGGAGGGCCCGCACCACGCCGTCGGCGCGGGCGGACGCGAGCGCGGCCCACATCTCGCCGTCGGAGGCGCCGGGGCGGGCGTACCGGAGGTTCTCCCGGACCGTGTCGTGGAAGAGGTGCGCGTCCTGGCTGACCACCCCGACGCGGCGCCGCAGCTCGTCCTGGGTGGTGTCGCGGACGTCCACCCCGCCGACGCGCACGGCCCCGCCGCCGGGGTCGACGTCGTGCAGGCGGGCGACCAGCGACGCGATGGTCGTCTTGCCGGCGCCGCTGGGGCCGACGAGGGCCACCACCTGCCCCGCCCCGGCGCGCAGGGACACCCCGTGGAGCACGGGCCCCTCGTCCTGCTCCGGCGCCCGCTCCGGGCCGTCCTCCGGGGAGCCGGGTGCCGCGCCGCCCTCCAGCGAGGCGAGCGACCCGGCCGACGCGTAGGTGAAGACGACGCCGTCGAGCTCGACGTCGAGCGGGCCCTCCGGCAGCGGGCGGGGGTGCTCCGGGTCGCGCACGGCCGGCTCGAGGTCGAGCACCTCGAAGACGCGCTCGAAGGACACCAGGGCGGTCATGACGTCGACCTGCACGTTCGACAGCCCCGTGATGGGCCCGTACAGGCGACCCAGGAGCGCGGCGAGCGCCACGAGGGAGCCGGTGGTGACCGCGCCGCTGATCGCCAGCCAGCCCCCGACTCCGTAGACCATCGCGGTGGCCAGCGCTGCCAGCGCGGTGAGCCCGGCGAAGAAGACCCGGCTCGAGAGGGCGGTCTGGACGCCGATGTCGCGGACCGCCGCGGCGCGGCTGCGGAACTGCTCGGCCTCGGTGGTGGCGTCGCCGTAGGTCTTCACCAGCAGCGCACCGGAGACGCCGAAGCGCTCGGTCATGCGGTCGCCGAGGTCGGCGTTGCGCTGCATCGCCTGGCGGCGCAGGCCCGCGAGCCGGCGCCCCACGCGGCGCGCCGGCAGCAGGAACAGCGGGGCCACGACCAGCGCCAGCAGGGTGATCTGCCAGCTGAGCACGAGCATCGCCGCGAGGACCGCCAGGAACGTCACCGCGTTGGACAGGATCCCCGCGGCGGTGGAGGTGAAGGCCTGCTGGGCGCCGACGACGTCGCTGTTCAGCCGCGACACCAGCGCCCCCGTCTGGCTGCGGGTGAAGAAGCCGATCGACTGCCGCTGGACGTGCTCGAAGACGGTGCTGCGCAGCTGGTAGATGAGGCCCTCGCCGATCCGCGCCGAGAGCCACCGCTGCACCAGCGACAGCACGGCCTCCGCGAGCGCGATGGCGGCGACGCACAGCGCCAGGACGACCACCACCGACCGGTCACCGGCGCGGACGCCGTCGTCGATGAGGTGGCGCAGCAGCAGCGGGGGGACGGCGACCAGCGCGCCGTCGACGACCACCAGGGCGACGAAGACCGAGAGCTGCCTGCGGTGCGGTCGGGCCAGGGCCGCGACCCTGCGCAGGGTGCCCGGTGCCAGGCGGTGCTCCAGCACGCGGCCGTCGCGGCTGAAGGACCGCATCGCGGACCAGCCGCTGGTGCTGCTCACGCGCTGCTCGAGGTCGCGGTGGCGGTGTCCGTGTCCGTGTCCGTGGTGCTCGTGCTGGTCGTGGTGGTGCTCGCGTCCTGTGGTGGGGGCTGGTGCCGTCGTCGGCACCGGGGGTCCCGGGAGCGGGTCGCCTCGCTGTTTGAGCGAACCGCCCCGGGGCTCTGCGGACGGCTCAGCCGGCCTTGCGCGCTCCTCGCGTCGCGCCGCCGCGGCTGCGGAGCGAGACGTCGCTCTCGCTGAGGATGCGGTGCACGAACCCGTAGGACCGCCCCGTCTCCGCAGCGAGGGCCCGGATGCTGGCGCCCGAGGCGTACTTCGCCTTCAGGTCGTCGGCCAGCGTGGTGCGCTCCCCGCCGGTGATGCGGGCGCCCTTCTTGATGATCTGGCTGTCACTCATCGGTGTTGCCTCCTGCGTCGTCCTCGACCAGTCCCCTGCTGGCCGCGCCCGTGATCACCGGCAGATGACTGCACCGGGGACCCGGAACGACCATGGTGAGGCCTCCCCTGACGGCGCACCGCAGCGGGGTCTCCCACGAAGATCTTGCGCCCTCCCCAGCATGTTCGCTCGGGGAACGATCGATCGGCTCAGGCGAGGGAGACGAGCTCCGCGTACTCCGGGCTCCACAGGTCCTCCTGGCCGTCGGGCAGGAGGACGACGCGCTCGGGCTCGAGGGCGAGGACGGCGCCCTCGTCGTGGGTGACGAGCACGACGGCGCCCTCGTAGCGGCGCAGCGCGTCGAGGACCTCCTCCCGGCTGGCGGGGTCGAGGTTGTTCGTGGGCTCGTCGAGCAGCAGCACGTTCGCGGCGCTGACCACCAGCATCGCCAGCGCCAGGCGCGTCTTCTCCCCGCCGGAGAGCACCCCCGCGGGCTTGTGGACGTCGTCGCCGACGAAGAGGAAGGAGCCCAGCACGCTGCGCACGCCCGTGTCGTCGAGGTCCGGCGAGGCCGAGCGCATGTTCTCGAGGACCGACCGCTGGACGTCGATGGTCTCGTGCTCCTGGGCGTAGTACCCCAGCCGCAGGCCGTGCCCGGGGACGACGGCGCCCGTGTCGGGGGTCTCCACCCCGCCCAGCAGGCGCAGCAGGGTGGTCTTGCCGGCGCCGTTCAGGCCCAGCACCACGACCTTGCTGCCCTTGTCGATGGCCAGGTCGACGCCGGTGAAGATCTCCAGCGACCCGTAGGACTTGCTGAGGTGCTCGGCCGTCAGCGGCGTGCGCCCGCACGCGGCGGGCGAGGGGAAGCGGAGCTTGGCCACGCGGTCGGACTGGCGCACGTCCTCCAGGCCCGCCACCAGCTTCTCGGCGCGCTTGGCCATGTTCTGCGCCGCCACGGCCTTGGTGGCCTTGGCGCGCATCTTGTCGGCCTGCGCCATCAGGGTGCCGGCCTTCTTCTCGGCGTTGGCGCGCTCGCGCTTGCGGCGCTCCTCGTCGATGCGGCGCTGGTCGAGGTAGAGCTTCCAGCCGACGTTGTAGAGGTCGAGCTGCGAGCGGTTCGCGTCGAGGTGGAACACCTTGGTGCAGACCGCCTCGAGCAGGCCGACGTCGTGGCTGATGACCACCAGGCCGCCGGAGTACGTCTTGAGGTGGTCTCGCAGCCAGACGATCGAGTCGGCGTCGAGGTGGTTGGTGGGCTCGTCCAGGAGCAGCACCTCGGCGTCGGAGAAGAGGATGCGCGCCAGCTCGACGCGGCGGCGCTGGCCACCGGACAGCGTGCCCAGCGGCTGCGACAGCACCCGCTCCGGCAGGCTCAGGTTGGCGGCGATGCGGTGCGCCTCCGACTCCGCGCCGTAGCCGCCGGCCGCGGTGAAGCGGGCCTCGAGCTTGGCGTAGCGGTCCATCGCGCGCTGGCTCAGGACCGGGTCGTCGCCGGCCATCTCGGCCTCGGCGGCGCGCATCCTGGTGACGACCGCGTCGAGCCCCCGCGCGCTGAGCACCCGCGCGATCGCGGACTGCTCCAGGTCACCGGTGCGCGGGTCCTGCGGGAGGTAGCCCACCGGCCCGTCGGAGGTCACCGAGCCGCCCGCCGGCTGCGTCTCGCCGGACAGGACGCGGGTCAGGGTGGTCTTGCCGGCGCCGTTGCGGCCCACCAGGCCCACCCGGTCGCCGCGACCGACGCGGAAGGTGGCCCCGGAGACCAGGAGGCGGGCGCCCGCGCGGAGCTCTACGTCAGTCGCTGTGATCATGTCCTCCCCATTCTAGGCGCCGCGGAGCTGTGCCAGGGTGTGCCCGTGGCCATCTCCGCTCCCGTGCCGAGCCGCCTGCCGCGGCGCGCCGTCCTCGCCGACCTCGTCCCCGCCGTGGGCGCGTCCACGCGCGTGCGCGACGCGCTCCTGGTGGTGGGCGGTGCGCTCTTCACCGCGCTGCTCGCCCAGGTGGTCGTCCACCTCGGCTTCACGCCGGTCCCCGTCACCGGGCTGACGCTGGCCCTCGTGCTGGTGTCGGCCTCGCTGGGCCCGGTCCGGGCGCTCAGCTCCCTCGGCCTGTACGCCGTGCTCGGAGCCGTCGGCCTGCCCTTCTACGCCGACGCCTCCGGGGGCCTCCACGTCGTCCTGGGCGCCACCGGCGGCTACATCGTCGGCTGCGTCCCCGCGGCGTTCCTCATCGGGCTGGCCGCCCGCCACGGCGCCGACCGCCACTGGTGGCGCGCCGTACCGCTCTTCGTCGCCGGCCAGCTCGTCGTCTTCGCCGTCGGCGTGCCGTGGCTGGCCCTCACCACCGGCATGACCGCCTCGCAGGCGATCGCCGCCGGGTTCACCCCGTTCCTCGTGGGCGGCCTGGTCAAGGCCGTCATCGCCGGGGTGGCGCTCCCGGGCGCCTGGCAGCTGAGCGCTCG
>JAKONK010000245.1 GCA_022701985.1 Actinomycetales bacterium
TCGACGGCGAGCACCTCGTCCGCGCCACCGCCTCGGGGCGCCGCCGCGGCGCCGAGCCGCCCGGCCCCGGCAGCCCCGAGCGCCTGGAGCTGCGCGCGGTGGCGCTGCGCGGGGTGCTGCACCTCCAGGTCACCGAGCGCACCGGCCCCGTGGTCCGGACGCACAACCACGCGGTCGGCGCCGACGGCACCGGCGACGCCGTCGACGCCCTGCTGGCGCTGCCCTTCACCAGCTGGCACGTGGAGACCTCCGCGGAGCCCGGCGGCGGCGGGGCGCGGACGGCGCTGCAGGTCCGCGTGACCAAGAAGGGGATGGCGACGGCGGGGACCTCCGCCCTCGCGGCGCCCGCCGCCGGGCCGGCGCCCCACGACAGGGCCAAGCAGCACCTGCTCGACCCCGACGACCCGCTCTTCGCCGTCCTGGGCGCCGGGGGTGACAAGCGCCGCCAGGTCGACGCCTTCCTCCGCCAGCTCTCGGCGGCCCTGCCCGAGGGCCTCGCCGCCGACCGCCCCCTGCGGGCCGTCGACCTCGGCTGCGGCAACGCCTACCTCACCCTCGCCGCCCAGCGCTGGCTGGCGGGGCGCCCGGCCGGGGCGCGCACCGTCGGCGTCGAGCTCCGCGACGACCTCGTCACCCGCTCGTCCGACCGCGCCGGGCAGGCCGGTGTCGAGGGGATCGCCTTCACCGCCGGGACCATCGCCGACGCGGACCCCCTGGCCGAGCTGGGCGGCCCGCCCGACGTCGTCCTGGCCCTGCACGCCTGCGACACCGCCACCGACGACGCCCTCGCCCGCGCGGTGGAGTGGGAGGCGCCCGTGGTGCTCGCGGCGCCGTGCTGCCACCGCGACGTGCAGCGCCAGCTCGTGGCGGCCGGCGCCGGGACGGCGCGCACGGAGCTGCCGGCGGAGCGCGCCGCGCTGGTGGCCTCGCCGATCCTGCGCGAGCGCTTCGCCGACGTCCTCACCGACTCGCTGCGCGCCGCCGCGCTGCGGGCCGCCGGCTACCGGGTCGACGTGGTCGAGTTCGTCGACTCGAAGCACACGCCCCGCAACGCGCTGCTGCGGGCGGTGCGCCCGGAGCGACCCGTCCCGGCCGCCGAGCGCGAGCGCGCAGCCGCCGAGCTCCGCGAGCTCTCCGCCGCCTGGGGCGTGGCCCCCGCCCTCGTCGACCGCCTCGCCCCCTGAGCGCGCCAGCGCCCCGAGCACCGCAGCGGCGGAAAAGGAGGGGCGGGCTGTCGCAGCCCGGTTGTAGCGTCACACCGGCCCGTCCGCACGAGCCGTCTCCCCATCTGCGACCCCAGGAGGTCTCCCCGTGCGCGAGCACGCGCCGCTGACGTGGCGACGCCTGTCCGGACGCGGCAGCGCCGCCGCCCTGGCGCTCGCGGTGGTCGCCGCCGTGGCCGAGACGGTCGGCACCGTGGTCGCCGGCGGCCTCGCCGACGGCCCCACCCCGGGAGCCGTCGCCCTGCTCGCGGTGCTGCTCGTCGGGTCGGCGGTGCTCGACATGGTCGGCCGCACCGGCTTCTCGACGGTGGTCGGCCGCGCCGAGGGCGCGCTCCGCTCCGACCTGCTCGACGCCGCGCTGCGCCAGCCGCTCACCCAGCTGGAGTCCCAGGGCGTCGGCGAGCTGCTCGACAGGGTCGACGACGACACGCGCCAGCTCGCCCAGCTCGTCCGCCAGACCGGCTGGCAGATGGGGCGCGCGGTGCTGCGCTCCGTCCTCGCCTGGGTCGTCGCCGGCCTGACCTTCTGGCCCGCGTGGATCGCCTTCCCGCTGGTCGCGGGGGTGGCCTACCTGTGGGTGCGCAAGCTGACCCCGGTGGTGGCCGCCCGCAAGACCGAGGAGGAGCTGGCCTGGTCGGAGTCGGCCACCCAGCTGGAGGAGTCCGTCGCCGGCCGCGACGACGTCCGCACTTCCCTCGGCCAGGCCCACGTGCTGGCGCAGTTCTCCGAGCGGTCCGCGGAGGTGCTGCGCCGCTGCGCCCGCACCTGCCGCGCCGCCACCACCGTCGGCCTGCGCACCGGCCTGGTGCTGCACGCCCTCCTCGCCGCGCTGGCGCTCGCCGGCGTCTGGCTCGTCAGCGGCGGTGAGCTGGGCCTGCCCCTGCTGATCACCCAGTGGCTGCTGGTCACCACCTTCGTGGGGCGCCTCGGCGAGGTCGCCAACCACCTGCCGGAGGTGCAGGAGGGCCTGGGGGCCCTGACGCGCATCCGCTCGCTCATGGCCGCCGAGCGCGAGCCGTCCGACGGCGCCCCCGTGCCCGCGCCCACCGGAGACCCGCGGCGCGACGGCGTCGAGGTCCGCGACCTGCGCTTCACCTACGGCGAGGGCTTCACCCTCGCCATCGAGTCCCTCGTGGTGCCCGCCGGCACCTCGTGCGCGGTGGTCGGACGCAGCGGCGCCGGCAAGTCGACGTTCGCCAAGCTGCTGTCCCGGGCCGTCGAGCCGCCGCCGGGCACGGTGCTGGTCTCCGGCCAGGACGTGCTGTCCACCGAGCTGGCCCCCCTGCGCCGGGCCGTCGGCGTGGTCACCCAGCGCACCGAGGTGCTCAGCGCCACGCTCGAGGAGAACATCACGCTGTTCGCGCCGGTCCCGCGCGAGCGGGTGGAGCGGGCCCTGGCCGACCTCGGCATCGCCGAGTGGGTCGCCTCCCTGCCCGACGGCCTCGACACCCGTCTCGGCGCCTCGGGCGCGGCGCTGAGCGCAGGGGAGGAGCAGCTGGTCGCCTTCGCGCGGCTGCTCGTGCGCGACGTGCGCGTCGTCGTCCTCGACGAGGCCACCGCCCGGATGGACCCGCAGACGGAGCTGCTCGTCACCCGCGCCTCCCAGCGGCTCCTCACCGGGCGCACGGGCGTGGTCATCGCCCACCGCCTGTCCACCACCCGGTGGTGCGACGCGGTCGCCGTCCTCGACTCGGGCCGCCTGGTGCAGCACGGGCCGCGCGCGGCGCTGGCCACCACGCTCGGCCCCTTCCGCGACCTCCTGGTGGCCTCCGGCGCCGACCGCCCCTCGACGGGCGGTCCCGGGACGACGGCGCCGGCGGCCCCGGGGAGCGCCGGCCCGGCGCGGACCTCCTCCCGCGTCGAGCCCTCCGGCACCGGTCCGGGCGGCGCGGCGGCGACGGCCGGGGTCGGGGTGCAGGAGCCCGCCGCAGGCCGGTCCACGACCGGGTCCGCGGCGGCGTCCTCGGCGCTCGTGACCCGCCGCGAGCGGCGCGACCCGCGCCCGGTGCCCCCGGTGCCGCGGCCGAGCCTGGCGCGGTCCGTGGCCGGGCTGCTCGTGGTGCACCCGCAGTGGGGCCTCGTCGGCACCTTCGCCTTCCTCGCCGTCACCCTGCTCGGCGCCTACGGCGCGCTCACGGGCTGGGCCTGGGGGCAGCTGGTGGAGTCCCTCGACGCCCAGGGGGGTGGCCCCCCCTGGGGGTTCGCCGCCCTCGTGGCCACCTGCCTGATGCTCACCCCCGTGGGCATCGCGCTCGCCTTCCGCGTCTACCCGATGTGGTGGTCGGCGGCCACGCTCCGCCTCCGGCTGGCGGTGCTGCGCGGGCAGACCGAGCAGCGGCGCCTGCGCCGCACGCCCCCGGGTGAGGTCGCGGCCCGCGCCCTCGACTCCGACCGCCTGGTCATCTACTGCGACCGCTGGGTCGACGTCTTCATCGGGGCCGCGGCGGTGCTGGCCACCGGCCTCTTCAACGCCAGCGCCACCGCCGCGCTGGTGGCGGGCGGGGTGCTGGCGCTGTCAGCGCTGACCGCCGCCGCCGGTGCGCCCGCCGCCGGACGCGCCGGGCGCGTCGCCGGTGACGAGCGGGCCAGGTTCGGCAAGGAGCTGGTCAGCACCCTGGAGGCGGTCCGCACGGTGAAGCTGGCCGCCGCGGTCGGCGCCGTCCAGGGGCACCTGCAGGCCGTCGACGCCCGCCGCGTCGAGGCGAGCGTGCGCGAGCAGCGCATCCGCAGCCTCCTCGAGGGCGTGCCCGGCGTGCTGGTGCAGGTCGGGGTCGTCACCGCGTGGGTGCTGTTCCTGACCGGCACCTGGGGCCTGGGCACGGCGCTGGCCGTCTCGACGGCGGTCGCCGGCTTCGGCTGGTTCGGCATCGTCGCGGGGGCGGCGGTCGTCGAGATGCCGATCGCCCGCACCTGGCTGCGCGCGGCCAGCGAGCTGTCGGGCCGCGCCGACCTCGTGGCCCTGCCGCCCTCGGTCGACCTGGTCTCGGGCGCGGCCCCCGCGCCCGTGCCCGCAGGCCGGGTGCCCCTGCAGCGCCTGCGCCTGGAGGGGGTCACGGCCGTGCACGACGACGGCACCGTCGGGGTCCGCGACGTCTCCCTGGAGGTCGAGGCGGGCGCGCTGGTGCTCCTCGTGGGCCGCGTCGGGTCGGGCAAGTCGAGCCTGCTGTCCTCGCTGGTCGGCCTGGTCGACCACGAGGGCGCCATCCGCTGGAACGACACCGAGGTCGGAGACCCGCAGCTCTTCCTGCGGCCGGGCCAGGTCGCCCACGTGGCGCAGGTCCCGCGGGTGCTCTCGGGCACCTTCACCGACAACGTCACCCTCGGCCACGACAGGGGCTCGGTCAGCCTGGGCAGCGCCATCCGCGACGCCCGGCTCGACCGCGACGTCCGCGAGGCCGGCGGCACCGGTGCGCTGGTGGGCCACCGCGGTGTGCGGCTCTCGGGCGGGCAGGTGCAGCGCCTCGCGCTGGCCCGGGCCCTGGCCACCGAGGCCGAGCTCGTGGTCGCCGACGACGTCTCCTCCGCCCTCGACGCCCGCACCGAGCTCGAGCTCTGGTCGGCGCTGAGGGAGCGGGGAGCCACGGTGGTGGGCTGCAGCGCCAAGCGGAGCGCGCTGGCGCTCGCCGACGTCGTCGTCGTCCTGGAGGACGGCGGGGTCGCGGCCACCGGCCCCTGGGCGGAGCTCTCCGAGGAGTGGGGACACCTCGCCGGCTGACCCGGCCCTCCCCTGACCGCAGCCGGGCGCCCGGCTGCGGTCAGGGGGCCGCCGGAACCGCGACCGGGCGCCCGGCTGCGGAAGCGGACGGGTCAGGAGAGCGCGGCCACCACGTGGTCGACGCAGGCCGTCAGCGCGGAGACGTCGTGCGGGTCGACGGCCGGGAACATGCCCACGCGCAGCTGGTTGCCTCCGAGCCCCCGGTACGGCTCGACGTCGACGACCCCGTTCGCCCGCAGCACCGTGCGCACCGCGGCCGCGTCGACCGACGGGTCCAGGTCGATCGTCCCCACCACGGGGGAGCGCAGCGACCGGTCGCGCACCGCGGGCCGGGCGTACTGGCTGGCCTCGGCCCACTCGTACAGCCGGGACGCCGACTCCGCCGACCGCGCGGCCGCCCACGCCAGCCCGCCGCGGTCGAGCATCCACTCCACCTGCTCCGCCAGCATCAGCAGCGTCGCGACGGCGGGGGTGTTCACCGTCTGCTCCCGCCGGCTCTCCGCGAGCGCCGCCAGCAGGTCGAGCGAGCCGGGCACCCAGCGCCCGGGCTGCAGCTCCTCGGCGCGCGCCACCGCCGCGGGGGAGAGCAGGGCGAGCCAGAGCCCGCCGTCGGACCCGAAGGACTTCTGCGGCGCGAAGTAGTACGCGTCGGTCTGGGAGACGTCGACGGCCACCCCTCCGGCGGCCGACGTCGCATCGACGAGCACCAGCGCGCCGTCGTCGACCCCCGGCGGGCGCACCACCGGCACGACCACGCCCGTGGACGTCTCGTTGTGCGGCCACGCGTAGGCGTCGACGCCGGGCTCGGCCCCGGGGGCGGGAGCGCTGAACGGGTCCGAGCGGCGGACGTCGGGCGGTGCGAGGAACGGCGCCGCCGCGGTCGCCTTCGCGAACTTGTCGCTGAACGCCCCCAGCACCAGGTGCTGCGCGCGCTCGCGGACGAGGCAGGTGGTGGCGACGTCCCAGAAGGCGGTCGAGCCGCCGTTGCCGAGCACCACCTCGTAGCCGTCGGGCAGGGAGAACAGGTCGCTCATCCCGGCCCGGACCCGCGCGACCAGCGACCGCACGGGCAGCTGCCGGTGCGACGTGCCGAGCACGGAGCGCCCGGCGCCGGCGATCGCGGCCACCTGGTCGTCGCGGACCTTGGACGGTCCCGAGCCGAAGCGCCCGTCCTTGGGCAGCAGCGACTGCGGGATCGAAGGGGCCTGCACCCCGGAGCCGTTCACCGGGGCGGACAGGTCGCGTGCGCTCACGGTCGTGCATCCTCGCCCATGTGAGCGCCTCCTCGGACCGCCCGGCCCACGACGTCCGCACCGACGGCCCCACCGGTGCCGGTGCGGGCGGTGGAGCGGACCTCGACGCGATGCACGACCTGCGCGTCGACTACCGCCTCGCCGACGCCGAGGGGGGGCTCGACGCCGCGGACCTGGCGCCCACCCCGCTGGGGCAGTTCCAGCGCTGGTGGGCCGAGGTGGCGGGCGACGACGCCGCGGCGGGAGCCCCCCGCGTGGTCGAGCCCAACGCCGTCGTCCTCGCCACCGCCGACGCCGACGGCCTGCCCGACGCGCGCACGGTGCTGCTCAAGGACGTCGACGCCCGGGGCTTCGTGGTCTACACCAACCTGCGGTCGGCCAAGGCCCGCCAGCTCCAGGCCGTGCCGCACGCGGCGCTCGTGCTGCCCTGGCACCCGGTGCAGCGCCAGGTGCGGGTGCGCGGAGCCGTGGAGCAGGTCTCGCGCGCGGAGAGCGCCGCGTACTTCGCCACCCGGCCCCGCGGTTCGCAGCTCGGAGCGCACGCCTCGGCCCAGAGCCGCCCGGCGGCCGGTCGCGCCGATCTGCAGCGGGCCCTGGACGAGGCGGCCGCCCGGTGGCCCGAGGGCGTGGAGGTGCCGCTGCCCGAGCACTGGGGCGGGTACCTGGTGCGCCCGGTGGAGGTGGAGTTCTGGGTGGGGCGCCCCTCGCGGCTGCACGACCGCCTCGTCTACGTCTCCTCGACCGGAGCGCCGGTCCCCCTCGACGACCCGGCCGCCTGGCGGGTCGAGCGCCGCCAGCCCTGACCGGGCGCTGCCTCAGCTGCCGAGCGCCAGCTCCACGGCCAGCACGGCGCGACCGGACCAGCCGGGCTCGTCGCGGCGCACGACCTGCTCGTAGACGTCCTCGGCCTGGCGTCGCACGGGGACCCCGGGGTCGAGGGCGCGGAAGTACTCCACGTGGAGGGCCAGCGCGGCGATCCCCGCCTCCACCGTGTCGGTGATGTCGACGACGTGCGTCGGCGAGGTGCTGTTCGCGACCACGACGCGGCGCACCCCGTCCCAGGGGGCGAAGCCCTCGTGCCCGAGCTCGGGGAAGATCCAGCGGTTGGCGGCGTCGGCGACGGCGTCGAGCACGGTGCGTCCCAGCGCGCGGTGGTCGGGGGTGTTCCACGTCCCGGGGCCCCACGTGTCGTGGTGGTTGATGGTGACCACGAGGTGCGGCCGGTGCTGGCGGACGGCGCGCGCGACGTCGCGGCGCAGGTCGACGCCCTCGGTGAGCCGTCCGTCGCGGTGGCGCAGGAACTCCACGACGCCGACGCCGACGGCCTGCGCGCTCGCCAGCTCCTCGCGCTCGCGCAGCGGTCCCGCCTGGGCCGGGGCGACGGTGTCGATGCCGGCCTCGCCCGAGGTGGCCATGACGTAGACGACCTGCTTGCCAGCCGCGGTCCAGCGGGCGACGGCGGCGGCCGTGCCGTACTCGGCGTCGTCGGGGTGGGCCACGACGACCAGCACGCGGTCGCCGTCCTCGGGGAGTGCGGGCAGGGGTGCTGCGGTGCTCGGGGCGGCGTCGCTCACGCCGCCATCGTGGCAGGGACGAAAACCCCTCGACGACGGCGCGACCCGGACGTAGCGTGGTGGGACACGGGAGAGGAGGTGGTCCGAGAAGTGGTTGATCTTCGGACGCGTGAGGTGACTGCCCGCTAGCCGAACGGCTGCGTGAGCCACCCGGACGGCCTGCGAAGACCAGGCAGTCACCGGAGCCCGCGGGAGTCGCGCCCTCGTCCAGCGCGACGCCCCCTCCAGGTCGGAGGGGAGCCCGCGGGCTCTTCCGCGCCCGGGGCGCACCATGGGGCCGTGCCCCGCCTGCTCCTCGACGTGGCCCCGCTGCGCACCTCCCCGGCCTACCGGCGCCTGTGGGTGGGGCTCACCCTCGCCGGGGTGGGCAGCCAGCTCGGCGTCACCGCGGTCGCGCTGCAGGTCTACGACGAGACCCGCTCGTCCTTCGCGGTGGGCCTCGTGGGGCTGGTGTCGTTCGTCCCGCTGGTGGTGCTGGGCCTCTACGGCGGTGCTCTCGTCGACGCCCTCGACCGCCGGCGCGTGACCCTGGTGTCCGCCGCCGCCCTCCTCGTCGTGTCGGTGCTCATCGCCCTGCAGGCGTGGCTCGACGTCGGGTCCGTGGTGCTGCTGCTCGTCCTGGTGGCCCTGCAGAGCGCGGCCTTCGCGGTGAACTCCCCCGCGCGGACGGCCGTCATCCCCATGCTCGTGCCGCCCGAGCAGCTCCCGGCGGCGAACGCGCTGGGCACGCTCTCGATGAACCTCGGCGTCACCGTCGGACCGGTGCTCGGCGGGGTGCTGGTGGGCGGCGTCGGGTTCGGCCCCGCCTACACGATCGACGTCGTCACCCTGCTGGTCGCGCTCGTCACCGTCGCTCGCCTCCCTCCGCTGCCGCCGCTGGGAGGCGCGCGCCGCGCGGGGCTGGCCAGCGTGCTGGAGGGGCTGCGCCTCCTGAGGGGGTGGCGCAACGTGCGGATGACCTTCCTGCTCGACATCGCCGCCATGGTGCTCAGCCAGCCGCGCGCGCTCTTCCCCGCGGTGGGGGCCGTCCTCCTCGGGGGAGGGGCGACGACGGCGGGGGTGCTCGCCTCGTCGGTGGCCGTGGGATCCGTGCTGGCGAACCTGGTGTCCGGTCCCCTCAGCGGCGTCCACCGGCACGGAGTCGCGATCGTGGTCTCGATCGTCGTCTGGGGGGCGGCGGTCTCGGCCTTCGGGCTGGTGCTCCTGGCGGCCTCGCCGGGGGAGCAGCACCTCGGCTCCGTGACGGGCACCGCGGTCCCCTGGGACCACTGGCCGCTCTGGGCGGCCTGCGGGGCGCTCGCGGTGGCCGGGGCGGCCGACGCGGTGAGCTCGGTGTTCCGGCAGACCGTGCTGCAGTCCGCGGCGCCCGACCGCGCGAGGGGGCGCCTGCAGGGCGTGTTCATCGTGGTGGTGGCGGGAGGGCCGCGGCTCGGAGACCTGGTGGCCGGCACCGACGCCGGTCTGCTGGGAGAGCCCCTCGCTGCGGTGCTGGGCGGTGTCGCCTGCGTGCTCGCCGTGCTCCTCCTGGCGCGCTGGCAGCGGTCGTTCTGGCGCTACGACGCCCGGCACCCGGTGCCCTGACGGAGGGTCACGGACCCCTGCGGGGCTGTGAGCAGGGGTTTTGGTGTCCAGGTGGGGTTGGGGTAATGTTCCATCTCGCTTCCGGGGGTGAAAACGCCTCAGGGTCTTGACCCTGGTCCAGGTCGTGGTTACTGTCGGAAA
>JAKONK010000247.1 GCA_022701985.1 Actinomycetales bacterium
TGCGCGAGCGCATCGCCGAGGTGGTGCCGCACCCGGAGGTGCTGGTCGACGTGGTCGTGCCCTACTCCCGGGGCGACCTGGTCTCGCGGGTGCACTCCACCGGCGAGGTGGTCTCCACCGAGCACACCGGGGAGGGCACCCGCGTGGTCGCCCGCGTCTCGCCCGACCTGGCGGCCGAGCTCACCGCCTAGGTCCTCGCGCCGCCCCGGCGCGCTGATCATGCAGAAGACCCGCACGACGGATCCCACACTGCGGGTCTTCTGCATGATCACGACGGCGTCCCGGCCCTGCCTGTGGACAGCCGCAGCGAGGCCCCGGTGTTCCGCGCCAGCATCGGCGGGTGCCCCCGCGCTCGTCGCTCCCCGCCGACCTGGAGCGCCGCCCCTTCACCGTCGTCGAGGCCCTGGACCGCGGCGTCTCCGCACGCGTCCTGGAGGGGGCTCGGTTCCGGACCCCGCACCGCGGGGTCCGCGTCCCGGTGGTCCTGCCCCGCACCCGGGCGCTCGACCTCGTCGCGGCGTCGCTCGCGCTGCCCGACGGGGCCGCCTTCAGCGGCTGGACCGCCGTCGAGGTGGCGGGGATGCCGACCCCCCGGTTCCAGCGCGACCCCGGCGGCGGGCGGACCACCGCCAAGGCAGCAGGTCCCACGCCGCCGAGGATCGCCGGCGTGCTCTGCACGACCGGACTCGACGCGGCTCGCGCGGTCACCACCCTCGGGGGTGCCCTCCGCGAGCAGGTCCTCCCGCTGCTGCCTCCCGGGACCCGCGGCCTGCGGGTCGAGCACCCCGTCGACGTCCGGTGCGAGCTGGCCCCCACCCTCGCGCGCACCGATGCGGTGGCGCTCGGCGACGCCGTCCGGCGCTGGTGGGCCACGGAGGACGAGCTGGACGAGGCCATCGCGCTCCGCGAGGGGCGGCGGGGGGTCGTGGCGCTGCGCCGGGTCCGCGACGAGGTGCGCTGGCGGGTCGACTCGCCGGTGGAGACGGAGGTCAGGCTCCTCCTGGTCGACGCCGGCCTGCCCGAGCCGCGGTGCGGGGTGGCTCTGCGGGAGGGGGGCGCGTACTTCGGGTGGGTGGACCTCGTCTGGACGGCGCAGCGGGTCGTGGTCGAGTTCGACGGTGACGTGCACCGCACCGCGCGGGGCCAGTGGCAGTGGGACCGGGCCAAGCGCCGCCGGCTGCGCGACGCCGGGTGGACCGTTGTCGAGCTGGTGGGTGACGACGTGCGCCGTCGGCCGTTCGAGGTGGTCGCACAGGTGCGCAGGGCGCTCGGCGTGCTGCCTGCTGCGGCGTGATCATGGAGAAGGCCCGCACCGGGGTCTCGCGGGCGCGGGTCTTCTCCATGATCATCACTCGGCTGGAGGCGGACCCCGGGCCGCCTGCGCTGACGGGCGGGCGGGGCTGTGGACGAACGGCTGAGCCGGGGGGCTGCGCTGCGTAGGGTGGCTCGGTGCCCGAGGCCCCGTCCGTCCCCACCCTCCTCGCGGCGGCGGTCGCGGCCCTCGGCGGAGCCCCCCGCGAGGGCCAGCAGCAGATGGCGCAGGCCGTCGCCGACGCCGTCGAGACCGGGGAGCACCTGCTGGTGCAGGCGGGCACCGGCACCGGCAAGTCGCTCGGCTACCTCGTGCCGCTGGCCGCGCACGCCGTCGCCACGGGTACCCCGACGGTGGTGTCCACCGCGACGCTCGCGCTGCAGGCGCAGGTGGTCGACCGCGACCTGCCCCGCCTCAGCACCGCGCTGCGCCCGCACATCGGCCGCGAGCTGACCTGGCAGACCGTCAAGGGCCGCGCGCACTACGTCTGCGTGCAGAAGCTCGCCGGCGGCTTCCCCGACGAGCCCACCGACGTGCTCCCCGGCATGGAGCTCCTGGACAGCACCGAGCGGGCGACAGACCACCGGACCCCCGGGCCGAACAGCCAGCTCGGCCGCGAGGTCGCCCGCCTGCACCGGTGGGCGCAGGACACCGGCACCGGCGACCGCGACGAGCTCACCCCCGGCGTCTCCGAGCGCGCCTGGCGCCAGGTCTCCGTCAGCGCCCGGGAGTGCCTCGGCGCCACCCGCTGCCCGATGGCGGAGGAGTGCCACGTCGAGAGGGCGCGGGCGCGCTCGCGGGAGGTCGACGTCGTGGTCACCAACCACGCGCTGCTCGCCATCGACGCCGTCGAGGAGGTGCAGCTGCTGCCCGAGCACGACGTCGTGGTCATCGACGAGGCGCACGAGCTGGCGGACCGGGTCACCTCCGTGGCCACCGGCACCCTCTCGGCGGGCGTGGTGGCCCAGGCCGCGACGACGGCGCGGCGCCAGGCGGGGCTGGGCGGCTCGGCGCTGGAGCGCCTGGAGGTGGCGGGGGAGGACCTCGCCGAGGTCCTCGACGACGCCGACGTCGGGCGCTTCGCCCGCGGGCTGCCCGAAGCGGTGCGCATCGCCGTGGCCGGGGTCCGCGACGCGGCCCGCGAGGCGCTCTCCGGCCTCAAGGGCGAGGGCGGTGGCGCGGGCGGCAAGGAGGACGCCGAGGACGCCGGCGGCAAGCAGGTGGCCCGGGCGGCGCTGACCGAGGTGTTCGAGGTGGCCGAGCGCCTGGCCGCCGTCTCCGGTCCCACCACAGGACCCGGGGACGACGTCGCGTGGCTGGACGCCCCCGGAGCCTGGAAGAACGACGGCCCCGTCGCCCGGGTGCTGAACATCGCCCCTCTGAGCGTCGCGATGGTGCTGCGGGAGCACCTCTTCGGCAGCGCGGTCGTGGTGCTCACCTCCGCCACGCTGACCCCCGGCGGCAGCTTCGACGCCGCGGCGGGGGCGGTGGGCCTGGCGGGGGCCGGGGCCCCGGCGTGGAAGGCCCTCGACGTGGGCAGCCCGTTCCAGCACGCCGCGCAGGGGATCCTCTACGTGGCCCAGCACCTGCCCCCGCCAGGGCGGGAGGGGCCGGTCCCGGAGGTGCTCGACGAGATCGAGGAGCTGCTCGTGGCCGCCGGCGGGCGGGCGCTGGGGCTGTTCTCCTCGCGCCGCGCCGCGGAGGCCGCCGCCGAGGCGCTGCGCGACCGCCTCGCCGACCGCGCCGACGGCCGCGCGATCACCGTGCTCTGCCAGGGCGAGGACACCATGGCGAACCTGGTGAAGGAGTTCGCCGCCGAGCCCACGACCTGCCTGTTCGGCACGCTGTCGCTGTGGCAGGGCGTCGACGTCCCCGGCCCGAGCCTGCAGCTGGTGCTGCTCGACAGGATCCCCTTCCCCCGCCCCGACGACCCGCTCGCCTCCGCCCGCTCCGAGGCCGCCGACCGCGCCGGCGCCAACGGCTTCATGACCGTGTCCGCGTCGCACGCGGCGCTGCTCATGGCGCAGGGGGCGGGGCGCCTGCTGCGGAGCACGTCCGACCGCGGCGTGGTCGCCGTCCTCGACCCGCGGCTGGCCACCAAGCGCTACGGCTCCTACCTCCGCTCGAGCCTGCCGCCGCTGTGGCCCACCACCGACCGGCAGGTGGTGCTGGGTGCGCTGCGGCGCCTCGACGCCGGAGCGCGTTCTCAGGAGGCGGCCCGCGGCGGCGCTGCTTAGCGTCGTTCCATGACCACCGAGAGCAAGACCGCGCACACCGCTGACGACTCCCACTCGGTCCAGGAGGCCACCGCCACGGCCACCGCCGGCACCGTGAAGACCTCCGACGGCGTGCTGGAGGCCCAGACCCAGCTCGCCGGCGAGGCGGCCGGTGACCGCACGACCCCGGAGCACCTCATGGCCGCCGCGACCGCCGCCTGCCTGCAGCAGTCGATCGGGATCGCCGCCTCCACCCAGGACGTCGACGCCAGCGACGCCAAGGTCGTGGCCCGCGTCCACCTCACCACCGGAGAGGGCGGCGGGTACACCTCGCACTTCGCCCTCGAGGTGAGCGGCCTGGCCGACGACGTCGCCGAGCGCGTGCTCGAGCAGGCCAAGCAGATCTGCCCCTTCACCAAGGCGCTCTCCAGCGCCGACCTCACGGTCTCGCTGGCCGCCTGAGCCGGCGGGGAGCCGGCGGGGAGCCGGGCCCGGCGGCGGCTAGCCTCGCCAGGTGAGCACCACGAGCACCCGGTGGGACCTGGTCGTCGTCGGGGCCGGGCCGGCCGGTGCGTCCGCCGCCCTGGGGGCCCTGGCGCAGCGCGCCGACGCGCGCGTGCTGCTCCTCGACCGGGCCGACTTCCCCCGCGACAAGGTCTGCGGCGACGGTGTCGCCCCGCACGCCCTCGACGTCCTCGAGACGGTGGGCGTCACCGGTCTCCTGGCCGACTGGCCGGTCGCCCCGCGGCTGCGCATCTCCGTCGTGGGGGCGCCGGGCGTCCCCGTGGTCGAGCAGGCCATGTCGCGTCCCGCGCAGGTGGTGCCCCGCGCCGTGCTCGACGAGCGCATCCTGCGAGCCGCCCTCGACCGCGGCGCCGAGCTGCGCCGGGCCCGGGTGCGCGACGTCCACCAGGACGGCGCCGGTGTCGGTGTGGTCCTCTCCGACGGCGAGGTGGTCCGCGCCCGCGTCGTCGTCGCCGCTGACGGGGCCCACTCCGAGGTGCGGCGCGCCCTCGGAGCCGCATCGGTCCCGCTCCAGCGCCCGGGGACGACGGCGATCGCCGTGCGCGCCTACGCCCCGGTGCTCCCCGAGCACGACGGCGTCCAGGTGCTCGCCTTCTCCGAGGACACCGACCGGCCCAGCTACGCCTGGTCGTTCCCCGTGGGTGACGGCCGGGCCAACGTGGGCTTCGGGCAGCTGGTCGACGCGCGCTCCTCCGCGGGCGCCGCCCCCACCCGCGCGCGGCTCCTGGAGCGCCTGGAGGAGCTGCTCCCCGGGACGACGGCTGGGGCGGAGCAGGTGGCGGGCCACCCGCTGCCGCTGTCGACAGGTCGCAGCGGCGTCTGGTCGGTGGGGCGGGTGCTGCTCGCCGGCGATGCGGCCAGCCTCGTGAACCCCGTGACGGGGGAGGGCATCTACTACGCGGTGCTGTCGGGAGTGCTGGCCGGGAGGGCGGCCCTCGGCGGGGGCCGGTACGACCGGATGCTGCGCGAGGCGCTCGCGGGGCACCTGCGCCACACGGACCTGGCGGCGCGGCTCGTGCGCAGCGACCGGCTCCTGCACGCGGCGCTGCGCGCGTCGTCCCGCGACACCGCGGTCTTCGACGACGTCGCCGACATCGGGCTGGCCCGCGGTCGGCTGACCGGCCGCGTGGTGCGCGGCCTCGGCCGGGCCCTGCTCACCGCCTGAGCCCGTCGGCCACCGGTCGTCCATCGGTCGGCCACCGGTCGGCCGACGGTCCAGAGCTCCTGCGCCGTCCGGCCGTCGCTCGGGTGGCGAGCCGGCGCCGCGTGCGCCAGCGTGACCGGCATGTCGACCCGCGACGACGCGGCCGGTCAGCGACCGTCGCGCGCCACCCCCTCCAGCAGCGGCTCCAGCACCTCGGTGCTCGAGCCCTTCCAGCGCTCGAAGCACCTCTCGGTGCCCGAGGTGCGGGAGATGCCCAAGCCACCGGCGCGGTGGCTCCCGCTCATCGGCCCCGGCATCATCGCCGCCGGCGTCGGCCTGTCCAGCGGCGAGTTCGTGCTGTTCCCGTTCATCGCCTCGCAGGTGGGGCTGGTGTTCGTGTGGGCCGCGCTGGTCGGCGTGGTCACCCAGTACTTCGTGACCATGGAGATCGAGCGCTACGCCCTGGCCACGGGGGAGACGGCGGTCACCGGCTTCAGCAGGTTCTGGCCCCACTGGGGCCTGGTCTTCGCGATCCTCACCTACGGCGCCAACCTCTGGCCGGGCTGGGCCACGAGCTCCGCGACCCTGATCAGCTTCCTCACCGGCGGCACCCCGCGGTACATCGCCATCGGCCTGCTCATCGCCATCGGCCTCATCCTCACCCTCGCCCCGGTGGTCTACGTGGCGCTTGAGAAGATCCAGATGGTCAAGGTGGCGGCGGTGATGCTGCTCCTGGTGGTCGGCGCCTTCGCCGCCATCACCGCCAGCGCCTGGCGCGACGTCCCGACGATCATCACCGAGGCGACCTTCCCGGCGGCGGAGCTGGGCTTCGCCACCCTGTTCGGGGCCATGATCTTCGCGGGGGCCGGCGGCGGTCAGAACCTGGTGCAGTCGAACTGGATCCGTGACAAGGGCTTCGGCATGGGCACCTACGTGCCGCGCCTGCAGAGCCCGGTCACCGGTGAGCCGGAGGCCGTGCCGAGCACCGGGTACGTCTTCACCACCGAGGGGCCCGAGGGCGAGGAGAACCTGCGCCGGTGGAAGGGCTGGTGGCGGTTCGCCAACGTCGAGCAGCTGTCGACGTTCGTCGCCATCACCGTGGTGTCGATCTTCTTCACGTCGCTGCTGGCCTACTCCACCGTCTTCGGCCTGGAGGACCTGCCCAACGACATCCAGTTCGTGCGCGTGGAGGGCGAGCAGCTCGCCGCCGCCGTGGGTGACTGGTTCGGCGTGTTCTTCTGGATCATCGGGGCGTTCTCGCTGTTCGGCGCGGCCCTGGGCATCACCGACTACACGAGCCGCATGGCCGCCGACGTGCTGAAGACGAGCTACACCAGGAACGCCGACGAGTCGAAGATCTACTTCTGGCTCACCTGGGGCCTGGTGGCCATCGGGTGCGTGGTGCTGCTCGTGGGCTTCGACCAGCCGATCGCGCTCGTCGTCGTCTCGGCCACGGTGGGCGGGCTCATGATGACGATCTACTCCGCGCTGCTCATCGCGACCAACCGCAGGCTGCTGCCCGGTCCGCTGCGCGTGAAGGGCGTGCGGCTGGCGCTGCTCGTCGTCGCGATCCTCGTCTACGGGACGGCGACGGTGCTGACCATCAGCCAGCAGGTGCGCAACCTGGCCGGCGGCTGAGCCGCCGGCCGGGCACCTCGCGGCGAGGCGCTCAGAGGGAGCGCAGCACGGTGACGACGCGGCCCAGCACGGTCGCGTCGTCACCGTCGATGGGGGAGTAGGCGTCGTTGCGGGGCAGCAGCCTCACGTGCCCGTCGCGGCGCTGGAAGACCTTGACCGTGGCCTCGCCGTCGATCATGGCGGCCACGACCTCGCCGTTCTCGGCGACGGGCTGGCGGCGGACGACGACGTAGTCGCCGTCGCAGATGGCGGCGTCGACCATGGAGTCACCGACGACGCGCAGGGTGAAGAGCTCTCCCTCGCCGACCAGCTGGCGGGGCAGGGCGAAGACGTCCTCCACCTCCTGCTCAGCCAGCACCGGGGCACCGGCGGCGATGCGGCCGACCAGCGGCACGTACGCAGCGTCGAGGCGCTCCTCGGCGGCGGTCTGGGGCTGCTCGACGGCGGCGAGCCCGGCAGCGGCGCGGCCGGCGTCGACCACCTCGATGGCGCGGGGGCGGTTGGGGTCGCGGCGCAGGTAGCCCTTGCGCTCGAGGGTGACCAGCTGGTGGGCGACGCTGCTGGGGCTGTGCAGCCCGACGACCTGCCCGATCTCGCGCATGCTCGGCGGGTACCCGCGGCTGGAGACCGACTCGCGGATGGTGTCGAGCACGGCCTGCTGGCGGCTGGTCAGCCCGGCGCCGGGCGCCGCCTCCCGGGAGGACGCCCTGCCGCTGCTCCTCGAGCCCGTCGTCGCCACAGCAGACCTCCTCGTGTCCCCGCCGGCGGGTGCGGCGGTCCAGCCACCGAGGGTAGTGGATCGAGCACGCGAATCTCAAACAGGCGTTCGACGCGGGGCGCGGTGGCCCTGGTGGGGCCGCCTCCAGGCCCCCCGGCCGGGGTCGAGGGCCCTAGCCTCTCGGGGTGAGCAGCACGGCCGGCCCCGCCTCCCGCGTCCCGACCCGGGTCGAGGCCAACGGCCTGAACGTCATCGACGAGTCCGAGCGCAAGGGCCGGCCGTCCAGCCTGTTCTGGCCGTGGTTCGCGGCCAACGTCTCCGTCTTCGGCATCGCCAACGGCGCCTTCGTGCTCGGCTTCGGGCTCAGCTGGTGGCAGGCCCTGGTCGCGGGGGTCGTCGGCATCGTCGCGTCGTTCCTGCTCTGCGGGCTGGTGGCCCTCGGGGGCACGCGGGCCTCGGCACCCACGATGGTGGTCTCCCGCGCGGCCTTCGGCGTCCGCGGCAACCGGCTGCCCTCGGCTATCAGCTGGCTGCTCACCGTCGGCTGGGAGACGGTGCTGGTCTCCCTCGCGGCGCTCGCCACGGCCACCGTCTTCACCACGCTCGGCTGGGGGGGCGGCACCGTCACCACGGCGGTCGCGCTGCTCGTCGTCGTCCTGCTCGTGGTCGGCGCCGGGGTGCTGGGGTTCGACGCCATCATGCGGCTGCAGGCCGTCATCACCGTGGTCACCGGGGTGCTGACCGTCGTCTTCCTCGTGCTGACCGCCGAGGACCTGCGGTGGTCGGCCATCATGGCCGCCCCGAACGGCTCCTGGCAGGCGCTCCTGGGCGCCACCGTCTTCGCGATGACCCTGTTCGGGCTGGGCTGGGTGAACGCGGCCGGTGACTACTCGCGCTACCTGCCCCGCCACTCCTCGCGGCCGGGCGTGGTCTGGTGGACGACGTTCGGCGGTGCCACCGCGCCCCTCGTCCTCGCCTCGTTCGGCGTGCTCCTCGCGGCCTCCTCCCCGGAGTTCGCCGCCGGCGTGAACACCGACCCGATCGGTGCGCTGGCCGCCGGGCTGCCGGTCTGGTTCCTCGTGCCGTTCGCGCTCGTGGCGGTGCTGTCCCTCGTCGGCGGCGCGGTGCTCGACATCTACTCCTCTGGCCTGGCGCTGCTCTCCCTCGGGCTGCCCGCGCCGCGGTGGGTGGCCGCGCTGGTCGACGGCGCGCTGATGGTCGCGGGGGCGGTGTACGTCGTCTTCGTCTCGAACGACTTCCTCACCCCGTTCCAGGGCTTCCTCATCACCCTGGGCGTCCCGATCGCGGCGTGGGCCGGTGCCGCCGTCGCCGACCTGGTCCGCCGCTCCGGCGCCTACGACGACGCCGCCCTCTTCGACCCCGAGGGCCCCTACGGCTCGGTGCGCTGGGGCCCGGTGGCGCTGCTGCTCGCGGCCACCGCCGTCGGCTGGGGCCTGGTGGTGAACTCGAGCGCCGCCTGGCTGACCTGGCAGGGGTACCTCCTCGGGCCGCTGGGCCTCGGAGGCCGCGAGGGCGGCTGGGCCTACGCCAACCTCGGCGTGCTGGCCGCACTCGTCATCGGCTTCGGCGGGCAGCTGCTGCTGACGCCCTCGGCCCGCAGGACCCTGCGGACCGGGGCGCTCGCCCGCCGGTGACCCTCCGCCTCAGCCCTCGCCGGTGACCAGCGCCCGCAGCCGCTCCAGCGGCAGCTTGGGCGTGCGGTCCTCGGTGACCAGGCCGTTCGCCTCCTGCAGCGTGTCGGCCAGCTGGGTGTAGCACCAGCCGATGAGCCCGCCCGCCTCCACGCAGGCGTTCGCCGCGCCCAGGAGGTCGCCCAGGCGCCGGGCGTAGTCCTCGGCGTCGGCCGCGGTCGAGTACCCCCAGGTCGCGCCATCGGCTCCGGCGGCGCCGTCTGCGCCGTCTGCGTCGTCGGCAACGGGGGTGAAGCGCACCCCGCCGAACTCGCTCAGCACGAGCGGCCGCTCCTCCGGGGCGAGCTCCCCGGCCCTCGCGCCGCCGCCGGCCACCCGCAGGCGCCGTCCGTTGGCGCTCACCCGGCCCGAGGGCGACGACGGCGCGGGCACCCCCACCAGGGCCGCGACCGCGTCCACCGAGCCGTAGCGCGCGAGGAGCACCTCGCCGGCGTCGGTGTAGTCGTGCACGGTCCACAGGTCGGAGTCGGTGTGCTCCCACCCGTCGTTGCTGACGACCGGGCGCGTCGGGTCGAGCGCGCGGGTCAGGGCGGCCAGCGCCGTCGCGTACGAGCGCTCGCCCGGGACGCTGGCGACGTCCTGCACGCCCCAGCTCTCGTTGAGGGGCACCCACGCCACCACGCAGGGGTGGCTCGCGTCGCGGTGGACCACCTCGAGCCACTCCGCCGTCAGCAGCGACACCGCCCGGGCGGTGTGCGCGTAGGCGTTCGCGGTCTCGGCCCAGACGGTGATGCCGAGCCGGTCGCACCAGTGCAGGAAGCGCGGGTCCTCCACCTTCTGGTGGATCCGCACGGAGTCGAAGCCCAGGTCGGCCACCAGGTGGGCCTCGGCCCGCAGGCGCTCGGCGCTGGCCGCGAGGTGGGTGTCGGGCCACCAGCCCTGGTCGAGCACCGACCGCAGGCTCCGCGGCTCGCCGTTCAGCAGCAGCCGCCCGGCGCCGACCTCCACCGAGCGCAGCCCGAGGTAGCTGGCCACGGCGTCGAGCTCGGCGCGCGGACCACCCGGCCGGCTCGGCGTCCCGGCCAGCAGCCGCACCTGGGCGTCGACGAGGTGGGGGTGCTCGGGGCTCCACAGCAGCGCGTCGCGACGCTCCTGCCCGTGCCGGAGCAGCGGCACCGCCAGGGCGACCTCGACGCGGGGGCCTCCGCGCTCGGCGGGGCCGGGCACGGCCACCACCGCCTCCGCGAGCACGCGCTCGCCCAGGGCCAGGCGGACGGCGAGGCTGACGGGCTCCACCGGGACCGAGGACAGCTCGGCCACCAGGTGGACCACGGCGCCCGCGACGTCGGCGCGCCACGTCAGGTGCTCGATGCTCACCTCCGGCACGACCTCGGCCCAGACGGTCTGCCAGATGCCCGAGGTGCGGCGGTACCAGATGGCGTGGGGCTCGTCGTGCCAGTCCTGCTTGCCGCGGGGCAGCTCGGGGTCGCGCGCGTCGTCGACGGCGCGCACCACGACGACGTGCTCGCGGTCGAGGTAGGCGTTCAGCGGGGCGTCGGGCTTGTCGGGACCGGGCGCGTCGAGCAGCTCGGTGACGTCGGCGGAGAACGGCGTCTGCCCGCCGGTGTGCTCGGCCACCAGGTGGCCGTCGAACCAGACCCGGGCCGCGTGGTCGACGGCGCCGAAGCGCAGCACGAGGCGGTGGCCGTCGGCGACCCGCTCGGCACCGGCGACGTCGCGCAGGCGCAGGCCGCGGCGGTACCAGAGCTCGGCGAACGGGCCCTGGTCGCCGACCCCGGAGGCCTCGCTCTCCGGCGGGTAGGGGACGACGACGTCGCGCTCGTACCCGGCGCGGTCGCCGAGGTCGAGCGAGCGCCAGCGGCTCCCGCCCGCGGGCGCGCCGGCGGGCACGAGGCCCAGCTGCCAGGTGCCGCCGAGGTCGGTCCAGCCCTCGCGCAGCAGCTGGGGGCGGGGGTGGGTGCCGTCCTGGCTGCTGGCCCGGGGGAGGCCGCTCGGGTGGTCGCTGGGGAGGTGTGCCGTCTCTGCCACCCGCCGGAGTGTGCCACGGGACACCACAGGGTTTCCATCGTTGCAAATCCGGGGGTCACCGTGCAGACTCCGCAGCAGCACACGACGAGGAGGTCGATGATGTCCACGAGGCTGCCCCAGGGGCGAGCGTCAGTCCCGGCACCACCGGGACCGAGCAGGCGGCGGGTGCTCGCCGGAGGTCTGGCGGGCGCGGGGGCCCTGGGTCTGACCGGGGGGCTGTCGGGCTGCGGCTCGCCGCTGGCCGCCGGCGTGGCCGGCACCCCGCTCAACCCCGAGTCGGTCACCTTCTGGAACCTGTTCGGCGGCGGCGACGGCGCCCGGCTCCAGACGATGCTCGACGTCTACCGCGAGGAGCAGGGGAGCCCGGAGTCGCTCACGGCGGCCACCTTCGCGTGGGGCAACCCCTACTACACCAAGGTCGTGCTGGCCACGCTCGGCAACAAGCCGCCGGACGTCGCCGTGGCGCACGCCACGCGGGCGACCATCCTCGCCGAGGCCGGGCTGCTCGAGCCCATCACCGACGACCTGCTCGGGCTCGCGGGCCTGTCGTCGTCGTCCTTCACCGAGTCGGTGTGGGAGGCGGGCAGGGTCGGCGACAGCTACTACACGATCCCGCTCGACACCCACCCGTACGTGCTCTTCTACAACGCCGAGGTGTGCCAGCAGGCCGGGCTGGTCGGCGACGACGGCAAGCTCGTCACCATCGAGGGCCGCGAGGCCTTCGAGGCGGCGCTGACCGAGATCAAGGGCGTCACGGGCGACGTCGGCATGGTGTGCTCCAACGTCGGTGACACCTCCGGCTCCTGGCGCCTGTTCCAGACCCTGTACTGGCAGATGGACGGCGCCACCGACTTCCTCGCCGAGGCGGGCCAGCAGCTCACCGTCAACGAGGAGCTGGCGCTGGCGACGATGGACTACATCGGCGGCCTGGCCAAGAGCGGCCTGATCACCCCGACCATCGACTACGCGGGGGCCGGGACCAAGCTCTTCACGGGGAAGGCCGGCTTCCAGACCCAGGGCGAGTGGGAGATCACCACCGCGCAGGGCATCGAGGGCCTCACCTTCGGCATGGTCCCGATCCCGACGGTCTTCGACCAGCCCGCGGCGCAGGCCGACAGCCACACCTTCATCATCCCGCGCATGGAGCGCACCGACGCCCAGCGCGAGCTGGCCATGGGCTTCGTGAAGTCGCTGCTCGACCAGTCGCTGACCTGGGCCGAGGGCGGTCACGTCCCGGCGCTGAAGGCCACGCTGGAGTCGCCGGAGTACCAGGCGCTCGAGCCGCAGGCCGACTACGCGTCGGCCGCCGAGATCGCCAAGTACGACCCCCCGGGCTGGTACTCGGGCTCGGGCTCGACCTTCGAGAACATCGTCGGTGCGCAGATCGGCCTGGTGCAGCAGCAGCTGGCCAGCCCGCAGCAGGCCCTGGACGCCATCAAGGAGCAGCTGCGCACCTACCTCGACACCCCGAGCCCCGTGCTCGGCTCGTGAACCGCGACCCGAGCAGCCGACGAGCAGACCTCGAGGGGACCCCCTGATGACCACGCTGACCACCCCGCCGCCGGTCCCGCCGTCGGCAGCCACCCGCCCTGACGGCTCGCCCGACACCGGCACCCGCGTCAAGACGCGCGACGCCCGGGCCGGCTGGCTCTTCCTGGCGCCGTTCGCCTTCTTCTACGCGCTCTTCCTCATCGTGCCCACGCTGTACATGCTCATCACCAGCTTCTTCAACACCTCGCTGGTGAGGCCGGGCCTGGGCAGCTTCGCCGGGTTCGCCAACTACGCCGAGATGTTCGGGCGCGCCGACTTCTGGTCGGCGATGTGGCACACCCTGCAGTTCACGCTCTACACGACGCCGCCGCTGGTGGTGCTCGCGTTCGTCTTCGCCGTCCTGGCCAACCGCCTCAAGCGCGGGCAGTGGTTCTACCGGCTGGCGTTCTTCCTGCCGTTCGTGCTGCCCTCGGCCACCATCGGCCTGATCTGGGTCTTCATCTTCACCCCGGGCACCGGCCTGTGGCCCACCGTCCAGGGCTGGCTCGGCATGGAGCCGACCGCGGTGCTCGCCGACCCGAGCTGGGCCATGGTCGGCATCGCCATCGCCACCGTGTGGTGGACGATCGGCTTCAACTTCGTGCTCTACCTGGCGGGACTGCAGGACATCCCCCGGGAGCTGTACGAGGCGGCAGCGGTCGACGGGGCCTCCCCGTGGCAGCAGATCAGGTCCATCACCCTGCCGCTGCTGAGCCGCACGACGACGCTCGTGGTGCTGCTGCAGATCATCGCCTCGCTGAAGATCTTCGACCAGGTCTACCTCATGACCCAGGGCGGTCCGGGCATCAGCACCCAGGTGGCGCTGACGCAGATCGCGGCCATCGGCTTCACCGACAACCGCATCGGCGCGGCGTCGGCGTTCTCGGTGCTGCTGTTCATCGTGATCATCGCCATCGCCCTCATCCGCCAGCTGTTCGAGCGCAACCAGGACAGGAGCGCCTGAGATGGCCACCACCACCGGGACGACGCGCCGCAACGGCGTCTCCGCCGCCGCCCCCGCGGCGCAGGAGCCGCGGGAGAAGACCAAGGACTCCACGCGCGCCTTCAACGTGACCGCAGCGGTCGTGCTCACCGTCTTCGCGGTGCTGTGGCTGCTGCCGAGCCTGTTCGCGCTCAAGACGTCGCTGACCACCAACTCGACGGCGGCCCTGGGGGCTCCGGCGATCCTGAGCGACCTGCAGATCACCTTCGGCAGCTACCTGACGCTCTTCCAAGCCGGCGACATCTGGAACTGGTACCTGTCCAGCTTCATCACCTCCGCGGTGACGACGGTCCTGACGGTGCTCTTCGCGTCCATGGGCGGCTACGCCCTGTCGCGGCTGCGCTTCCCGGGCCGCAACCTCGTGTTCCTGCTCATGATCCTCGGGATCATGGTGCCGGCCCAGGTGCTGGTGGTCCCGACGTTCCAGATGCTCGACGCGGCGGGGCTGCTCAACACCTACTGGGCCGTGATCTTCCCGCAGGTGCCCGCGGTCATCGCCCTGTTCGTGTTCAAGCAGTTCTTCGACGGGCTGCCGCGCGAGCTCGAGGAGGCCGCCCGGATCGACGGGGCCGGCTACTGGCGCATCTACCGCCAGGTGGTCATGCCGCTGAGCGGGCCGGTCGTGGCCGCCATGGCGATCGTGACCTTCGTCGGGGTGTGGAACAACCTCATCCTCCCGCTGTTCGTGCTCTCCAACCCCGAGCTCATGACCATCCCGGTGGGCCTGGCGACGGTGCAGGGCTCGTTCGGGCAGATGTTCGCCGACATCCAGGCCTCGGCCGTGCTCGGTGCCCTCCCGCTGGTGGTGCTGTACATGATCTTCCAGCGCCGCATCATCGAGGGTGTCGCCGGCACGGGCATCAAGGGCTGACACAGGCGTCCCACCACGCCCGTCGGGGGACCGGGCGTGGTGGGATCTCCCCCGTGGGGGATCGAGCGGGCGACAGGTTCCCGCGCAGCGTCTACGGGGTGGGCTCCGAGCCCGACGTCCGGTTCTCCCTCGCCAACGAGCGCACCTTCCTCGCGTGGGTGCGCACCGGCCTGGCCCTGCTCGCCGCGGGCGTGGCGCTGGAGTCGCTCCAGCTGCCGCTGCAGCCGGGTCTGCGGCTCGCCGCGTCCCTGGTGCTCGTGCTGCTGGGGGTGCTCGCCCCGGCGCAGGCGTGGCGGGGGTGGCGCCGCGACGAGCGGGCGATGCGCCTCGGGGAGCCGCTGGCCGCCCCGGTGCTCGCCCTGCCGCTCGCGCTGGGCTGCACCCTGGCCGGGGTCCTGGTGCTGCTCGGGATCCTCCTGCGGTGACCCCGACCTCCCGCTCTCGCGATCATGCAGAGGACCCGCACCCGGAGACCGGCTCTGCGGGTCTTCCGCATGATCACCGCCGAGGGGTCGCGGTGACGCGGTGAGCGGGGGGACGGCGCGCGACCCGGGCCTCCAGCCCGAGCGGACCGCCCTGGCGTGGAGCCGCACCGGCCTCGCCGTGGTGGCGGGCTCGCTGCTGGGGGGCCGCCTCCTCGCGCCGCACGTCGGGGTGGCCGGCCTGGTGCTCGGCGCCGCCGGGGTGTGGCTGGGGCTCGCCCTGCTCGTCGCGGCACCCGCGCGCGAGCGGCGCCACGCCCGTCGCGCCCACCCCGCGCAGCTGCGGCCCGGGGGCGGTCTGCTCGCGGTGGTGGCCGCCGCCGCGGCGCTGCTGGGGGTCGTGGGCGTCGTCGTCGTGCTCAGCGGGGGACGGGGTTGAGCAGGGCCTCCCCGGCGAGCGCGCGCCGGGTGTTCTCGGCCACGTCGGCCACCCGCGCCAGCAGCACCTGCCGCGTGACCGCGGAGGAGTGCGGCGAGGCCAGCACCCGCCCGCCGAGCGAGGCCCAGTCGCGCCGCCCCGGCGCTCCCACCGCGGTCGTCCCGGCCGCCGACCCCCGCGGGTAGCTCCACCACACGTCGAGCACCGCCCCGCCCAGGTGCCCGCCGGCGAGGGCCTCGAAGAGGGCGTCCTCGTCGGCGAGTGGCCCCCTCGCGACGTTGACGACGACGGCGCCGCGCGGTGCGAGCGCCAGCACGCGGGCGTCGAGGAGGCCCTTCGTGGCCGGCACCAGGGGGGCGCACAGCACCAGCACGTCGGACTCCGAGACCAGCCGGTCCAGGCCCCCCGCCCCGTCGGACCCGTCGGTGCGCCCCGACCAGCCGAGCCCGGAGCCCGGCGCCACCCGACCGCTGCCCGTCACGGCGGCCCCGAGCGCGCCCAGGGCCTCGAACGCCCGCCAGCACGCACCGCCGATCGCCCCGAACCCCACGAACCCGACGCGGGCACCGGCCAGGCCGAGCGGCAGCGGCAGGGAGGCGTCGTAGGTGGGGGAGGCCCAGGTGCCCGTGCCGCGCAGCGCGTCGTCCTGCTCGCGCAGCCGCCTCCTCAGCGCGACGACGCCGGCCAGCACGTGCTCGGCGACCGCCAGCTCGTGGTGCCCGGTGCGGGCCACCCCGACCCCGGCGGGCAGCGCTGCCAGGTCGAGGCCGTCGACCCCCGCGGCCGGGCACTGCAGCAACCGCAGCGCACCGCTGTGGGGGGCCAGCGCCGCCGTGTACCGGCTGGCCACGAGCACCTCGGCGTCCCGCAGGTCGACCGCGACGGCGGCGGCGTCGAACCGCGGGTGCCAGGCGACGGTGCTGCCCGGGACAGCGGCAGCCAGCGCCGCCTCCAGCTCGGCAGCCACCAGCGGGAGGTTCGGGTCGACCACGACGACGCGCACCCCGCCATCGTGCCCTCCCGGCCAGCCGCTCGTCAGGCCGCTCGTCAGGCCGTCTTCAGGTGCGTGGTGTCTCATGGAGGTGTCCGGAACGTCCCGATCCGCACCCTTCAGTGGAGGTCGCCGTGCGCGCCGTCCGATCCCTCACCAGCACCGCGTTCACGCTGCTCGTCCTCGCGGCCGTCGTCGTCGTGCTGCTGGCCTTCGCCCTGCCGCAGGTGGCCGTGCCCGGCGTGGAGACCGCCGGTGTCGAGGCCCGGGCCCAGGAGCTGGTGCGCGAGGGCCTCGCCGGCGGCCAGTGGCTGCTCGACCGGGTCGTCGCGGTCGCCACCGGGGCGTGGGACGGCGCCGTCTCCGGCGCCCGCTCCTGACCCCCTGGTACCGGCCTCAGCTGGCGGGCACCAGGTGGTGCACCGCCATCGCCGCCAGCGCGGCGGCCTGGTCGCCGAGGACGGCGTCGTCGAAGAGCACCAGCGGTGAGTGGTTCCAGGCCGCGGTGGCCGGGTCGACGCCGTCCGGGCTCGCCCCGAGGAACAGGAACGCACCGGGCACCCGGTCGAGCACGTAGGAGAAGTCCTCCGAGCCCATGAGCGGGTTCGGCATGAGCTGCCCGCGCTGCTCG
>JAKONK010000248.1 GCA_022701985.1 Actinomycetales bacterium
CGCCCACGACGTCGCGGCCGTGCGCCGCGCCGAGCACGCCGCCGACCCCGAGCTGGCCGCCGGCAGCGACCGCCTCATGACCCGCGCGGCCGCGGGGGTCGCGGCCGTCGTCGCCGGTGAGCTGCGCCGGGGCGGCGCCGCGGCTGCGAGCGCGGGCGTCTACGGCGCGCGGGTGGTCCTGCTCGTCGGACCGGGCAGCAACGGCGGTGACGCCCTGCACGCCGGGGCCCGCCTGGCCGCGCGGGGCGCGGCCGTCACCGCCCTGCGCTCCTCGGACCGGGTGCACGCCGGCGGCCTCGCCGCCCTGCTCGCGGCCGGTGGCCGGGTGGTGGGCCCGCACGACGCCGCACCGGCCCGCCGGGCGCTCCAGGACGCCGACCTCGTCGTCGACGGCCTGCTCGGCGTCGGCGGTCGTCCCGGGCTCGACGAGCGCTCCGCGGCCCTGGTCGCCGCGGTGCCCGCGGGGGTGTTCGTCGTCGCCGTCGACCTGCCGAGCGGGGTCGACGCGGAGTCCGGCGAGCTGCCCGACGGGCCGTGCGTGCACGCCGACCTCACCGTCGCCCTCGGTTCCGCCAAGCCGGCGCTGCTGCTCCCGCCCGCTGCCGGGGCCACCGCGGGCCGCGTCGTGGTCGTCGACATCGGCCTCGACCCCGGCGTGCTGGGCGAGCCCGCCGTCAGCGAGCTCGACGCCCCCGCGGCCGCCGCCCTGTGGCCGGTGCCCGGTCCGGGTGACGACAAGTACTCCCGCGGGGTCCTGGGGGTCGTCGCCGGCGGAGACACCTACACCGGTGCCGCGCTCCTGTGCACCGGCGCGGCCGTGCGCGCCGGCGCGGGGATGGTCCGGTACTCCGGACCGCCGCGGCCCACCGAGCTCGTGCGCCAGCACCTGCCCGAGGTGGTGCCCGGGGCCGGGCGCGTGCAGGCGTGGGCCGTCGGCTCCGGCGTCGACCCCGACGACGACGCGCAGGCCCCGGCCGTCGCCGAGGCGCTGCGCGCGGCGGTCGACGACGGCGTGCCGTGCCTCCTGGACGCCGGTGCGCTCCCGGCGCTGGTGGCCCGCGTGCGCGAGCACGGCCCCCTCGACCCGGCGACCACCCGGGTGCTGCTGACGCCCCACGCCGGCGAGCTGGCACGCCTGCTGACCGAGCTGGGCCCCGGCTCCGCGGAGGAGCTCGGCTCCGGTCCCGTGGACCGGGGGACCGTGACCGCGCGCCCCCTCGCCCACGCCCGCGCCGCGGCGCGCGCCACCGGCGCGACCGTGCTGCTGAAGGGCTCGACCACGCTGGTGGTCGAGCCGCCCGGAGCCCCCGCCGCCGGTCCCGCGGGACGGCCGAGGGTCCGCGCCCAGACCGACGGCCCGGGCTGGCTGGGCACGGCGGGAGCAGGTGACGTCCTCGCGGGCGTCGCCGGGGTGCTCCTCGCCGCCGGGCTCGACCCGCTGGACGCCGGGTCGCTGGCCACCGCCGTCCACGGCCGGGCCGCCGTCGCGGCCAGCGCCGGGGGCCCGCTGCACGCGGAGGCGGTCTCCCTGGCCCTGCCCGGCGTCGTGGCGCACCTGCTGACCACGGGGGAGTGGCGGTGACCGAGCTGTCCGACGAGCTGTCCGACGAGCTGTCCGACGAGCTGCCCGACGACGCCGCGCGGTGGGACCCCCGCTGGACCGGCGAGCTCGTCGTCGACCTCGACGCGATCGCCGCCAACACCGCCGCGATCGCCGCCCGGGTCGCGCCGGCGGCCGTGATGGCCGTGGTCAAGGCCGACGCCTACGGCCACGGGCTGCTGCCCGCCGCCCGGGCCGCGCTCGCGGGCGGCGCCACGTGGCTGGGGGTCGCCCAGCTCGGTGAGGCGCTGGCCCTGCGCACCGGCGGCGTCCGGGAGCGGGTGCTGGCCTGGCTGTGGGCCCCGGGGCAGGACCTCGACGCCGCCGTCGCCGCGGGCGTCGACCTCTCGGCCTCGTCGGTCGGGGCGGTCCAGGAGCTGGCCGCGGCCGCCCGCCGTGCCGGGACCCCCGTGCGCGCGCACCTGGAGGCGGACACGGGCATGGCCCGCGGCGGAGCCACCGCGGCCGACTGGCCCGACGTCGTCAGGGCCGCCCTCGACGCCCGGGCGGAGGGCCACCTCGAGCTGGTGGCGGCCTGGTCGCACCTGGCGTGCGCCGACGTCCCCGGCCACCCCTCGGTGGAGCGCCAGCGGCTCGCCCTCGCCCGGGCGGTGGAGGTCGCTGAGGGGCTCGGGGCCCGGTTCGCCCTGCGCCACCTCGCGAACTCCGCCGCCGTCCTCACCGACCCGGCCACCCACCTCGACCTGGTGCGGCCCGGCATCGTGCTGTACGGCCTCTCGCCGGGCACGGCCCTCGGCACGTCCGCCCAGCTCGGGCTGCGCCCCGCGATGGCGCTGCGCACCCGCCTCGCGCTGGTCAAGGACGTCGGCGCCGGCCAGGGCGTCTCCTACGGGCACACCTACACGACCCCGACCGCCACCCGCCTCGGCCTGGTGCCGCTGGGGTACGCCGACGGCGTGCCGCGGGCGGCCAGCGGCACCGGGCCCGTCGCGGTGGCGGGTGGGCGCACCACCGTCGCGGGCCGGGTCTGCATGGACCAGTTCGTGGTCGACCTGGGCGGGCTGCCCGGCGCCGACCGCGCGCGCGCCGGCGACCTCGTCGAGCTCTTCGGCGACGGCGCCCTCGGAGGTCCCACCGCTGACGACTGGGCTCACGCCGCCGGCACGATCGGCTACGAGGTCGTGGCCCGCGTGTCGGGGCGGCTGCCGCGTCGCTACACGGGCACCGCGGGCGTCCCGCCGGACGCCGCGCACGACCGGCCCGACGAGCCCGACCAGCCCGACGAGCAGCAGGAGGACCCCCGGTGACCCAGCAGGTGACGACGAGCGCCCTCGCGGTGCCGACGGCGGAGGCGATGCACGACCTGGGGCGCGCCCTGGCCGCGCTGCTGCGCCCCGGCGACCTCGTGGTGCTCGTGGGCGACCTGGGCGCGGGCAAGACGACGCTCACCCAGGGGCTCGGTGACGGCCTCGGCGTGCGCGGCCCGGTGACCTCGCCCACGTTCGTGCTGTCGCGGGTCCACCCGTCGCTGGTGGGGGGCCCGGCGCTCGTGCACGTCGACGCCTACCGCCTGGGGTCGGCCGAGGAGGTCGACGACCTCGACCTCGACGCCTCCCTGGAGGAGTCGGTCACCGTGGTCGAGTGGGGCACGGGCCTGGTGGAGCAGCTGGCGGCCGACCGCCTGGTGGTCGAGCTGGAGCGCCCGGCGACCGCCGAGGAGGGCGAGGGACGGCGCGCGGTGCTGCGCGGCGTCGGCGCCCGCTGGGACGGCGTGGAGCTGCCCGGCGCCTGAGGCGGTGCGCCGGTCCCGTCGGCGACCACGCAGAAGACCCGCACCCGGGAGCCCCGGGTGCGGGTCTTCTGCGCGGTCAGGGGCTGGGCGTCAGCGGGAGGCGCCGACCCGGCGGTCGTCGTCGTCCTCCACCACGGGGGCGGTGGACGTCGGGGCGGAGGCGGCGACCGCGGCAGCGGCACCCTCGGTGCCCTCGAGGACGGACTCCTCGGCCTGCGCCTGCACGCCGGCCGTGGTGCGCAGCGGCTTCTCCGGCAGGAAGAGCGTCACCAGGAAGCCGATGACCATGACGCCCGCGGCGATGAGGAAGATCGAGTCCATCGCCGAGGAGAAGCCGACCCGGAACGGGTGGGCGAGCGCGGCGTCGAGGCCGTTGAGGAACGAGGTGTCGTTCAGCGAGCCGCCGCCGGAGGTGACGCCCGCGAGCGTCTGCGCCTGGTCGGGGTTCGCCGCCAGGGCCTGCTGGAACTCGGGCGTGCCCTGCGCCTCGCCGAACGCGGTGGCGATGCGACCCACCACGAGGCTGAACAGCAGCGACAGGAAGACCGCGGCGCCCAGGGTGCCGCCCATCTGCCGGAAGAAGGTCACCGACGAGGTGGCCACGCCCATGTCGCGCGGGCTGACGGCGTTCTGCACGGCGAGGATCACCGACTGCATGTTGAGGCCCAGGCCCATGCCGAAGAGCAGCATGATCGCCATCGTCGCGAGCAGCGGGGTGTCGGCGCCCACGAAGGAGAACAGGAACAGGGCGACGGCGAGCACCGCGGTGCCGATCACGGGGAAGACCTTGTAGCGCCCCGTGCGGCTGGTGATGCGGCCGGAGACGGCGGCGGCGCTCATGATGCCGAGCATCAGCGGGAGGGTCTGGAGGCCGGCGACGGTGGGCGAGGAGCCCTTGACCACCTGCAGGTACTGCGGCAGCAGCAGCATCCCGCCGAACATGCCCATGCCGACGATGAAGCTCGACGTGATGCCCACCGAGAAGGTGCGCTCCCCGAACATGCGCGGCGGCAGGAGCGCCTCGTCACCCATGGCGCGCTCGGCCACGACGAACCCGACCACGCCGAGCACCGCGAGGACGTAGCAGACCACGGCGCCGGTGGAGCCCCAGCCCCACTCGCGGCCCTGCTCGGCGACGATGAGCATCGGGACGAGGGCGACGACGAGCGCGGTGGCGCCCCACCAGTCGATGCGGTGGTCGCGGCGGACGTGCGGGATGTGCAGGAAGCGCGAGACCACCAGGAGGGCGGCGATCCCGA
>JAKONK010000266.1 GCA_022701985.1 Actinomycetales bacterium
TCTTCAGCCAGATGGCGAGGTTCATCATGTCCTCGTCGCTGGTGCCGGGGTGGGCGGCGATGAAGTACGGGATCAGGTACTGCTTCTTGCCCGCCTCGGCCGAGAACTTCTCGAACATCTGCTTGAAGCGGTCGTAGCTGCCGATGCCGGGCTTCATCATCTTGGTGAGCGGGCCCTGCTCGGTGTGCTCGGGCGCGATCTTCAGGTAGCCGCCGACGTGGTGCTGCACCAGTTCCTTGACGTACTCCGGACTCTGCACGGCCAGGTCGTAGCGCAGGCCGGACCCGATCAGGATCTTCTTGATGCCGCGCAGCGCGCGGGCGCGGCGGTAGATCTTGATCAGCGGATCGTGGTTGGTGCCGAGGTTCTGGCAGATGCCCGGATAGACGCAACTGGGCTTGCGGCAGGCGGCCTCGATCTCCGGGCTCTTGCAGCCCAGGCGATACATGTTGGCGGTCGGCCCGCCGAGGTCGGAGATGGTGCCGGTGAAGCCGGTGACGCTGTCGCGGATGGCCTCGACCTCCTTGATGATCGAATCCTCCGAGCGACTCTGGATGATGCGGCCCTCGTGCTCGGTGATCGAGCAGAAGGTGCAGCCGCCGAAGCAGCCGCGCATGATGTTCACGCTGAAGCGGATCATCTCCCAGGCCGGGATCTTGGTGGCGCCGTCGTGGCCGCCGGTCTCGTCGGCATAGCGCGGATGCGGACTGCGCGCATACGGCAGGTCGAACACGTGGTCCATCTCGGCCGTAGTGAGCGGGATCGGGGGCGGATTGACCCAGACGTCGCGCGCGGTGGCGCCCTCGCCATGCGCCTGCACCAGCGCGCGGGCATTGCCGGGATTGGTCTCCAGGTGCAGCACGCGATTGGCGTGGGCATACAGGACCGGGTCGGCGCGGACCTGCTCGTACGACGGCAGGCGGATCACCGAGCGCTCGCGCGGCGGCACCTTGATGCGGGTGGAGACCGGCCTGGCGGCTTCCGGGGCCTCGGCGGTCGGCGCCTCCGGCGACGGCTCGTGACGCGGGACCTGCGACGCCGGGCGCAGGTTCGGGTTGGGCATGAAGCGCAGCGGTTGCACCGCGTCTCCCATTCCACCCGCGCCCGCCGCCGATGGCATCGCTGGCGACCTGGCGATCGGGCCCCGCGCCTCGGCGGCCTGGGCGACGGCCTGGGCCTCGTCCTCCTTGGCGCAGGTGGCGCCATTAGCCTTGGCCTGATCGGACACCATCAGGTAGGGATTGACGTGGGCCTCGACGCGGCCGAGTTCGTCGATGCTTGTGGAGTCGATCTCGAACCAGCCCTCGGGCGTGGCGCGACGCACGAAGGCGGTGCCGCGCACGTCGGTGATCTCCTGCACCGGCTCGCGCGCGGCCAGGCGGTGGGCGATCTCGACGATGGCGCGCTCGGCGTTGCCATAGAGCAGCAGGTCGCACTTGGCGTCCACCACGATCGAGCGGCGCACCTTGTCCGACCAGTAGTCGTAGTGGGCGATGCGCCGCAGGCTGCCCTCGATGCCGCCGAGGATGATGGGCACGTCGCTCCAGGCTTCCCGGCAACGCTGCGAGTACACGATGGCGGCGCGGTCGGGCCGCTTGCCACCGACGTCGCCGGGGGTGTAGGCGTCGTCGCTGCGGATCTTCCGGTCGGCGGTGTACCGGTTGATCATCGAATCCATGTTGCCCGAGGTCACGCCGAAGAACAGGTTGGGCCGCCCCAGCGCCTTGAAGGGATCGGCGCTCTGCCAGTCCGGCTGGGCGATGATGCCGACGCGGAAGCCCTGCGACTCCAGCATGCGGCCGATGACCGCCATGCCGAAGCTCGGGTGATCGACATAGGCATCGCCCGTGACCACGATGATGTCGCAGCTGTCCCAGCCGAGCGCGGCCATCTCCTCGCGCGAGGTCGGCAGGAATTTCGCGGTGCCGAAGCGGGCCGCCCAGTACTTGCGATAGCTGGTCAGCGGCTTGGCCGCGCGCGCGAAGAAGGAGACGTCGACGGGGGCGTTCATCGTGGGTGGGGGACGGCGGAAGGTGATGGAGGGCGGAAACCTGCATCCGCCTGTGGGTGGCGCCCGGGCCGGGCAACCGGGGATTTTAGGGTTTTCCGCCCGGTCCGTCGCCCCGTGGGGACAACGTCCTCCCTGCTACTGCATGAACCAGCCGTGGCTGACCACCATCGACTGGCCGGTCAGCGCATTGGTCGGGAAGGCGGCGAACAGCAGGGCCACGCGGGCGACGTCGTCGGTGGTGGTGAACTCGCCATCCACGCTGTCCTTGAGCATGACCTTCTTGACGACGTCCTCCTCGCTCATGCCCAGGTTGCGGGCCTGCTCGGGGATCTGCTTCTCCACCAGCGGCGTGCGCACGAAGCCCGGGCAGATGACATTGGCCCGCACGCCATGCTTGGCGCCTTCCTTGGCGACCGTCTTGCAAAGGCCGATGAGGCCGTGCTTGGCCGTCACGTAGGGGGCCTTCATGACCGAGGCCTCCTTGGAGTGCACCGATCCCATGTAGATCACGCTGCCGCCGCGTCCCTGCGCGTACATGTGCTTCAGGCAGGCCTTGGTGGTGAGGAAGGCGCCATCGAGGTGGATGGCCAGCATCTTCTTCCATTCGGCGAAGGTGAATTCCTCCACCGGGTGGACGATCTGGATGCCGGCGTTGCTCACCAGGATGTCGATGCTGCCGAAGGCCTTCGCGGCCGCCTCGACGGCGGCGTCGACCTGCTCCTCGCTGGTCACGTCGACGCCGACGCCGATGGCCTGCGCGCCGCTGGCCGAGATCTCGGCGGCGGTGGCATCGGCGGCCTCCTTGTTGAGGTCGGCGATGACGACCCTGGCGCCCTCCTTCGCATAGAGCAGCGCGATCTCCTTGCCGATGCCGCTGGCCGAGCCGGTGACGAAAGCGACCTTGTCCTTGAGTTGCATGGATGTGTTCCTTGAGTGGGATGGAAAAGCGGTGGGATGACCGCGGCGTCAGCGCTGCGCTCGCGGCGGCCGGTGCGCCACGGCGGGCGCGTGCATCGGATGGCGCACGCGGCGCGATTGCGGATCGGTCAGGTCGAAGGTGGTCACGCCATTGACGTCGGAGGCCTGCCGCAGCAGCTCCGGATGGTCGAGCGTGTGGCGGATGTCGCGCAGGCCGGCGTCCCAGTGTTCCTCGACCGAGGCGCGCGAGAACTCGTAGTCCTTCGATTCGAGCTCGTAGGGCTTGTTGCGGTAGATCAGGTGGACGATCTCGATCGGCTCGTGGGTCAGCTCGGCACGCACGGCGGCGACGCTCGGGTCGTCGCGCAGCTGCGGCGGCAGCTTGGCCATGAGATCGGCGATGGCCTGCTGCAGGTTCATGTTGGAGGCCAGCGCATCGGTGTTCATGCGCGTCCGGCTCGAATAGGTGATGTCCTTCTGCCGCTCCAGGGTCTCGCCCAGCGTGCGCGGCATGGCGCCCCGGGCGCTGAACAGGTCGACCTGCAGCACCAGCAGCGACTCGTCGCGCGGGTGGGTGTCGAGGACGTACTGGAGCGGCGTGTTCGAGACGATGCCGCCATCCCAGTAGTCCTCGCCATCGATGTGCACCGGCGCGAAGCCCGGCGGCAGCGCGCCGCTGGCCATGATGTGCTCCGGTCCGATGCGGTGGACGGTGTTGTCGAAATAGATCGAATTGCCGGTCCGCACGTTGACCGCGCCGACGCTGAAGCGCGTCCCGCAGTCGTTGATGCGGTCGAAGTCGACCAGCCGCTCCAGCGTGGCGCGCAGTGGTTCGGTGTCGTAGTAGCTCAGGAGCGGCGCGTTGGCGCCGAGCAGCAGCGCCGGCGTCACGCGCGGCTGGAAGAAGCCGGGAATGCCCAGCAGCGCGGCCGATGCCGCGCTGAACTGGTTCTGCCACTCGCGCCCGCCGGCCCACGATGGCAACTGCTGCGGCAGGCCGGACGACACCAGATACCAGAATTCCTTGAGCCGGTCGATGCGGCGCTCCGGCGCGTTGCCGGCGATCAGCGCGGCATTGATGGCGCCGATCGACACGCCGGCCACCCAGTCGACCTCCTTGTGGCGTTCGTGGGCGCCGGCATAGACGCCGGCCTGGTAGGCCCCCAGGGCACCGCCGCCCTGCAGCACCAGCGCCCGCCGCGCGAAGGTGATGTCCTGATTGCGAGGATTGGCTGGCGGGGTCTCGGAGTTGCTCATGGCGTCGGTGAAGGTAGGTCGCCACGCTCGGGCGGCACACCCCGGCTGGCATCGCCGGAGGTCTCGTGGACCGCGTGGGGCTTGTTCTTGAGGGAGCCGAACTTCTGCGCGTAGACCCAGGTGAACTCCGCTCCCAGCAGGAAGATCTGCGCCGAATAGTAGACCCACACCAGCACCACCACCAGCGAGCCCGCCGCGCCATAGCCCGAGGCCACGCTGCTCTTGCCGATGTAGAGCCCGATGAGGTGCTTGCCGACCGTGAACAGCAGCGCCGTGACGCCGGCGCCGGTCCAGACGTCGCGCCACTCCACCTTCACGCGCGGCATGAGCTTGTAGATCATGGCGAAGATCACCGTCACCATCGCGAAGCTGAAGAGGAAGTTCACCGCCTGCGCCAGGGTGGCCCAGCCGCCGAACATCGGCGCCCACCACTTGCCCAACGCCGCCAGGGCCGCGCTGGCGATCAGCGACACCATGAGCAGGAAGCCGATGCCCATCACCATGCTGAAGGACAGCAGGCGCACGCGCACGATGCTCCAGACGCCGCTGCTGTCGTCGCGCGCCGGGGCGCGCCAGATGCGGTCCATGGCGTCCTGCAGTTCGCCGAACACCGTGGTCGCGCCGATCACCAGGATCGAGACGCCCACCACCGTCGCCACGATCCCCTCCATGGGCTTGTTGACGGCCTCGAGCATGCCCTGCACGGCCAGCGCGCCCTGCGCGCCCATCAGTCCGGAGAGCTGGGCGAAGATCTCGCCGCGCGCCGCGTCGCGGCCGAACACCAGGCCCGCCACCGAGATCACGATGAGCAGCAGCGGCGCCACCGAGAAGATGGTGTAGTAGGCCAGTGCGGCCCCCATGCTGGGGGCGTAATCGTTCTTCCATGAGAGGAAGGCCTGCTTGAAGAGATCGAAGAGTGCGCTCGGGGACATGCCCCGAGTGTCACCGCAGCCGGCGTCCGTGCGATGTCGGCCCATGTCGGTACTTCCGCCGCGCCGCCGACGCGGATCGGTCGGCGCAACCATAATCGGCGGCCATGCAACCGGCCGTTTCCGACTCCCTCCCCGACCGTCCCCGTCCCAGCTCGACGGCCGACCTGTTCCTCTCCTTCACGGTGCTGGCGTTGCAGGGCTTCGGCGGCGTGCTGGCGGTGGTGCAGCGCGAGATCGTCGAGAAGAAGCGCTGGCTGACGCCGGACGAGTTCATCGAGGACTGGGCCGTCGCCCAGGTGCTGCCGGGTCCCAACGTGGTCAATCTCGCCGTGATGATCGGCGACCGCTACTTCGGCCTGCGCGGCGCCGCCGCCGCCGTCGCCGGCCTGCTCTCGGCCCCGTTGGTGGTGGTGATGGTGCTGGCGGTGCTCTACACCTACTTCGCCGGTGATCCACGGGTCGCCGGCGCCCTGCGCGGCATGGGAGCCATCGCCGGCGGCATCATCGCCGCCACGGGCTTCAAGCTGGTGCCGCAACTGCGCAAGAACCCATTGGGCTTCCCGCTCTGCCTGGGCCTCGTCGCGCTGGTGTTCGGCGCCATCGCGCTGGCCCGCATCCCGCTCGGCTGGGTGCTGCTGACGGTTGGCGCCGCCGCCTGCATCCAGACCTGGCGAAAGATCGCGCCATGACCATCGTCATGCACTGGCACGACTGGCTCGCGCTCTTCGGCCAATACCTGCTGCTCTCGCTGCTCTCGATCAGCGGCGCCATCACCACCGTGCCGGACATGCAGCGCTACCTGGTGGTGCAGAACGGCTGGCTCAGCGGCACGCAGTTCACCTCGTCGGTCGCCATCGCGCAGGCCGCGCCCGGGCCCAACGTGCTGTTCGTCGGCCTGATGGGCTGGAACGTGGGGCTCAACGCCGGCGGCGGCATCGACGGCGGCATCCATGCCTGGCTGCTCGGCTTCCTCGGGTTGGCGATCACCATGGTGGGCATCCTGCTGCCGAGCACCACCCTGACCTATTTCGCCACGCGCTGGGGCCATCGCAATCGCGCCCGGCGCGACGTCCGCGCCTTCAAGCAGGGCATGGCACCGGTCGTGGTCGGTCTGCTGATCGCCACCGGCTGGGTGCTGGCGGCGGGCAACCGGGCGCCGGACACGCCACCCTGGCACCTGTGGCTCGTGGCCGGCGCGGCTGCGCTCGTGGTCTGGCGCACCCGCATCCACCTGCTGTGGCTGCTGGGTGCCGGCGCGGCGCTCGGCGCGGCCGGCTTCGTCTGAGCGCCCTGCCGCACCCTCCGCCGCCGCCCAGAGCCACTCGACGACGTCTTCAACGAAGAAAGGACACCCCACCATGGAACTCCGCCCCCTCGGCCGCTCCGGCCTGCAGGTCTCGCCACTCGCCTTCGGCGGCAACGTCTTCGGCTGGACCGTCGACGAGAAGCTCTCGTTCAGCCTGCTCGACGCCTGGCTCGATGCCGGCTTCAACTTCGTCGACACGGCCGACGTCTACTCGCGCTGGGTGCCCGGCCACGTCGGCGGCGAGTCCGAGACGATCATCGGCAAGTGGTTCGCCCAGAGCGGCAAGCGCCACCGCGTCGTGCTCGCCACCAAGGTCGGCAAGCCGATGGGCGATGGCAAGTCGGGCCTGTCGGCGGCCTACATCCGCGAGGCGGTCGATGCCTCGCTGCGGCGCCTGAAGACCGATCACATCGACCTCTACCAGTCGCACGACGATGATTCCGGCACGCCCTTCGAGGAGACGCTGGGCGCCTTCGCCGACCTGGTCAAGGCCGGCAAGGTGCGGGCCATCGGCGCCTCCAATCACACGGCGCCCCGCCTGGCCGCGGCGCTGGATGTGGCCGAGCGCGACGGCCTGCCGCGCTACGAGAGCCTGCAGCCGCTCTACAACCTGTACGACCGCAGCGAATTCGAGGACGCGCTGGAGTCCCTGTGCCTCGAGCGCGGGATCGGCGTCATCAACTTCTATGCCCTGGCGGCGGGCTTCCTGACCGGCAAGTACCGCACCGAGGCCGATGCGCGCAAGAGCCCGCGCGGCGAGAGCACGACCCGCAAGTACCTCAACCCGCGTGGTCTGCGGATCCTGGCGGCGCTCGACCTCGTCGGACGCCGGCAAGGCGTGCCGATCGCCCGCGTGGCATTGGCCTGGCAGCTGGCACGGCCGGCGATCACGGCACCCATCGCCAGCGCGACGTCGCTGGAGCAGTTGCGCGAACTCGCCGCGGCGGCCGAGCTGCGCCTCGATGCCGCGTCGATCCACGAACTCGACGAGGCCAGCGAGCCCGGCGCGCGCTACGAAGGCGTCTGAGCGCGTCCCCGGGGGCCTGCGTGGCCCCCATGAGAAAAGGCCGGATCGAGTCATCGATCCGGCCTTTTCTTGCCATCTGGGACCCCGGAGGGGGTCACGCGATGGATCGCTTACCTGGGTGCCGAGGCGGCGTTGCGCGCGGCATCGGTGGCGGCATTGGCGGCGTCGAGCGCCGACGAGGCAGCCGGCGACGGTGCGCTCATGCCCATGCCGCTGGTGGCGCCGGATGCGGCGGGGGCCATCGGATCGGCCGGCGTCATCGTCGTCGACGGTGCCGGCGTGACCACGGCCGGTGCGGGCGTCACGACGGCCGGCGCGGCGGGCTCTTCTTTCTTGCCGCAGGCGGTCAGGGCGGCGGCGGCCATCAGGGCAGCGATCAGGACGGACTTGTTCATATGCAATCTCCTAGAGAAGTGAAGCGTGAAAATAAATTCTAGGTCGATCCTCAGGGCAAAACAGGACCCCGGCGTTGGCCTGGACGCCTCTGCGCCGTCATCCAAATGCCCGTCCGGCCGTCCTCGCCCGGCGATCAGAGGCCCAGCGTCGTGGCCGGAAACCCCGGTCGACCCCGCCGACGGCACTCGTCGATCTGCTCGCGCAAGGCCCGCCGGTGCTGGGGATCGCGGCCGCTGACGCCCCGGCTGCGCTCGGCGTCGATCCGGTGCAGGAACCACTGCGGCGTCCACAGGGCGCTGGGAACGGCCGGAGCGCCCGGGCCGCCGCAGGCGATGCAATCGACCAGATGGCTCCAGGTCCGGCGCCACTGCACGAAGCGCGCATGCTCGCGCTCGAACACGCCGAAATCGCCCGCCACCATCGTCAGGCTGCGTCCGCTCGACGCCCAGTCGTTCAGCGCGGCCGCCACGGCGCGCTCGCCCAGCGGCCAGTCGCCGAAGGTCGGATCGCACAGGACGATCTGCCGCCAGCCTTCACGCGCGGCCCTCTCGAAGGCCGCATGCAGCAGCGCGTGGAATGCCAGCCGGCCGTCGAAGGGACCATCCGGCAGACCGATGCCGGCCGCTCCGATGGCATCCGGCGCGGGATCAACCGGCGACATGGGCCCATCCCGCGGCGCACCAGTCGCCCAGCAGCTCGATGGCCTCCGTGCTGGCGCCCTGCAGCGCGCGGGCGTCGAGTTCGCGCCGATCGGCCAGTCGCCGCATCAGCGTGGCATCGCGGCCGGCGGCGCGGAAGCTCTCGCCATTGATGAAGACATGGCGCGCGTCGTAGAGCATGCGCGTGCGCCGGTCGAGCACCAGATGCGCGGGCACCCCTTCAGGCGCGTCGCCGGGCTCGAACCACACGTTGCCCTTGGGCTCGGTCATGGACTCGCCCAGGGCGCGTTCGACCACGTCAGCCTCGCGCAACGCGGCTTCCACCGCGTCGCGCGCGAAGGCCTGCAGGGCGGCGGGCATGGCGGCGGGCGCCTCCACCGCCGCCTGCGCCGGATCGCGGTAGTGCCGGGGTCGCGACGCCGGCTCGTCCTGCAGGGCGTCGGCGCCCGCCTCGGCGATGCGCGCCAGCAGGTCGGCGCCCAGCGCCGAGGCCGCCGGCGAGCGCAGGCCGATCGAGCACGTCATGCAGTCGCCGCCCACCGCGACGCCGTCGTGGGCATAGCGTGGCGGCAGGTAGAGCATGTCGCCGGGTTCGAGGTCGAAGGTCTGCTCGGGTTCGAAGTGACTCAATATCCTCAGCGGCACGTCCGGCTGCAGGCTCAGGTCGCGCTGGCGGCCGATGGACCACCGGCGCGTGCCCTGCACCTGCAGCAGGAACACGTCGTAGCTGTCGAAATGCGCGCCGACGCCGCCGCCGTCGCCGGCATAGCTGATCATCAGGTCGTCCAGCCGCGCATCGGGCAGGAAGCGAAAGCGCCGCAGCAGCGCATGCGCGGCATCGTCGTGCAGGTCCACGCCCTGCACCAGGAGCGTCCAGCCGGGCTGCCGGGCCGATGGCAATGCGCGGCGCGCGAACGGGCCGTGCCGCAGGGTCCAGCCGCTGGTGCCCTGGCGGATCAGGCGCGACTCGACGTCGTCGCGCGCGGCCAGATCGAACAGGGCATTGCGGGACACCGGCGGGCCGTCCAGCGCCACGGCCTGGCGCACCAGCAGCGGCTTCTTCTGCCAATGCCGGCGCATGAACTGCGTCGGCGTCAGGCCGCCGAGCAGGGATGAGGGTTGGTCGAGATCCATCGGGGAATTCTGCTTGAGAAGCGATGCGTGCCTGGCGCCTGAGCGCTTTTCCGCGCGCGCGGGCGGGACCGACGGACGCTCGCTCCACGTCGACCTCGTCCGCCGGGGTCGACCAAACATCGTTAAAGTCCATGCCCGGGCGATGCCGAGCCTGGAACCGAACGTCAACAACCCAAGCAGGGCCGTCGCAGCGGCCAGGATCATTCTTCGATGGAAATTTCAGAACAATGCGTGGTCGGACTGACCTGGACGCTCAAGGACACCCTGGGCGATGTGCTGGACGTGCTGGACGAGCCGGTGGAGTTCCTGGTCGGCGGCGACGACCTCTTCGATGCGATCGAAGCCGCGCTGCAGGGCCATGAGCCCGGTGCCCGCGTGCAACTGCAGCTGGAGCCCGAGCAGGCCTTCGGCGACTTCAACGACCAATTGCTGTTCCTGGAGCCCCGCGCGCTCTTCCCCGAAGGCACGGAGGAAGGCATGACCTTCGACGGCGCCGCCCTGCCCGCCGGCACCAGCCCGGACATCCCGCGCGATGCGATCTACACCGTCAGCGAGGTCTATCCCGAGCACCTCGTGCTCGACGGCAATCACCCGCTCGCGGGCATCGCGCTGCGGCTGGACCTGACGGTGCGATCGGTGCGCGAGGCGACCGAGGACGAGATCGGCAGCGGGACCGCCGGCACCGGCTTCTTCAGCGTCGCGCCCAAGACGCCGGGCAACGACCTGCTGCACTGAGCGAAGCGGCCCTCGAGCCGGACGCAGCAAAGAAAAAAGCCGGGCGCATGACCCGGCTTCGCTGCTTCTGGCGCGCGTGCATCGTGGCGTCAGTACCTGGACAACTGGTTGTTCTCGATCCGCACCCGGTCGCCCACCCGCAGGTCGCCCGGTGTCGGCACGTCGAAGGCGCGATAGCCGCCGTAGTCGGTCTGCACCGAGATGCGATAGGTCTCGTAGGCGCGCGGGGCGTTGTTGTTGGACTCGATGCGATTGCCCAGCAGGGCGCCGCCCACCAGGCCCAGCGCCGTCATCGCGGCGCGTCCGCCACCGCCGCCGAACTGGTTGCCGACCACGCCACCCACCAGACCACCGGCGATCGCGCCGCCGCCCGACGGACCGGAGCCCTGCGTCTCGCTGCGCACGACCTCGATGTTGGCGATCCGCCCGTAGTCGACATACGGGGCCTGCGCCACCGGGCGGGAATGCGGCTGGTAGGGATAGCGGGCCGTCTCGTAGGCCGGCCCCGGGGCGGCGCAGGCCGTCAGCGTGGCGATCGCCACCACGGCGGCGGCCAGGGAGAGGGATCGCGCCGGTCGTGTCCTGGTCCTGGATTCGGTCTGGGTCTGGGATATCGTCTTCATGGCTGTGGCTCCTGCTGTCGCGCGGCCTGATGGAGGCGCTGCGGCGACACTGACTGTTGTAGTGAGGAAGGACCTCTTGGGAGTGCGCGCCCGGCCGGGAGTTCCGGGCTTTGCACGCAGGCCGGTCGGCCCCGTCGGTCAGCCACGTCCGGTCGACCCGTAGCCGCCCTCGCCGCGCTGGCTGGGCGCGAAGTCCGCGACGACATTGAACGAGGCCTGCATCACCGGCACGATGACCAGCTGCGCGAGCCGCTCCATCGGCTGGATCACGAAGGTGGCGTCGCTGCGGTTCCAGGCGCTGATCCTGAGCTCGCCCTGGTAGTCGCTGTCGATCAGACCGACCAGGTTGCCCAGCACGATGCCGTGCTTGTGGCCCAGGCCCGAGCGCGGCAGGATGAGCGCGGCATAGGCCGGGTCCGCCAGGTGGATCGCCAGGCCGGTGCCGATGAGCTGCCAGGCATTGGGTGCCAGCGTCACCGGCTCGTCGAGGCAGGCGCGTAGATCGAGGCCGGCGCTGCCGGGTGTCGCATAGGCGGGGAGCTGATCCGTCATGCGCGGATCGAGGATTCGGACGTCTACTTTCATGGCTTTCGGGGAGATCGTTCTGTGCGGGGATCGTGCATTCGAGTGCCGGCGTCGGCCTGGGCGTTGGCGTTGGCGTTGCGGGAGGCGTCCGCGGCGACGCGCACCCGCTCCTGCAGCCATCGTCCCCAGCCCGCGCCACTCGTGGGCGGCGCGGCCCAGCGGCGCAGGCCGCGTGCGATGGTGTCGCCCAGCGCCATCGGCGCCGGGGCCTGCTGCCGGCCCGGCTCGTGGCCGCCGGCGCTGGCGCCGCCGCGCGATGCCGGCGCGCCGGCGGGCTCGACGATGCTGCCGTACACGGCGCCATCGAAGCCATCCACCGGGGTATGGGAGGCGCGCAGCCGGGCCTGGGCGGCACGCGCCATCAGCTGGTCGACATAGCGGGCGAAATCACCATCGGGAGGGGTGGCCCAGTCGTTGCGGATCATGAGCCGTCCTTCCAGGCCGGCAGGCGGCCGGCGATCTCCTGCACCAACGCGCGCGCCAAGGCGAGCTTGGACGCGCGCGGCAGTTCGCGCTCGCCATGTTCGTCGACCAGCAGCAGGCTGTTGTCGTCCTGTCCGAAGGTCAGCGGGCCGATGTTGCCCACCAGCAGCGGGATGCCCTTGCGTGCGCGCTTGGCCCGCGCGTGGGCCGACAGGTTCTCGCTCTCGGCCGCGAAACCGACGCAGTAGAGGCGCCGGTCCCGCACCCGCTCGCTCTGCGCGACGGTCGCCAGGATGTCGGCGTTCTCGGTGAAGTTCAGCACCGGCACCTGGCCGCTGCCGTCCTTCTTGATCTTGTGTTCGCTCGCCGTCGCCGGGCGCCAGTCGGCCACCGCGGCGGTGGCGACGAACACCGTCGCGGCGGAGGTCTGCGCCAGCGTCGCGTCGAGCATCTGCTGTGCCGACAGGACGTCGATGCGGCGCACGCCGCGCGGCGTGGGCAGATGCACCGGACCGGCCACCAGCGTGACCTCGGCACCGGCCTCGCGCGCGGCGCGGGCGATGGCGAAACCCATCTTGCCCGACGAATGATTGGTGATGCCGCGGATCGGGTCGAGCGCCTCGAAGGTCGGCCCGGCCGTGACCAGCAGGTGCTGGCCGGCCAGCACCTTGGGCTGGAACGCGGCGACGACGTCCTCGAGCAGCTGCTCGGGCTCCAGCATGCGGCCGTCGCCGGTCTCGCCGCAGGCCTGGGCGCCGCTGCCCACGCCCAGCACCATCGCGCCATCGGCCGCGACCTGCGCCAGGTTGCGTTGCGTGGCCGGGTGGCTCCACATCTCGCGATTCATGGCCGGCGCGATCAGCAGCGGCACGCGTTCGGCCGGCCGCGCCAGGCACAGCAGGCTGAGCAGTTCGTCGCTGCGCCCGGCCACCAGCCGGGCGATGAAGTCGGCGCTGCACGGCGCCAGCACGATGGCATCGGCGTCGCGCCCCAGGTTGATGTGGGGCATGTTGTTGGCCTCGCGCGCATCCCATTGCGACACGTAGACCGGCCGCCCCGACAGCGCCTGCATCGTGACCGGCGTGATGAACTGCGTGGCGGCTTCCGTCATCACCACCTGCACGACGGCGCCGGCCTTGACGAACAGGCGGCACAGCTCGGCCGACTTGTAGCAGGCCACGCCGCCGGTGAGTCCGAGGACGATGTGTTTACCCGTGAGGTCTTGCATGCGGGGAGTTTAAGTGGCCCACCTATAATTCCGATTTCCCACTGTCCGGGTGTTCTGGCCCGGTACTGGCATGACCAAATTCGTCTTCGTCACCGGCGGTGTGGTGTCTTCCCTGGGCAAGGGAATCGCCTCCGCCTCGCTCGCCGCACTGCTTGAATCCCGGGGTCTCCGGGTCACCCTCATCAAGCTCGATCCCTACATCAACGTCGACCCCGGCACGATGTCGCCGTTCCAGCACGGCGAGGTCTTCGTCACCGACGACGGGGCCGAGACCGACCTCGACATCGGCCACTACGAGCGCTTCCTCGGGGTCGACCTCGACGCGGCGGCCAACGTGACCACCGGCCAGGTGTACTCCTCGGTGATCGCCAAGGAGCGGCGCGGTGAGTTCCTCGGGCAGACCGTGCAGGTCATCCCGCACATCACCGACGAGATCGTCGACCGGATGCGCGCCCAGGCCGTGCCCGGCCCCGACGGCGAGCCGGCGCCGGACATCATCATCACCGAGGTCGGCGGCACCGTCGGCGACATCGAGTCGCTGCCGTTCCTCGAGGCCGCGCGCCAGGTGCGCCAGCGCGTCGGGCGCGACAACTGCTTCTTCGTGCACGTGTCACTGGTGCCCTACCTGGGCCCCTCGGGCGAGCTGAAGACCAAGCCCACGCAGCACTCCGTGGCCTCCCTGCGCAGCATCGGCATCCAGCCCGACGCCGTCGTCCTGCGCAGCGACCGCACCGTGCCGGAGTCCGTCAAGCGCAAGATCGCGCTGATGTGCGACGTCGACGAGGAGGCCGTGGTCAACGCCGTCGACGCCGCCTCGATCTACGACATCCCCAAGGTGCTGCACACCGAGGGCCTCGACGCCTACCTCGTGCGCCGCCTCGACCTCCCGTTCCGCGACGTCGACTGGGGCGCGTGGGACGAGCTGCTGCGCCGGGTGCACCGCCCCGCGCACACCGTGACCCTGGCGCTGGTCGGCAAGTACATCGACCTGCCCGACGCCTACCTGTCGGTGACCGAGGCCATCCGCGCCGGTGGCATCGCCTGCGACGCGAAGATCCAGCTGCGCTGGGTCGCCTCCGACGGGTGCGCCACCCCCGAGGGCGCCCGCCGCGAGCTGTCGGGCGTCGACGCGGTCTGCGTGCCCGGCGGCTTCGGCGTGCGCGGCATCGAGGGCAAGCTCGGTGCGCTCCGGTGGGCCCGCGAGAACCAGGTGCCCACCCTCGGCCTCTGCCTGGGCCTGCAGTGCATGGTCATCGAGCACGCGCGCAACGTCGCCGGCATCGAGAGCGCCAGCAGCACCGAGTTCGACCCGGAGTCGCCCGACCCGGTGATCGCGACCATGGCCGAGCAGGAGCACATCGTCGCCGGCGGCGGCGACATGGGCGGCACCATGCGCCTCGGCCTCTACCCGGCGGTCCTCGCCGAGGGCTCCGTGGTCGCCGAGACCTACGGCGCCACCGAGGTCTCCGAGCGCCACCGCCACCGCTACGAGGTCAACAACTCCTACCGCGGGCGCCTGGAGGAGGCCGGCCTGGTCTTCTCCGGCACGTCGCCCGACCGCGGCCTGGTCGAGTACGTGGAGCTGCCGCGCGAGGTGCACCCGTACTACGTGGGCACCCAGGCGCACCCGGAGTTCCGCTCGCGCCCCGACCGGGCCCACCCGCTGTTCCAGGGGCTCGTCGCCGCCGCGCTCGCGCGCCAGGCCTCCGAGCGCCTGCTCGAGGTCCCTGCGTGATCCCATCCGGTGACGGGGTCGGTCCGGGAGCACCGCGCGACGAGCTGGTCACCACGGCGCCCCGCACCAGCGAGCTGCTGCACCGCGGGTACGTCTGGGACCTGGTCCGCGACGTCGTCGAGCTCGACGGCGTCGCGGACGGGGCCCTCGGCTCCGGCACGGTGACGCGCGAGCTGCTGCGCCACCCCGGCGCGGTGGGGGTTCTCGCGCTCGACGACGACGAGCGGATCCTCCTCGTGCGGCAGTACCGGCACCCGGTGGAGCACCTGATGTGGGAGCTGCCCGCGGGGCTGCTGGACGTCGCGGGGGAGCCGCCGCACCTCGCGGCCGCCCGCGAGCTGGCCGAGGAGGCCGACCTGCGCGCCGGCAGCTACCACGTGCTGCTCGACTGGTACCTCTCCCCGGGCGGCTCCGACGAGGCGTTCCGCCTCTTCCTCGCCCGCGACCTCTCGCCGGTCCCCGACGACGAGCGCCACGCCCGCACCGACGAGGAGGCCGGCATGGTCTCGGCCTGGGTGCCGCTCGCGGCAGCCCGCGACGCGGTGCTCGCCGGTGACCTCCACAGCCCCAGCCTGGTGGCGGGGGTGCTGGCGGCCTGGACGCTGCGCGAGCGCGGGTGGGCGGGCCTGCGGGCCGCCGACGCGCCGTGGCCCCAGCACCGGGCCTACCGTTGAGGCATGGCCCTCTTCCGACGCTCGAAGTCCTCCTCCGACGGCGCTGGCGCCCCTGCTGACGCAGCCGACGAGGGCCGCCTGTCGCAGACCGCGACGCAGCTCGTGCGCCGCCTGGTCGACCTGGGCATCGACGGCGCCGGGCCCCTCTCCCCGGCCGCCGAGGCGGCGGAGTCGGTGCGCCGCAAGCACCCCGACGTCGAGGACGCGATCGGCGCCCTGGTCTCGGGGGCCACGCGCTCCGCGGCGGTCGGGGGCTTCGTGACCGGGCTCGGCGGCTTCATCACCCTGCCGGTCGCCCTGCCGGCCAACCTGCTGGGCTACTACGTCATCGCCACCCGCACCGTCGCCGGGACGGCTGCGCTGCGCGGGTACGACCTGTCCTCGCCCGAGGTCCGCTCCGCGGTGCTGCTGGTCCTCGCCGACGAGGACGGCGGCGCCCTGCTGTCGAAGTTCGGCCTCGCCGGGCCGGGCGGCCTGGTGACCCGCCTCGCGCGCAAGCAGCTCGCCGGGCCCGGTCTCGCGGTGCTCAACAAGGCGATCGGCTTCCAGCTGCTCTCGCGCCTGGGCCGCTCGGGCCTGTCGCGCCTGGGCCGCGGTCTGCCCCTGGCCGGGGGCCTCCTCGGCGCCGGCCTCGACGTCTACGCCCTGCGCCGCACCGTCAAGGGCGCCAAGAAGGCCTTCCCGCTGCGCACGGCCGGGGCGGTCGCCGGTGGTGGGGCCCAGGAGCAGGGGCGGTGAGCGCCGCCGGGCGCAGCGCCCCGGGCGCTGCGCGCGCCCTCTGGTGGGCGATGCGCCGCAGCCGCGCGCGCGGGGGTCCCAAGCCCGCCGAGCTGCTCAAGGCCCTGCCGCGGATGGCCTCGGCCACGGCGGCGGGCCGGTACACCGGATGCTCGCGGGTGAAGCTCGGGCTCATGGTGGCGGCCGCGGGGTACGTGGTCTCCCCGGTCGACCTCCTGCCCGAGGGCATCCTCGGCCCGATCGGCCTCGCCGACGACGCCGCCGTCCTGGCCTGGCTGGCCGGTGCGCTCATGACCGAGGTGGGGGCGTACCTGGAGTGGGAGCGCCTGCAGCAGCGCGGGGCCGGGGCCGGGGCGGCACCGGGCCCGAGCGCCGGGCCGTCGTCGGAGCGGCCCGCGACGGGTCCGCGCCGCCGCTGGGGGAGCGCGTCGCGCGGTGACGGGCCCGAGGTCGTGCAGGGCGACGTCATCGGCTGACGCCGGGGTGTGCGGCGCGCTGGGCGGGGGAGCGCCGCTCCGCCCACAGGAGGGGCCGGTGGCGGGCTCCGTCCACAGCGCGCGGCGGGCGGTTCCGGGGGAGCTCGGGCTCGCGGAGCCTGGCGGTCGTGGAACCCACCGTCATCCGCAGCAGCAGTCCCTTCGAGGTCCTCGCCCTCGCCGAGCGCACCCTCGGCTTCCGGCCGCGGGAGAGCCTGGTCGTGGTGTCGCTGAGGCCCCCGCGCTGGCGCAGCGGGCTGGTCGCCCGCGCCGACCTCGCCGACGTCGAGGTGGCCGTGCCCGAGCTGGCGCGGCACCTGCGGGCGGACGGCGCCGGCCGCGCCTTCGTGGCGGTCGTCACCGACCGCGGCGAGCTGCCGGCCTCCCCGTCCCGGGGAGCCACCCGGCTGACCTCCGTCCCGGTCCAGCGCCGCGGCGACCGGCCGGCCCCGCTCCCTCCGGCTCCCGTGCGGACGGCGCGCCGCGACCGGCGGGAGCACCTGCCCGGTGCCGACGCCGCCCACCTCGCCGCGGCCGCCCTGCGCGATCAGGGCGTGCAGCCCGAGCTGTGGCTCGTGCACCGCGGGCGGCTCGTCTCGTACACGTGCGAGCGCCCCTGCTGCCCCCCGGAGGGGCTGCCGCTGGCCGAGGTCGACTCCACGCGGGTCGCTGCCGAGATGGTGCTCGCAGGGCGCGGCCTGGCCGGTGGCCGCGAGGAGTGGGAGGCCGCCCAGCTCGCCGCGGTGGCTCCAGCGGACCACGGGGTCGTCTCCGGTGTCGGCGAGCAGCTGGAGCTGGCGGACCTGCGGTGGCGCCGGTGGGAGCGCGACGGGTGGGCCGAGCCGGGGGCCGAGCCACCGGTGGTCGCGCTCGCGCTGTGGCGGGGCCTGCTCGAGGTGGGGCGCGAGGGCGCCGCGGCTGACCCGGCGCTCGGCGCGGAGGCCGCAGCCGTGCTGCTCGACGCGCTGGGGCGCATCCCCGTGCGCGACGCCGTGCTGGGATCCGTGGTGCCCGAGGCCGCCCCGCCCTGCCCCCTCGGGTGCGGGCCGGACGACGGCGACGACGACTGCCCCCTGTGCTGGCCGGCGAGCGCCGCTCGGACCGCCGCCGAGCACGACGACGACGCGGCCACCGCGGTGCGCCTCCTGCAGCACCTCGCGCGGCTGGCGCCACCCGACCACCGGGCCGCCCCCCTCGGCTGCGCCGCGTACGTGCTGTGGTCCAGGGGCGCCTGCGCGCCGGCGGGGCTGCTCGCCGAGCTCGCGCTGCGTGACGACCCCGGGCACTCCCTCAGCGGACTGGTGCTGCAGAGCGTCCGCCTCGGGGTGCCGCCCCCGTCGGTGCAGGAGGCGCGACGGGCCGGGTGAGCACGGTGCAGCGGGCGGTGCAGCGGGCGGTGCGGAGGCCCTCCGGTGGGCCGAACGGTGTCCACATCCTGAGACGCGGTGGAGCCGGTCGCTGGCGCCCGCCTATCCTCGTCCCCAGGTCATGAGTGCCAGCGCCAAGCCCCGGCTCGCTGGCCGGCAACCCTCTCCGCGAGCGGGGTGCCCCGGGTGATGACCGGGCCGCGACCCGTTCCGGGCCGCGGCAAGCGCGGGCCAGCAGCCCGGTGGTCGCCCCGGTGCCGCCGTGCCCGGCCCTGACCCCAGGGAGTGCGACATGAGCGACGGCTGGTCCTTCGAGACGAAGCAGGTGCACGCGGGCCAGGTGCCCGACCCGGCCACGGGCGCCCGCGCCCTGCCGATCTACTCGACCACGTCCTACGTCTTCAGCGACGCCGCCGACGCGGCCGACCTGTTCGCCCTGAAGAAGTTCGGCAACATCTACACGCGCATCATGAACCCCACGACGGACGTCGTGGAGCAGCGCGTCAACGCCCTCGAGGGCGGGGTGGGGGCCCTCGCGGTCGCCTCCGGACAGGCCGCCGAGGCGCTCGCCCTGCTGAACGTCGCCGAGGCCGGTGACCACGTCGTGGCCAGCGCCAGCCTGTACGGCGGCACGTACAACCTCCTGCGGCGGACCCTGCCGCGCTTCGGCGTGCGGGTGACCTTCGTGGAGGACCCCGACGACCTCGAGGCCTGGCGCGCCGCGGCGACCCCGAGCACCCGGGCCTTCTTCGCCGAGACCGTGTCCAACCCGCGTTCCCACGTGCTCGACGTCGAGGGCGTCTCGGGCGTGGCGCACGAGGTGGGCGTGCCGCTCGTCGTCGACAACACGGTGGCCACGCCCTACCTCCTGAGGCCGCTCGAGCACGGCGCCGACGTGGTGGTGCACTCGGCCACCAAGTACCTCGGCGGACACGGCACCGCGATCGCGGGCGTCATCGTCGACGGCGGCCGCTTCGACTACGGGCAGGGCGACCGGTTCCGCGGGTTCACCACGCCGGACGACAGCTACGACGGCCTCGTCTACGCCCGTGACCTCGGCGTGGGCAGCGCCCTGGGGGCCAACCTGTCCTACATCCTCAAGGCGCGCGTGCAGCTGCTGCGCGACCTCGGCGCCTCGGTGGCCCCCTTCAACAGCTTCCTCGTGGCCCAGGGCCTGGAGACGCTGAGCCTGCGGATGGAGCGCCACGTCGCGAACGCCAGCCGCGTCGCGCAGTGGCTCGAGGAGCGACCGGAGGTGGAGTCCGTCGCCTACGCGGGGCTGCCCTCGAGCCCCTGGTACGAGCGGGCCCAGCGCCTCCTGCCCCGGGGCGTCGGCGGGATCGTGGCCTTCGAGATCGCCGGCGGGGCCGACGCCGGTCGCCGGTTCGTGGAGGGCCTGTCCCTGCACAGCCACGTCGCGAACATCGGTGACGTGCGCAGCCTCGTCATCCACCCCGCCTCCACCACCCACAGCCAGCTCTCCGAGGAGCAGCAGCGGGCTGCGGGCGTCACGCCCGGCCTGGTGCGCCTGTCGGTGGGTCTGGAGGGCGTCGAGGACGTCCTCGCCGACCTCGAGGCCGGCTTCACCGCCGCGAAGGGCGCATGAGCGGGGCCGGCCCCGGGCAGACGGGCTCGGCGGCACCGACGACCGCTGCGTCGGCGGTGCCCCCCGCCCTGCGGCCCGAGCCCCCGGTCAGCGGCGCGTGGCGCGAGGGTGACCCGGTGGGAGACCGCCGCTTCGTCGACCTCGGCGACCTCGCCCTGGAGACCGGTGGCTCACTGCCCGTGCGGCTGGCCTACGAGGCGTGGGGCGAGCTCAGTCCCGCGCGCGACAACGCCGTCCTGGTCTGCCACGCACTGACGGCGGACAGCCACGTCCTCGGGCCCGCCGGACCCGGCCACCCCACCCCCGGGTGGTGGTCGGAGCTGGTGGGCCCCGGGCTGGCCGTCGACACCGACCGGTGGTTCGTGGTGGCGCCCAACGTGCTGGGCGGCTGCCAGGGCAGCACCGGGCCGTCCTCCGCGGCCCCCGACGGCCGGCCCTGGGGCAGCCGCTTCCCCCACCTGACCGTCCGCGACCAGGTCGCCGCCGAGGTGGCCCTGGCCGACGCGCTCGGCATCGGCACCTGGGCCGCCGTCATCGGCGGGTCCATGGGCGGCATGCGCGCGCTCGAGCTGGCCGTCACCCACCCCGAGCGGGTGGCCCGGCTGCTCGCCGTGGCGACGACGGCGCGCACCTCCGCGGACCAGATCGCCTGGTGCGCACCGCAGCTCGCGGCGGTCCGCGGCGACGCGGGCTGGCGCGGGGGCGACTACCACGACGCCGCCCCGGGGCAGGGCCCCCACCGCGGGCTGGGCCTGGCCCGGATGGTCGCCCACACCACCTACCGCTCCGCGGCCGAGCTGGACGCCCGCTTCGGGCGGGCGGCGCAGCCGGGGGAGGACCCGCTGGGCGGCGGGGGCCGCTTCGCCGTCGAGTCCTACCTCGAGCACCACGCCGACAAGCTGGTGCGCCGCTTCGACGCCGGGTCCTACGTCGTGCTCACCGAGGCGATGAACAGCCACGACGTCGGCCGCGGGCGCGGGGGCACGGCGGCCGCGCTGCGCCGGGTGACCGCCCGCACGCGCGTCGTCGCCGTCGACAGCGACCGGCTCTACCCGGTCGTCCAGTCGCAGGAGGTCGCCGACGCCGTCCCGGACGCCGAGCTCGACGTGGTGGCGTCCCCGTACGGCCACGACGGCTTCCTCATCGAGAGCGGTGCGATCGCCAAGGTGGCCGAGGAGCTGCTCGGAGGCTGAGGCCGGTGCCCCGCGGGTGCTGTGGCCTGGGTACGGTGCGCGGGTCGGACGGACCGCGCCGGCGCTCGCCCGGACGGGCGGGGGAGCGAGGGGGATGCTGTGGCAGTCGTCGTGGGCTACGCCGGGACCGACGAGGGGCGCGCCGCGCTGGAGCGGGCGGTGGCCGAGGCCGTGCACCGGCAGACCTCCCTGCGCGTGGTGGACACCGGGCGGGAGCCCATGACCCCCGGTGAGATCGACGCGGAGCTCGCGGCGGCCGGCGTGGAGGCCGAGGTCGTCCCGGCCGCCGTCGTGCGCGACGCCGCCGACGAGGTCATCTCCGCGGCCGAGGGGGCCGAGCTCGTGGTCATCGGCCTGCGGCGGCGCAGCGCCGTCGGCAAGCTGATCCTCGGCGCCAACGCCACCCGGATCCTGCTCGAGTCGCCCTGTCCGGTGCTGACGGTCAAGCCGCAGCACTGAGCCCCGGCACCGCAGCGCCGAGCGACGGGCGGACCCCTCTCGGGGGGTCCGCCCGTCGCCGTCCCGGGCCCCGGGAGGCGCCTCCCGCGAGCCCTCGCGGCGGTGGCCGATGGGCCGCACGGGTCGACCTGGGCCCGGGGGTCCTTGGACGACGCCGGGCGTGGCACAATGCTTGCCAAGGTCCTCGGCGACGCATGCCCTCTTCCGGGTCACCCGGGAAGCAGGTCGGCACTCCGGGTGTTGTGAACCCTGTCAGGGCGGTGCAGACCGCCCCCCAGTCCGAGATCCGCAGTCGACGAAAGGCAGTCCGTGTCGTCGGTCTCCACGCCCACGCTCCCGCCGGAGTTCAGCCACCCCAGCCTGCAGGAGCTCCTGCGGGAGGGCACCGCCAGCGGCTCGGTCCAGGCAGCGTCGCTGCGGACCGCCTGCGAGGACGCCCAGGTCCCGATGAAGCGCATGAAGGCGGTGCTGCGCGCGCTGGAGGCGGCCGAGGTCACGGTCGTGGTCGAGCAGCCCGCGGCCACCAAGGCCGCCGCCAAGCCGCGCGCCGCTGCGAAGCCCGCCGCCGCGAAGCCCGCCCGGGCCGTCGCCGCCGCGACCTCGCGCCGCGCAGCCTCCTCCACCGCGACCCTCGAGGCCGACGGCGCCCCGCCGGCCGAGCCCGCCGAGCCCGCCGCCAAGGCGCCGGTCAAGCCGCGCGCCGCCGCCAAGCCGAAGGCCGCCGCGAAGCCCAAGGCCGCGGCCAAGGCCCCCGCGAAGACCGCCGCCAAGGCCTCCGAGGACGGCCCCGACGAGGAGAGCCCCGAGGACGTCGAGGCGCTCGTCGGTGAGGACGTCGAGGCCGAGGCGGTCGTCGAGGTCGCCGACGACAGCCCCGAGGTCGCTGCGGAGGTCGAGGCCGACGCGGACGCCGACGACGCGAAGCCCGCCGGCAAGGGCGAGAAGGACTCCGACACCGGCTTCGTCGTGTCCGACGCCGACGACGACGACGCCCCGGCCCAGCAGGTCGTCTCCGCCGGCGCCACGGCCGACCCGGTCAAGGACTACCTCAAGCAGATCGGCAAGGTCGCCCTCCTCAACGCCGAGCAGGAGGTCGAGCTCGCCGAGCGCATCGAGGCCGGCCTGTTCGCCGAGGAGACCCTCGCCTCCGACACGACGCTCGACCCCGCCTACAAGCGCGAGCTGCAGTGGATCGCCCACGACGGTCGCCGCGCCAAGAACCACCTGCTCGAGGCCAACCTGCGCCTCGTGGTGTCCCTGGCCAAGCGCTACACCGGTCGCGGCATGCTCTTCCTGGACCTGATCCAGGAGGGCAACCTCGGCCTGATCCGCGCGGTGGAGAAGTTCGACTACACCAAGGGCTACAAGTTCTCCACGTACGCCACCTGGTGGATCCGCCAGGCGATCACCCGCGCCATGGCCGACCAGGCCCGCACCATCCGCATCCCGGTGCACATGGTCGAGGTCATCAACAAGCTGGCCCGCGTGCAGCGCCAGATGCTCCAGGACCTGGGCCGCGAGCCCACCCCGGAGGAGCTGGCCAAGGAGCTGGACATGACCCCCGAGAAGGTGGTCGAGGTCCAGAAGTACGGCCGCGAGCCCATCTCGCTGCACACCCCGCTCGGCGAGGACGGCGACTCCGAGTTCGGTGACCTCATCGAGGACTCCGAGGCCGTGGTCCCGGCCGACGCCGTGAGCTTCACGCTGCTGCAGGAGCAGCTGCACTCGGTGCTCGACACGCTGTCCGAGCGCGAGGCGGGTGTGGTCTCCATGCGCTTCGGCCTCACCGACGGGCAGCCGAAGACGCTGGACGAGATCGGCAAGGTCTACGGCGTCACCCGCGAGCGGATCCGCCAGATCGAGTCCAAGACGATGAGCAAGCTGCGCCACCCGTCGCGCTCGCAGGTCCTGCGCGACTACCTGGACTGACCTCCGGGCAGACCGACGAAGCCCCCCGCTCCAGCCGGAGCGGGGGGCTTCGTCGTGCTGCGGGTGCGGGCGGCGCTCAGGTCGCCGCGTTCCACGCGGCCAGGACCCAGACGGTCGTGGCGACCATCGCCAGGCCCAGCTCGACCCCGATGGACAGCAGGACGGTGGTCAGCGCCAGGCGCGTGGACTCCCACGAGCGCGCGCCGAAGCCCAGGCGGACGGCCTCGGCCAGGTAGAGGCCGACGCAGAAGCCGACGACCAGCCCGACCACGGGGATGACGAAGACGCCGACGACCCCCGCCAGGGCGCCGACGACGAGCGAGCGGGTGGGGACACCCGCGCGCAGGAGCCGTCGGCCCGTCCACACGTACGACGTGGCCCAGCCGCACGCCAGCAGGACGGCTGCGGCGCTGAAGACCAGCCAGCCGCCCAGGGTGCCCTGGGCGATGGCCCAGACCAGCACCCCCAGCCCCACGAGCAGGCTGCCGGGCAGGACGGGCAGCACGATGCCGACGAGCCCGACGACGACGAGGGCGCCGGCGAGGAGCGTGATCACGCTCCCCACCGGCGCCCTGCGCGGTCTGGGGTCAGGGGCTCAGCGGCCGCGGGGCAGCTGAGCGGTGCTGACGGCCGGCGTCGCGCGCTCAGCGCTCGGCGTCGGCCGGAGCAGCGGTGAGGCGCGCCGACTCGTCGTGGATCTCGGCGGCCACCTCCCGCAGCTTCGCGGAGTGCTCGCGCCCGTGGTGGGCGCAGAAGAGCAGCTCACCACCCGAGGCGAGGAGCACGCGGACGTACGCCTGCGCGCCGCAGCGGTCGCAGCGCTCGGCTGCGGTCATGGGGGGAGTCGTCAGGACAGCGGTCACTGGGGCCCCTTCCGAGGAGCGTGGTGGTGCTGGTGGGCACCGTGGCCGGGCGTCGGATGACGTCCACCCGGTACAGCATCGAACCACGCCCCAGGGCTTCCCGGCAGGTCGACGCGACCCGTTCGCCGTCCGCGTAACGCCCCGGACCCCCCTGCGGCGGAACCGGCCTGGCTGTCGGTGCTGCTCGTTACGCTCTCCGGGTGACCTCGACCCCCCAGCGCCCCGCGTCCAGCGGGCCCCGGTCCGGCAGCGGCGGTGGCGCCGCCTCCGGGGGAGGCGACTACACCGCCCGCCACCTGTCGGTCCTGGAGGGCCTGGAGGCGGTGCGCAAGCGCCCCGGCATGTACATCGGCTCGACGGACTCGCGCGGCCTGATGCACTGCCTGTGGGAGGTCATCGACAACAGCGTCGACGAGGCGCTGGCGGGGCACTGCACCGCGATCGACGTCGTGCTGCACGCCGACGGCTCGGTCGAGGTCCGCGACGACGGGCGCGGCATCCCCGTCGACGTCGAGCCCCGCACCGGGCTCACCGGCGTCGAGGTCGTCTTCACCAAGCTCCACGCGGGCGGCAAGTTCGGCGGTGGCTCCTACGCCGCCTCCGGCGGCCTCCACGGGGTGGGCGCCAGCGTGGTCAACGCGCTGTCGGCGCGCCTGGACGTCGAGGTCGACCGCGGCGGCGCCACGCACGCGATGAGCTTCCGCCGCGGCGAGCCGGGCACCTTCGCCGACCCGGGGACCGGCAGCGGGGTGCAGCCCTCGCCGACCAGCGCCTTCGCGCCCTTCACCGACGCCTCCGAGCTCCGGCTGGCGGGCAAGGTGCGCCGAGGCCGCACGGGCACCCGGGTGCGCTACTGGGCCGACCCCACGATCTTCGTCAAGGAGGCGGCGTTCTCCTACGACGAGCTGGTGACGCGCGCCCGCCAGACGTCCTTCCTCGTGCCGGGCCTCAGCCTGCGCATCCGCGACGAGCGCGGCGTCCCCGGCACCCCCGGCGAGGCCGGCCCGCACGAGGAGGTGTTCCGCCACGACGGCGGCATCACCGAGTTCGTCGACCACCTCGCCACCGACCCGCCGGTGACCGACACCTGGCGCCTGCAGGGCTCGGGCCGCTTCCGCGAGACGGTCCCGATGCTCGACGACCGCGGCCACATGGTGAGCCAGGAGGTCGAGCGCGAGTGCGAGGTCGACGTCGCGCTGCGCTGGGGCACCGGGTACGACGCTGAGCTGCGGAGCTTCGTCAACATCATCTCCACGCCCAAGGGCGGCACCCACGTCGCCGGCTTCGAGGCGGCGCTGCTGAAGACCCTGCGCAAGGCGGTCACCGACAACGCCCGCCGGCTGAAGGTGGGTGCCAAGGAGGAGCCGGTCTCGAAGGAGGACGTCACCGCCGGCCTGACCGCCGTGCTGACGGTCCGCCTGCCCGAGCCGCAGTTCGAGGGCCAGACCAAGGAGGTCCTCGGGACCGCTGCCGTGCGCGGGATCGTCCGCAAGGTCGTCGAGCGGGAGCTGACGGCGCAGCTCACGGCGACGCGGGGCGAGGGCAAGGCGCAGGCCGCCGCCGTCCTGGACAAGATCGTCACGGAGATGCGCTCACGCATCTCCGCGCGCCTGCACAAGGAGACGCAGCGGCGCAAGAACGCCCTCGAGAGCTCCTCGCTGCCGCCGAAGCTGAAGGACTGCCGCTCCAGCGACAACGACCGCAGCGAGCTGTTCATCGTCGAGGGCGACTCGGCGCTCGGCACGGCGAAGCTCGCCCGGGA
>JAKONK010000281.1 GCA_022701985.1 Actinomycetales bacterium
CTGCCGAGGGCCTGGTGGGTCTGGGAGGGCGGGTCGCACGTGCTCTACGGGGTCGCCGTCGACTCGGTCGTCGACCTCCTGCGCCGCGTCACCCGCTGAGCCCGCTGCGCGTGGGTAGGGGCGGAGCACACCCGGACGAGCTGGAGGAGAGACCGTGAAGGCACTGCTGGACGGCGTCGTGGTGGCCGAGGCCGACGACGACGCGATCGTGCGCATCGAGGGGAACGCCTACTTCCCGCCGAGCAGCGTGGTCGAGGGCGCGCTGAGCGAGAGCCCCACCCCGTACACCTGCCCCTGGAAGGGCGTGGCGCAGTACTGGAACGTCACCGCGCCCGGTGGTGCCACGGCGGACGACGGCGCGTGGAGCTACCCCGAGCCGTACCCCGCCTCCTTCGACAGGGTCGGCACCGACTACTCCGGCTACCTGGCCTTCGACCCGCGGCAGGTGCAGGTCACCAGCTGACCCACTCCTTGCGCAGCCGAGCGCCTGGTTGCGGTTCCGGGACCCCCGGGAACCGCAACCAGGCGCTCGGCTGCGAGGAGGGGGGAGTCAGGCCCTGGCGGTCTGGGGCGCCGGGGCCACCAGGCCGGGGGTGGCGTCGGCCGCGTCCCACCACAGCTGGTGCAGCTCGGCGTACCTGTCGCCCGGCTCCGGGCGGCGCTCCCAGGGCTTGTCGATGATGAAGTGGACGTTCTTCACCTCGGAGGCGTCCCACAGCTGCGGGTGCTGGTGGGGGAGCGTCTTGAGCGCGTTGTAGACGTACGGCATCTGCCGCCAGCGGCCTTCGAAGACCTCGTTGAGGAAGTCCTGCTCGGCGAACTGGTACGCCGTCAGGTCGTCCAGCCCCGCCAGGCGGGCCATCAGCGCCTCGTGCACCGCGGCGTCGGGCTCGATGACGAGGAACCCCCCGTTGAAGTAGTCCTCCACGCCGGGCTCGGAGACGTGCGAGGCGCCCCGGCAGTGCGTGTAGAAGCAGTTCTCGGGCTTCCAGCTGGCGGGGTAGCTCGCGATGCGGTTGGGGTTGCAGCGGCAGGCGTGGCACGCCGCGAGGCCGCCCTCGGGCAGGTCGAGGTCGAAGAGCTCGTCCATCGGCTGCACCACGAGCATGTCGGCGTCGAGCACCACGAGCCTGTCGAACTCGGTCAGGCCCCAGGCGCCGAGCTTGCTCCACACCTCGACGAACCGGGCGTTGGCGTAGTGCGCCTCGAGCCGCGGGTCGGGGGCGGCGCGGGGCAGCTCGCGCACCAGGGCGCCCTCGCCCTCCAGGAGCGAGCGCGCGTCGTCGTCGACGCCGTCGGTGACCATCACCACGAAGGGGTGCTCCGTGCCGGTGCGGCGCAGCGAGGCGTGCAGCGCGCGCACGCCGACGAGGTACGACGGCTCGGTCAGCAGCGCGGCCCAGGCCATCACGCGGCGGCTCCCACGGGCGAGCGGGCGAAGAGCCGGTCGGTGAAGGCGTTGAGGAACACGCGCTCGGGGTCGAGCGCGTCGCGCACCGCGGCGAACTCCTCGAAGCGCGGGTACAGCGAGCGCCAGTCGTACAGGTCGGGGTCGAAGTACTTGCCCCAGTGCGGACGCCCGCCGTGGGCCGCGAGCAGCTTCTCCACCTCGACCAGGAACTCGGCGCCCTCGGCGCTCAGCGAGCCGTCCTCGGCGTAGTAGACGACGAAGCCGAAGTAGAGCGTGTCCTGCCCGTGCGACGGGCTCAGCCACGCCCGCGACGGCCCGGTCGCGCGCAGGATGATCGGGTAGTGGAGGTGGGGGTTGGTCCGCTCGTACCAGGCCCGCAGCTCCGCCACGACGGCGGCGGCCCGCTCCAGCGGGACCCCGATCTCGACGTTGATCTGCGGCGTCGCGATGCCCCGCATGAAGACCTGGTAGACGTCGCCGGTCACGTCGGAGAAGTCCTTGAAGCGGGTCACCGTGCGGAACGGCTTGCCCTGGGAGTCGACGATGCGGGTGTCGGCGCGCATGTGGGCCAGCGCGGCGTCGACCGCCTCGTTCATGGCGGTGCTGCGCTCGGTGCGCTCGACCAGCTGACCGCCGCCGGCGCGGTGCTCCTCGACCTCGGCGCCAGTGGCCTCGCGGGCGGTCCACACGTGGACCCGCTCGTCCTCGGGGAACCACCACGCCTTGCTCATCTCGTGGTCCCGGTTCCACGCGACCACGTCGCTCTCGAGCGTCGCGGCGCTGGAGGCGCCCTTGGCGCAGGTGAGGATCCGGCCCGGGACGGTGCGCAGGGTCACGGCGGTGACCACGCCGAGGGAGCCCAGGCCCAGCTGCAGCGCGCCGAACCACGGGTGGTCGGCGTCGAAGTCCTCGACGGTGCCGTCAGCCAGCACGAGGCGCATCGACAGCACGGTGTCGCCGATGGAGCTCTGCTGCAGGCCCTGGCCGTGCGTGCCGGTGGCCAGGGCGCCCGCGAGGGTCTGCTCGGCGATGACGCCGGGAGAGGCGGGCAGCTCGCGGCCGTGCTCGGCGAGGACGTCGTAGACCTCCTGCATGGTGGTGCCACCGGCGAAGGTGGCCCAGTCGTCACCGCGGGCCAGCAGACCGCGCAGGCCGACGACGTCGAGGAGGACCTCGCCGGCGACGGGCGCCAGCAGGCGGCCCGAGGACATGCGGTTGCCCACCACGCGCACGCGACCCGGGCGGGAGGCGAGCAGGGCGCTCACCTCGGCCTCGGAGGTGGCGGAGACGAGCGAGCCCGCGGGGGCGAGCTCGGCGTTGCGGGCCCAGTTCAGGACCCGGCCGGCGTCGTCGGTGGTGACGTCGCGACGGGGGAAGGGGTGTCGCACAGGAGCCATGGTCAGACCTCTCTCGCGCGGGTGCACCGGCCGGCCCGGTGGGCGGCTCGTCCGGCGCTGGGCGGGACCTGGTGCTGGGCGACGGTAACCGGACCGCGCGGCGGTCGCTGATCGGGATCGAGTGGTCTGGGTCACACCACCGGGGCGCCTAGCCTGGTCAGGTGAGCCCGGCGACCCCTGCTGAGACCCCTGCTGCGACCCCGGCTGAGACCCCCGCTGGGACCCCGGCGACCAGCCCCGGCGGCGCTGCCCGGCGCCCGCGCGTCGTCGTCCTCGACCACGGCTCCGGGAACCTCCGCTCTGCCGTGCGCGCGCTCGAGCGGGCGGGCGCCGACGTCGAGCTCACCGCCGACCGCCGCGCCGCGCAGGAGGCCGACGGGCTGGTCGTGCCGGGGGTCGGCGCGTTCGAGACCGTCGTGCAGGGGCTCAACGGGGTGCGCGGCGCCGAGGTGGTCGACCGCCGCCTGGCCGGCGGGCGCGCGGTGCTCGGCATCTGCGTCGGCATGCAGGTGATGTTCGAGCGGGGCGTCGAGCACGGCACCACCAGCGAGGGCCTGGGGGAGTGGCCGGGCACCGTCGAGCGCCTCGACGCGCCCGTCGTGCCGCACATGGGGTGGAACACCGTCGAGCCGCCGGAGGGCTCGGTGCTGTTCCGCGGCGTCGAGTCCGAGCGCTTCTACTTCGTCCACTCCTACGGCGTTCAGCGCTGGGCCATGGACGAGGACGTCCGCGACGACGGCTCGCTGCGCCGCCGCCCGCCGCAGGTGACGTGGTCGACGCACGGCACCCGGTTCATCGCGGCCGTGGAGAACGGGCCGCTGTCGGCGACGCAGTTCCACCCGGAGAAGTCCGGCGACGCCGGCGCGCAGCTGCTGCGCAACTGGGTCACCTCGCTGCGGTGAGCACCTCCTCCGCGGCGGACCTGCTGCTGGTCGACGCCGACGTCGTCACCCTCGACCCGGCGCGCCCGCGCGCGAGCGCCGTGGCGGTGGCGCGCGGGGTCGTCGTCGACGTCGGCGGTGAGGAGGTCGTCGAGCGCTGGCGCGGCTCCCGCACCGAGGTGGTCGCCCTCGGCGGCGCGGCGCTGACCCCCGGCTGGGTCGACGGTCACTCCCACCCCGTCGGCAGCCTCACGATGTCCGCCGGCGCGGACCTGACCGGCGTGCGGACCCTCGAGCAGCTGCGGGACCGCCTCGCGCAGCTCGCCCGGGAGAGCACCGACGGCTGGGTGCAGGGATGGGGCCTCGTGCCCGACGTCTTCCCCGGCGGCGTCCCGCGCGCCGACCTCGTCGACGACGCCCTCGGCGGCCCGGGTGGAGCGCGCGCCCTGCTGCGGATGGCCGACGTGCACTCGGCGCTCGCGAGCACCGCCCTGCTGCGCGCCGCCGGCATCGACGGCCCGCGGCGCTTCCCCAGCGCCTCCGAGGTGGTCTGCGACCCCGACGGCAGCCCGACGGGCTTCCTGCTCGAGTGGGACGCCGTGGCGCTCGCGGACCGGCTCGCGCCGTCGCTCCCGGACGACCAGCTGCGCTCCCGGCTGCGCGCGCTGCTCGACGACATGGCCGCGCAGGGCCTGGTCGGCGCCCACGTCATGGACGGCGACGCCGCCTCGCTGGGCCTGCTGGACCGCCTGGAGGACGACGGCGACCTGCCCCTGCGGCTGCGCGTCGCCCCCTTCTGCACGCCGGGTGTCGACGACGACGGCGTGGCGGAGCTGGTCGCCTGGCAGGAGCGTGCGGGGCGCCGCTGGCGGGTCGCCGGGGTCAAGCTGATGATCGACGGCACCATCGACGGCGGCACCGCGTGGCTCGACCACCCCGACGCCAACGGCGAGAGCACCGCCTCGTTCTGGCGCGACCCCCAGGCGTACGCCCGCGCCGTGCGCACCCTCGACGCCGCCGGGGTCCCCACGGTCACGCACGCCATCGGTGACGGCGGGGCGCGCTTCGTGCTCGACGTGCTCGAGCCGCTGGGGCCGCCGGTCCCCGCCGACGGGGCCCCCGGGCGTCGCGCCGCCCACCGCCTCGAGCACCTCGAGACGCTCCCCGACGACCTCGTCACCCGCATCGGCAGGTCGGGCCTCACGGCGTCGGTGCAGCCCACCCACTGCTCCCACTTCGTGGCCGCCGACGGCAGCGACAACTGGTCGGTGCGCCTGGGCCCGGAGCGGGCCGCGCACGGCTGGCGCGTCCGCGACCTGCTCGACGCCGGGGCCCTCGTGGTGCTCGGCTCGGACTGGCCCGTGGCGCACTTCGACGCCCGCGCGATCATGGCCGCCGCCCAGCTGCGCCGACCCGTCGAGGACGACGACGCCCCGCCCGTCGGGCCCGACCAGGCCATCAGCGCTGCGGCCGCCCTCGCCGGGTACACGCGGGCCCCGGCGCTCGCGGCGGGTGACGCCGCGCGCGGGGCCATCCGGGTGGGGGCCGCGGCGGACCTCACCGCGGTGGGCCTCGACCCGCTGACCGCGACCCCCGCCGACCTGGCGGCCGCGCCCGTCGTCCTCACGGTGGTCGGTGGGACCCCCGTGCACCGCACCCACTGACGGCGCCCACCCCTCCGCGACGACCGAGGACGTTGCGCACGGACGAGCGAGCGCGGCTTCCTCGATCGTCGAGGAGGTGGCGGCGACACCGGCAGGGGGACCGCCGGAGCGGGGCCCCGCGGGGGTCAGAGCCCGGGGAAGGCGCCGTTGCGGAACGCGTCGACGAAGAGGCGGAAGTCGTCGCGGACCACCTCGGCGTACCCCGCTGCGAACGCCACCGCGTCGGCCGCGAACCGCGCGTCGCCGTCGTCACCCGCGGCGTCGAGCACCGCGACCACGGCCTCCTCGACCTGGAACGGCACGGCGCTGCCCTCGCCGGTGTCGCTGGCGGCGTCGGCCACGCAGTGGACCTTGGCGGTGGCGCGCCCCAGGTCGCGCAGGAGCGCGACGGCCTGGTCTGGCTCGTCGACGTCGTCCCAGTCCAGGTCGGCGGTGTAGGGCGAGACCTCGCTGACCACGTACCCGACGCCGTCGATGCTCGTGTGCCCGAGCCACGGGTCGGCGTGCGCCTGCAGGGCGCGCTGGCTCACCGCCGTCCTGTGGCCGTGGTCGCTGAAGAGCTCGGCCGACCCGCTCGGCGCCGTCAGCCGGCCGACGACGCGCGACGGCGCCGCCACCACGCCCTGCTTCATCGACAGGACGACGTCGTTCTCCATCGCCTGCGTGCGGCCCTCCAGCAGCAGGCTGTAGGTCCGCAGCCCGGCGCTGCCGATCCCGATGCCGGAGCGCCCGACGACGTCCTTGACGACGTACTCGATGCGCTCGCCCCTCTTGGCGTCGGGGATGGTCCGCAGGTACCTGTCGAAGGCGTCCTGCACGGCGGCGCGCTCGGCCCCGTCGAGGCGGCGGTGGTGCGGGGTGTCGCGGAAGCGCCGGTCGATGGTCGCGCCGGGCCCGTCGGCGATCTCCGTCTCGGCGTCGAGCAGGTCGATGCGCCGCGCCGCGCGAGCCCGCTCGAGCGCGTCGTGCACCGGGCCGTCCGTGTTGTCGAGGCGCAGCGCGAACGCGGAGTCGTCGTCGCCGGTGGCGAAGGCCCGCACCTGCTCCGTGTACGCGCGGCAGTAGGCGGTGACCATGCGCTCGATGTCGGCGTCGGCGAAGGCCTTGGCCACGCCCAGCAGCGCCAGGGACGCGGCCATGCGCCACACGTCCCAGGTGAACGGGGCCAGGTAGGCCTCGTCGAAGTCGTTGACGTCGAAGACCAGCTGGCCCTGGTCGTCCATGTAGGTGCCGTAGTTCTCGGCGTGCAGGTCGCCCTGGATCCACACGCGGCTGGTGCGCTCGTCGGCCCACCGGTCGGTGCCCGCCACCTCCTCCGCGGCGACGTCGGCGTAGAAGAGGCACGCGCTGCCGCGGTAGAAGGTCCACGGGCTCGCAGCCATGCGGCGGAAGCGCCGCCGGAACGCCGCGGGGTCGGCCTCGATGAGCGGCGCGAAGGCGTCGAGCAGGACGGCGACGACGTGCTCGCGGCGCTGCTCCGGGTCCCTGCGGCGGACCGCCTCGACGACGGCGTGGGGCGCGTTCTCCGGCTCGAGGTCGATCACGGCGCCCAGCCTGGTCCCGTGGTCGGGCGCCGACCACCCGACGGCTGGTCCCCCTCCGAGCGCAGCCGAGCGCCTGGCTGCGGTTCCCGGGGGGCCTCGAACCGCAGCCGATCGCCCGGCTGCGGTCCAGGAGGGCGGGACCGTCGGCCCTGGCGGGGCTGGGAGGATGGCGGGCGTGAGTGAAGCGCCCCGCCTGCAGCTGCTGCCCGCCGTCGACGTCGCTGACGGTCAGGCCGTCCGCCTGGTCCAGGGCGAGGCGGGCTCGGAGACGCACTACGGCTCCCCGCTCGACGCGGCGCTCGCCTGGCAGGAGGGCGGGGCGGAGTGGATCCACCTCGTCGACCTCGACGCCGCCTTCGGGCGCGGCTCCAACGCCGAGCTGCTCGCCTCGGTGGTCGGCACCCTCGACGTCGACGTCGAGCTGTCCGGCGGCATCCGCGACGACGCCTCCCTCGAGCGCGCCCTGGCCACCGGCTGCCGCCGGGTGAACCTCGGCACCGCCGCCCTGGAGGACCCGGAGTGGACCGCCAGCGCCATCGCCCGCCACGGCGACCGCATCGCCGTCGGCCTCGACGTGCGCGGCACCACCCTCGCCGCCCGCGGCTGGACGAAGGAGGGCGGCGACCTGTGGGACGTGCTCGCCCGCCTCGACCGCGACGGCTGCTCCCGCTACGTGGTCACCGACGTCACCAAGGACGGCACGCTGCGCGGCCCGAACACCGAGCTGCTGGCGCAGGTGTGCGCCACCACGAGGGCCCCGGTCATCGCCTCCGGCGGGGTGAGCTCCCTGGCCGACCTGGAGGCGCTGCGCGCGCTGGTGGGCGACGGCGTGGAGGGCGCGATCGTCGGCAAGGCGCTGTACGCGGGGGCGTTCACGCTGCCCGAGGCGCTCGACGTCGCCGGCCGCCCCTGACCCGCCCCCACCCGACCGTGATCATGGACTTCGCGCACACCACCGGCCGTGATCATGGGCGCTAGCCACCTCCCGGGCCGCCACGGCGACGCCCACGGCGACTCCGCCGGCACCCCGTGGGCCGGGCGCACGCTCACCGACAGCCCCTTCGCGGGCGACGACGGCGCCCTCGCCCCGGCGCTCGCGGCCGTCCTCGACGCCGCGCGCACCAGCGGGGAGCCCGTCGACGTCGAGGCGCTGCTGCCGGCCCTCCCGGGGGCGCGCCTGTTCGTCCCCGTCACCGCCGTCTCCGCGGGCACCGACGAGGCCACCGGTGGAGACCTGGGCGCCGACATGGCGATCCCCACCCTGCGCTCGCCCGACGGCCGCGACGCCCTGCCCGTCTTCACGTCCGTCGCGGCGCTGACGGCGTGGAGCGCGAGGGCCCGCCCGGTGCCCGTCGAGGCCCGGCGGGCCGCGGTCAGCGCCGTCCAGGAGGGCCAGCAGCTGCTGGTGCTCGACCCGGGGGTGAGCGGTCCCGCCGGTTCCGTCGTCGTCCCGCGCCCCGCGCTGTGGGCGCTGGCGCAGGGGGAGCCGTGGACGCCGTCGTGGCGCGACCCCGAGGTCGCCGCTGCGGTCGCGACCCTGGGGAGCGGACTCGACGGCGTCGTCGAGGTGGCCGCAGAGCCGGGTGCCGGGGCGGCGTCCGGTCGCGAGCTGCGGGTGGTGGTGCACCTGGCGGCCGGGGCGGGTGCGCTCGCCGACGGGGCCCGCAGCGCCGTGGCGCAGCGCCTCGGGCAGCACGAGCTGCTGGCCGAGCGCGTCGACTCCGTCGAGCTGGTGGCCCGAGAGCTGGCGCGACCGGTGCTGGTGGTCCAGCCCGGCCCGGGGGGCGTGCTGAGGCGCTGGGCGGTGCGCGAGGTCGGCGCGGCGCTCGGAGACCTCGAGCACGCGCCGACGCTCCACCGCACCCGGAGCGCAGCGCTCCGGGCCGCGGTCCAGCGCTGCGAGGCCGGGGGCGGGCACGAGGTCGCCCCGGGGTCGCAGCACTGCCGCTGGTGTCCCCACCAGCGCTGAACCAGGTCTGGTGGGGGCACTGGTCCTACCACCCCGGGTGCCCTCGCGCCCGACGTGCCCGCACGTCGTGATCCCCCTAGCGTCGCTGCGCGTGACCGTGATCGGCTTCCACTGCAGCCACGAGCAGATCGCTCCGAGCAGGCTGCTCGAGCACGTCGTGCAGGCCGAGGAGGCCGGCTTCACGGCCGCCATGTGCTCGGACCACATCACGCCGTGGGGCACCGCCCAGGGGCAGTCGGGACTCGCGTTCGCCTGGCTGGGCGCAGCCCTCGCCCGCACGCAGCTGCCCTTCGGCGTGGTCCACGCACCGGGGCAGCGCTACCACCCGGCGATCACCGCCCAGGGCATCGCGACGCTGTCGGAGATGTTCCCCGGGCGCTTCTGGGCGGCGCTCGGCAGCGGCCAGTACATGAACGAGCACGTCACGGGGGAGGGCTGGCCGCCCAAGGACGAGCGTGACGCGCGCCTGGCGGAGGTGGTCGACGTCGTCCGCCGGCTGCTGGCGGGCGAGGAGGTCACCCACCGCGGGCGCGTCACGGTCCACGAGGCCCGGGTCTTCAGCCGTCCCCCCGTCGAGCGCGCGCCGGCGCTGCTCGCCGCCGCGCTCACCCCGCGCACCGCGGAGTGGGCCGCGAGCTGGGCCGACGGGCTCATCACCGTCAACGCGCCGCCCGACCAGATGCGGTCCGTCGTCGAGGCGTACCGCGGCGCGGGGGGCACGGGCCCGGTGAACCTCCAGGTGCACCTGTCGTGGGCCCCGACCCACGAGGAGGCCCTCGCGGTGGCCCACGGGCAGTGGCGCAACAACGTCTTCAGCTCCAAGGTCCTCGCCGACCTCGCCACGGTCGAGCAGTTCGACGACATCGGCCTGCGGGTGCAGCCCGCCGAGCTGGAGGAGTCCGTGCTCGTCTCCGCCGACGCCGGCCACGTCGCCGACACCGTGGCCGCGTGGGCCGACCTCGGGTTCGACGGCGTCTACCTCCACCACGTCGGCCAGGACCTGCGGGCCTGGATCGACGAGGCCGGCGAGCGCGTGCTGCCGCGGCTCTCGCCCACCCGCCCGCAGCCCCTCGTGGGCCGCACCGGCGGAGGCACCACCCGCCGCGCCCTGGCCGAGCGCGGCGGCGGTGCCACCCCCCAGACCGACCCTGCACCCGAGACCGAGGTGGCGTGATGCTGACGACGACGGCTGACCAGTGGTGGACCACCGGCGTGGGGTACTGCCTGGACCTCGAGCGCTTCGCGGACTCCGCGGGCGACGGTCACGGCGACCTCGTGGGGATGGGCGACCACCTGGACCACCTGACCGCCCTCGGCGTGACGTTCGTGTGGCTCCAGCCCTTCTACCCCTCCCCGGAGGGCGATGACGGCTACGACATCAGCGACCACTACGGCGTCGACCCCGAGGTGGGCACCTTCGGCCAGTTCGTCGAGGTGGTCCGGGCCTGCCGAGAGCGCGGCATCCGGGTCCTCGTCGACCTCGTGGTCAACCACACCTCCGTGGAGCACCCCTGGTTCCAGGACGCGCGCTCCTCCCGGGACGCCCGCCACCGCGACTGGTACGTCTGGCGGGACGAGCCGGACCCGGCCGACGACGACGCCGACATCTTCTTCCCCGACGTCGAGGACTCGATCTGGTCCTACGACGAGGTGGCCGGGCAGTACTTCCGGCACCGCTTCTACAGCCACCAGCCCGACCTCAACACCTCCAACCCGGAGGTGAGGGACGAGATCTGCCGGATCATGGGCTTCTGGCTGCAGCTGGGGGTCGCGGGGTTCCGGGTGGACGCGGTGCCGTACTTCGTGGACACCGCCACTCGCACCGAGGACGCCGACGACGACGGGGACGACCACGAGGAGGCCGCCGGCCGGCGCCACCCCGACGACCCCACGGCCCTGGCCGAGTCGATGCACATGCTCGACGTCATGCGCGACTTCCTCTCCCGCCGCAGCGCGGAGGCCGTCATGCTCGGCGAGGTCAACCGCCCCTACGACGAGCAGGCCGAGTTCTTCGGCGGGCCGGGCCAGCGGATGACGCTCAACTTCGACTTCGTCATGAACCAGCGGATGTTCCTCGCGCACGCCCGGGGACTGGCCTCCCCGGTCGTCCAGGCCCTGCAGGAGCGCCCGGAGCTGGCAGCGGGCAAGTCCTTCGGGCTGTTCGTGCGCAACCACGACGAGCTCAGCCTCGACCAGCTCTCCCCCGAGGAGCTCCAGGAGGTGCTGGCCGAGTTCGGGCCCGACCCCGACCACCAGATCTTCGGGCGCGGCCTGCGCACGCGGCTGCCGACCATGGTCGGCCACGACCGGGCGCGGCTGGAGCTGGTCTACGCGCTGCTGTTCAGCCTCCCGGGCACCCCGGTCCTGTACTACGGCGAGGAGCTGGCCCAGGACGAGGACCTCTCGCTGGAGGCCCGGATGGCCGTGCGCACCCCCGTGCGCTGGGGACCCCAGCCGGACGGCCGCGGTGTGGCGGACCAGGAGCGCGACCCGGACTCGGTGCTGCAGTGGTTCCGCCGCCTCGTCCACACCTACCGCTCGCGCCCCGAGCTGGGGCGCGGCCGGCTGCAGGTGGTCGACTGCGGTGAGCCGTCGGTGCTGGTGCACGCGCTCACGTGGCAGGGGCGCACCACCCTGGCGGTGCACCACCTCGGGTCCGAGCCGGTGGTGGTCGAGGTGCCGCTGGAGCTGCTGCCCGAGGGGTCCGAGGTGGTCGAGCTGCTCACCAACGACCCCGTCACGGTCCCCGACGGCGGTCTGGTCGTCGAGCTGCCCGGCTACGGCTACCGGTGGTACGGCGACGTGTCCTGACCGCCTGACCGTCCGGCCGCCCGGCCACCACCCCCACCACCTCCCAGCACCGACCGCACCGACCGAGGAGCCCGCCTGTGCTCACCACGACCGCCGACGAGTGGTGGGCCACTGCTGTGGGCTACTGCCTGGACATCAAGCGCTTCACCGACTCCGACGGCGACGGCCGCGGTGACCTCGCCGGTCTCGGTGCGCACCTGGGCCACCTGAGCGACCTCGGTGTCGACTTCCTGTGGCTGCAGCCCTTCTACCGCTCGCCCGAGGGCGACGACGGGTACGACATCTCCGACTACTACGGCGTCGACGACGGCCTCGGCACCCTGGGCGAGTTCGTCGAGGTGGTGAGGGCCGCACGCGAGCGCGGCATGCGCGTCATCGTGGACCTGGTCGTCAACCACACCAGCGACGACCACCCCTGGTTCCAGTCGGCCAGGTCCGACCCGGACTCGCGGTACCGCCACTGGTACGTCTGGAGGGAGGAGCCGGACCCCGCGGACGAGGGTGCGGACATCATCTTCCCCGACGCCGAGGACTCCGTCTGGAGCCGCGACGACGAGGCGGGCATGTACTACCGCCACCGCTTCTACCGCCACCAGCCGGACCTCAACACCTCCAACCCCGAGGTCCGCGACGAGATCCGCCGGATCATGGGCTTCTGGCTGCAGCAGGGCGTGGCGGGCTTCCGCGTGGACGCGGCTCCCTTCCTGGCGGAGACCGCCACCCGGGCCGGCGACGCGGACGACGCCGCCCCGGCGAGCCCGTCCACCGGTGAGCGCGAGGACCAGCACGACGACGACACGGCGCTGGACGAGTCGCTGGCGATGCTCGACGTCATGCGCACCTTCCTGTCCCGTCGCAGCTCCGAGGCGGTGATGCTCGGGGAGGTCAACAAGCCCCGCGACGAGATCGCCCCCTTCTTCGGCGGCGCCGGCCAGCGGATGACGATGTGCTTCGACTTCACGCTCAACCAGGCGCTGTACCTGTCGATGGCGCGCGCCGACGCCGGCCCGGTCCGCGAGGCGCTGGAGTCACGACCCGACCTCACCGAGGGCAAGAGCTGGGGCCTCTTCGTCCGCAACCACGACGAGCTGACCCTCGACCAGCTCTCCGACGCCGAGCGACAGGAGGTCTTCGACGCGTTCGGCCCTGACGAGGAGGTGCAGCTGTTCGGCCGCGGCCTGCGGCTGCGCCTGCCCACGATGGTCGACGGCGACCGCGACCTCATGGAGCTCGCGTACTGCCTGACGTGGAGCCTCCCGGGCACCCCCGTCCTGTACTACGGCGAGGAGGTGGGCCAGCTCGAGGACCTCTCGATCCCCGGCCGGATGTCCGTGCGCACGCCCATGGCGTGGTCCGCCGGGGACGCGGGACCGGGTCCGGTCGTGGCTGACCAGGAGCGCGACCCCGACTCGCTCCTGCACTTCTTCCGCAGGATGCTCCGCGCCTACCGCGGTCGCCCGGAGCTGGGCCGCGGCGACCTCGAGCTGGTCGACGTCGGGGAGCCGGCGGTGCTGGCCCACACCATGACGTGGCGCGGGCGCACCGTGCTGGCCCTGCACTCGCTGTCGTCGGAGCCGGTCACCGTGACCGTGCCCGACGGCGTGGTGCAGCCCGGCACCGAGCTGGTGGAGCTGCTGACGGCGACGCCGCGCACCGTGCCCGACGGGCCCTTCGAGGTGGAGCTGCCCCGCTACGGCAGGGTCTGGCTCGGCGACACCTGAGGAGACCCGCCGGCCCGGTGGTGGTCGTCGACGGGCGGCCACCGCCGGCTCCGCCGCGCTGTCGCGACGACGGAGACGACCTCCTCGCCCACGCCCACCTGGAACACCCCACCTGCGCCGCAGGTTCCTGGTGAGCGTGACCAGCAGCACCGACACCGAGCTCGAGGCCTTCACCGCCGAGTGGCAGGCCTGGCACCGCCAGCAGGAGGCGCGGCTGAGCGCCCCGCACGGCTTCCTGGCCATCACGTCGCTGCGCTGGCTCGAGGCCGAGCCGCAGCGCTCTCCCGACGCACCCGGCGCGTGGTCGACGGGACCGGACGGCGTGGTGGTGGACCTCGACGACGACGAGGAGCTGGTCGTCGAGGGCGTGGCCGTGCGAGGGCGCCACTGCTTCGGCGTGCTGCCCGAGCGCGGCGGGGTCGACGCGGTCTGGGGGGAGGCCGTCATCGAGGTGGCCAGGCGCAGCGGGCGCGACATCATCCGCCCCCGCCACCCGGACAGCCCGTTGCGGACGGCGTTCACCGGCACGCCCGCGTACCCGCCGCACCCGCGCTGGGCCGTGACCGGCCGCTACACCCCCTTCGACGCGCCGAGGCCGACCACCGTGGGCGCGGTCGTCGACGGCCTGGAGCACGTCTACGACGCACCGGGCCGCCTGGAGTTCGAGCTCGACGGACAGCCGCTGTCGCTGACGGCCTTCCCCGGGCACGCCCCGGGGACGCTGTCGGTGCTCTTCACCGACGCGACGTCCGGGGTCACGACCTACGCCGCCAACCGCTCCCTCGTGGTCGCACCGGCTGAGGACGGCACGGCAGTCCTCGACTTCAACCGGGCCACCAACCTGCCGTGCGCCTTCACCGACCTGGCCACCTGCCCGCTGCCGCCCGCGGAGAACCGGCTGCCGGTGGCGGTGGAGGCGGGGGAGAAGCTGCCCCGCGAGCGCGGCGGCGCCTGACCGCGCCTGACCGGGGCGACCGCCCGCTCAGCGGTGGCGCTGCACCCACCACCGCTGCCACGGCGTCTCGACGGCGCTCGCCCGGTAGCGCTCGCGCACCCACGTCACCGCCCCCTCCGGCGGCACCCCGTCGAGGACGGCCAGCACCGCCAGCGCCGTCCCCGTGCGGCCGTTCCCGCCGCCGCACGAGAGCTCCACGCGCTCGGTGGCGGCTCGCTCCCACGCCTCGCGCAGCGCTGCGCGCGCGTCAGCCGGGACCAGCGGCAGCCCGAAGTCGGGCCACCGGACCCACCGCACCGGCCACGGCTGCCGTGCCGGACGCTCCCAGGTGCACTGGAAGCCGACGTCGGGCGACAGCTCCGGAGGGGGAGCGCCGGCTCGCACCCCGCGCCCGCGCACCCGCCGTCCCGACGGCAGGACGACGACGCCGGGGGCGCCCACCGGCCAGGTCGCGCCCGCGGCCATCAGATCCAGCCGGCGGCCTGGGCCCGGCTGACCGCTTCGTGGCGGTTGGCCACCCCGAGCTTCTGCACCGCTGCCGAGAGGTAGTTGCGGACCGTCCCGGGGGACAGCGAGGCACGCACGGCGATCTCCTCCACGCTCGCGCCGCCCGCCGCCAGCTCCAGCACGTCGGCCTCGCGCGGGGTCAGCGGGGAGTCGCCGGCGGCGATGGCGTCGGCGGCCAGCTCGGGGTCGACGTGCCGCCCGCCGGCGTCGACGGTGCGGATGACCGAGGCCAGCACCGCCGCCGACGTCGTCTTGGGGAGGAAGCCCCGCACCCCCGTGGCCAGTGCGCGCTTGAGGTGACCGGGCCGCCCGTGCCCCGTGACGATGACGACGCCGCACCCGGGCACCTGCTCGCGCAGCGCCGCCGCCACCTCGATGCCGTCCAGGCCCGGCATCTGCAGGTCGAGGACGGCGACGTCGGGCTGCACCGAGCGCGCCACCGCCACGGCCTCCGGGCCGGAGGCCGCCTGGCCGACCACCTCGACGTCGTCCTCCAGGCCCACCAGCGTCGCGAGGGCCGTGCGGATGAGCTGCTCGTCGTCGGCGAGCAGCACCCGGATCACGCGCGCACCCCCTGCTCCACCTGCTGGACCGGGGTCGCGAGCGTCGCCGGGGCCACGGGGACGGTGGCCGTGAGCACCACGCGGTCGCGCTCGCGGCGCACCTCCAGCGAGCCGCCCCGCGCCTCGAGCCGCTCCTGCAGGCCCGTCAGCCCGGCGCCGTGGCGCACGGGCGCGGTGACCTCGGCGGCGCCGTCGTCGTTGCGCACGACCAGGACCGCGGCGCCGTCGACCACCGCCAGCGACACCGCGCAGGAGCGGGCGCGCCCGTGCCGCACCACGTTGGTGACCGCCTCGCGCAGCGCCCACGCCAGGGCCTCCTGCACGGGAGCCGGCAGCGCGGCGGCGGTCGCGTCGTCGACGCGCACCTCGCACGTCACCTCCGCGGAGGTCAGCAGGGCCCGCGCGCCCGCCAGCTCGGTGAGCAGGTCGGCGCGGCGGTGGCCTCGGACGACGGCGCGCACCTCGGCCAGCGACGACTGCGCGAGCTCGCGCACCGCCATCGCCTCGGCCGCCGCCTCCGGGCGCCCCCGCTCCGCGAGGCGCGCCACCACCTCGCTCTTGAGCGCGATGGCGGACAGGTCGCGGCCGACGACGTCGTGCAGGTCGCGGGCGAAGCGCAGCCGCTCCTCGGCGACGGCGAGGCGGGCGCGGTCGCCCTGGGCGTCGGCGAGCTGGCGGACCACGTCGAGCAGCCACACCGACAGCCGCAGCGTCATGACTATGAACGCGGAGGCGAGGACCGTGACGGTGCCGGTGGTCACGACCACGCGCGCCTCCTGCCCGGACAGCCCCGCCGAGACGGCGACGGCGGCCCCGGCGAAGAGCGGCACGAGCCACCCAGCGCGGCGGTGGACGACGGCGACGGCGGCGGGGGAGAACATCACCGTGTACGCCACGACGGCCTGCCGCGGGGAGCCCGCCAGGTCTCCGGCGGCCGGTGTGGCGGCTGCCAGGCCCAGCAGCGCCGCCGTGGTCAGCCCCAGGGCCACGAGGGCAGGGCGGCGCTGCCCGGCGTGGGGCGCCTCCAGACCCGAGCGCAGGACCACGAACGCCGCCAGTCCCTGGGCGGCGGAGACCAGCACCACCAGCGCCGTCTGCCACGCGGGTCCCGAGCCGCGGGCGAGGACGAGCAGCAGGAGCGGCGCGATCGCGCCCAGCCAGTACAGGACCTGCGCGGTGTAGACCTCGACGCGCTGCACCTGCGTCAGCGACGCCCACCACGCGCGCGGGGAGCGCCACCACGCCGGACGTGGTG
>JAKONK010000288.1 GCA_022701985.1 Actinomycetales bacterium
GCGACGATGAGCATCGGGACGAGGGCGACGACGAGCGCGGTGGCGCCCCACCAGTCGATGCGGTGGTCGCGGCGGACGTGCGGGATGTGCAGGAAGCGCGAGACCACCAGGAGGGCGGCGATCCCGAAGGGGACGTTCACGAAGAAGATCCAGCGCCAGCCGGCCATGCCGAGCAGCTGGTCCTGGCCGGCGAGCAGGCCGCCGATGACCGGGCCGAGCACGCTGGAGGAGCCGAAGACGGCCATGAAGAACGCCTGGTACCTGGAGCGCTCCCGCGGCGGCACGATGTCGCCGAGGATGGCGAAGGCGAGGCTCATGAGGCCGCCGGCGCCGACGCCCTGCAGGGCGCGGAACGCGGCCAGGGAGTACATCGACCAGGCGAAGGCGCAGGCCACCGAGCCGATGACGAAGACGGTGATGGCGAAGAGGTAGAACGGCTTGCGCCCGTAGATGTCGGAGAGCTTGCCGTACAGCGGGGTGGTGATCGTCGAGGTGATGAGGAACGCCGTGGTGGCCCACGCCTGCAGCGAGTAGCCCTGCAGGTCGTCGGCGATGGTGCGGATGGCCGTGGAGACGACCGTCTGGTCGAGCGCGGCGAGGAACATGCCGAGCAGCAGGCCGGACAGGATCGTCATGATCTGGCGGTGGGTGAACGCCCCGGTCGGGGCGCTGCCCGCGCGGGGGGCGGCGGCGGAGGCGGACATCAGGACTCCTGGGTGCTCTGGGAGCGGGGCTGGGGGGTGGTGGCTTCGGAGGCGGCCGGGGCGGGCGGAGCGGCGCACGGGGTGAGCACGGCGGCCGCCAGGGCCTGGTGGAAGCGCCGGACGTCACCGGCGAAGGCGGAGATCTCCTGCGGCGACCAGTCGGCGAGCGCGACCGCGAACTGGTCGGCCCGCTCGGCGCGCATCGCGGCGATCGCGGCGCGCCCGGCGGCGGTGAGGCCGACCAGGGAGGCGCGGCGGTCGGCGGGGTCGCCGGTCCGCTCGGCGAGCCCGTCGGCGACGAGCTCGGCGACCTGCCGGCTCGTCGTGGAGGTGTCGGTGTGCACCAGCTCGGCCAGGGCCGTGGTGCGCATGGGGCCGTGGTGGCCCAGCGGGAAGAGCAGGCTGCGCGCCGACCGCTGGGTCGACTGCGCCTTGTAGAGGTGCACGACGCGCATGAGGGAGGAGAACTCCTCCACCAGCGCCGCCGCCGCCGGGACGTGGGCGGGGCCCGGCGCTGGGGGGCGCGAGTCGATGGATGTCACAAGCAAGGAAAGTACTCAGAATGTGTGCAGCATGCAAGCACCTGCCACCGATCGGCCCAGGGCGGGTCGAGAGCGCCCGCCCCGGCTGCGCCTAGGCTCCGTGCGTGCTGATCCTGGCCCTGGACACCTCCTCCTCCGTCGGTGCCGCGCTCCTGGACGGCGAGCGCCTCCTGGCGGCGGAGCAGCACCACGACCCGCGCCGTCACGGCGAGCTGCTCGCTCCTGCCGTCAGCGCCGTGCTCGCCGCCGCGGGCGTCGACCGCCGGGAGCTCGGCGCCGTCGCGGTCGGCGTCGGTCCCGCGCCCTTCACCGGCCTGCGGGTCGGCGTGGCCACGGCGCTCGTGCTCGGCGAGGCCCTCGGCATCCCCGTGCACGGCGTCGGCAGCCTCGACGCCCTGGCCGCGACCGCGCTCGCCGCCGGCCGGCAGTCGCTCGCGGGCGGCTTCGTCGTGGCCGCCGACGCGCGCCGCCGGGAGGTCCACTGGGCCCGCATCGCCGTCGACGACGCCAGCGACCCGCTGAGCGGGTGGCGGCGCACCGGCGGACCCGCCGTCGCCGCCCCGACCGACGTGCCCGCGGAGGGGCTGCCCGCCGTCGGCCGCGGCGCAGAGCTCTACCGCGAGGCGCTCCCCGGGCTGCCCGTCGGCGCGCCGGGAGGGGAGCCGGGCGACCGCGCCGACCGGGCCGCCCTGCCGACCGACCCCGACCCCGGTGTGCTGGGCGCCCTCGTCGCCCGCCGCCTCGAGCGCGGGGGGGAGCTGCTGCCGCCGCAGCCGCTCTACCTGCGCCGCCCGGACGCGAAGGTCCCCGCGGCGCTCGCGGGCCGGTGAGCGCGTGGTGACCTCGTGACGGCCGCCGGGGTGCGGCTCCGGCCGCTGCGCTGGTGGGACGTCGCTGCGCTGCTGCCCGTGGAGGCCGATCTCTTCGGTCCGAGCGCCTGGAGCGCCGAGCTCTTCTGGTCGGAGCTGGCGGCGCCGGGGCGCACCTACCTCGTGGCCGTCGAGGACGACGGCGACGGCGGCGGCGACGACGGGGCCCCCGCCGAGGTGCTCCTCGGGTACGCCGGGCTCGCCGTCGCCGGTCCGGACGCCGACGTGCAGACGCTCGCCGTCGCCCCGCGCGCGCAGCGCCGCGGCCTGGGGGCCCTCCTGCTCGACGCGCTCCTCGACACCGCCCGCAGCGGTGGCGCTGCCTCGGTGCTGCTGGAGGTGCGCGCCGACAACGAGCCCGCGAAGGCCCTGTACGCGGCCCGCGGCTTCGAGCGCGTGGGCGTGCGGCGCCGCTACTACCAGCCGGAGGACGTCGACGCGCACGTCCTGCGCCGTCGGCTCACCGGGCCTGACGGGGCCTGACGGGGCCTGACCGGGCCTGACGGGGCCTGACCGGCCCCGACCGGCCCCGGCGCGGCGCTGCCTAGGCTGGGGTGGTGAGAGAGCCGCTGGTGCTGGGGATCGAGAGCTCCTGCGACGAGACCGGCGTCGCGCTGGTCCGCGGGACCGAGCTGCTGGGCCACGCCGTCGCCAGCAGCGTCGACGAGCACGTCAGGTTCGGCGGGGTCGTCCCCGAGATCGCCAGCCGGGCCCACCTCGAGGCGCTGCTGCCCACGCTGCGCCGGGCCTGCGAGGAGGCGGGCCTCACCCTCGCCGACGTCGACGTGGTCGCCGTCACCGCCGGGCCGGGCCTGGCCGGGGCGCTCCTGGTCGGCGTCGCCGCCGCGAAGGCGCTCGCCCTCGCCCTGGACGTCCCCCTGCTGGGGGTGAACCACCTCGTGGCGCACGTCGCGGTCGACGTCCTGGTCTCCGGCGCCCTGCCGGAGCGCTCCCTGGCGCTGCTGGTCTCCGGGGGGCACACCGAGCTGCTCGACGTGGCCAGCCCCTCCGGTGATGCGCGGGACCTGCGCGTGGAGCTGCTCGGCCAGACCCTCGACGACGCCGCCGGCGAGGCCTTCGACAAGGTCGCCCGCCTCCTGGGCCTGCCCTACCCGGGCGGGCCGCACGTGCAGCGCGCCGCCGAGTCCGGGGACCCGCGCGCCTTCGCCTTCCCCCGCGGCCTCACCGCCGCCCACGACCTGCGCCGCCACCCGCACGACTTCTCCTTCTCGGGCCTGAAGACGGCCGTCTCGCGCGAGGTCGAGGCGCACCGGCGCGCGGGGGGCGACGTCACCGACCCCGCCTTCGTGGCCGACGTGGCCGCCTCCTTCCAGGAGGCCGTCGCCGACGTGCTGGCGCGCAAGGCCGTCGCCGCGTGCCGCGAGCGCGGCGTCGGCGTCCTGCTGCTCGGCGGCGGGGTCGCCGCGAACTCCCGGGTGCGCGGGCTCCTGGCCGAGCGGTGCGAGGCCGCCGGGATCACCCTGCGGGTGCCGCCGCTGCGGCTGTGCACGGACAACGGCGCGATGGTCGCGGCGCTGGGGTCGCTCGCGGTCGCGGCGGGGCTGGGGCCCTCCCCGCTCGGCCTGGCCACCGACCCGGGCCTCCCGGTGACGACCGTCGTGGTCTGATCGCGCGGACCAGGTCTCTGCCGGGTCTGCAGGACGCGCCCAGGTCGGCGTGAGACATTGGTCGGGCGCTGCCGCCCCCGGCGGGGCCCGGCCAGCAGCCACGTCCGTGGGTGAGCCGTCGACACCGCGGGAGCCGTCATCACCGCTCAGCCCGTCCAGGCCGCCACCGTCCCCTCCGCCCCCGCGGTCTCGCGGGTCCGGGAGCGCGACCGCGCCGTCAGCGCCTACGCCGAGCTCTCCAAGAGGGTCAAGGAGGCGGGTCTGCTGGGCCGCCGCCGCGGCTACTACGCGGTCCGCACCGGCGTCGCCGTGCTCGCCGCCGCGGGCCTGGTCACCGGGGTCGTCCTCCTGGGCGACTCGTGGTGGCAGCTCGTGCTGGCCGGCGTGCTCGGCGTGCTCTGCACCCAGTTCGCCTTCCTCGGCCACGACGGCGCGCACCGCCAGGTGTTCGAGTCGTCCTCGCGCAACGAGTGGGCGGCGCGGGTGTTCGCCGGCCTGTGCGCCGGCCTCAGCTACGGCTGGTGGATGAACAAGCACTCCCGCCACCACGCCGCCCCCAACCAGGTGGGCAAGGACACCGACATCGAGTCGCTCGTCGTCGCCTTCCACGCCGAGGAGGCGGGGCGCCGCCGCGGTCTGTGGGCCGCGGTCACCCGCCGCCAGGGCTGGTTCTTCCTGCCGCTGCTGCTGCTCTCCGGGGCCAACCTCCACGTCGACAGCGTCAAGGCGCTGGCCCGCCGCTCCCCGGTCAAGGGCCGCTGGGTCGACGTGGCCTTCCTCGCCGTGCACTGGAGCACCTACCTCGGCGTCCTGCTGCTCACCATGGGCCCGGGCAAGGCCGCTGCCTTCGTGGGCGTGCACCTCGCCGTCTTCGGGGTCTGCATGGGCGGCGCCTTCGCCCCCAACCACGTGGGCATGCCGATCGTCGAGCGCGGGGCGAAGATCGACTTCCTGCGCCGCCAGGTGCTCACGTCGCGCAACATCAGCGGCGGTGTCGTCGTCGACTTCGTCATGGGCGGCCTGAACCGGCAGGTGGAGCACCACCTGTTCCCGAGCATGCCCCGCCCGAACCTGCGCAAGGTGCAGCCGATGGTGCGCGAGTTCTGCGCCACCCACGGGATCCCCTACACCGAGACCACGCTCGTCGGCTCCTACCGGGCGATCATCAGCCACCTCAACGAGGTGGGGCTGCGCGCCGGTGACCCGTTCAGCTGCCCGATGGCCGCGCAGCTGCGGGCCTGACCACCCCCGAGGCCGTGCTCCGGCGGCCCCTCGACAGTGATCAGGGGCAGCCGCTAGTTTCTGCGGCAGGTCATGAGCGCCAGCGCCAAGCCCCGGCTCGCTGGCCGGCAACCCCGCGTCGTGGGGTGCCCCGGGAGAAGACCTGGCCCGCTGCGCCAGCAGGGGCAACGGCGCACCCTCCCTCCGTGCCGGCTCCTCGGCGCACGCGCGTCGACGACCGCAGCGACCGAGGAGAGTCCCCATGAGCAGCACCCTCGACCTGACCACCACCTCCGCCGGCACCTCCGGCGCCACCCCCGCCGAGCGGCTCGCCGCGGCGCGCGAGCGCCTGCAGCCGGTCTTCGACCGGGCCGCCGCCGGCGTGGTGCAGCGCGAGCTCGACCACGAGCTGCCCCGCGCGCAGGTCGCCGAGCTGGTGGGTGCGGGGTTCCTGCGGCTCCGCGTGCCCGTCGAGCACGGCGGCGACGGGCTCGACCTCGTGGCCACCACCGAGCTGCTCGTCGACCTGGCCGCCGCGGACTCCAACCTCCCGCAGGTCTTCCGCGGGCACCTGGCGTGGGTGGAGCACCTGCTGTCGCTGCCGGACGGTCCCTACCGCGACGCCTGGTTCGCGCGCGTCGTCGCGGGGGAGTGGGCCGGGAACGCCTGGAGCGAGACCGGTGGCACCGAGCTCGGCGGCCAGCAGACCAAGGTGACCCGCGGCGAGGACGGCCGCTGGCGCCTCACGGGGCGCAAGTACTACACGACCGGCACGATCTACGCCGGGTGGAGCGACGTCGTCGCCCAGCTCACCGACGAGGACACCCTCGCGGCGCAGGCGGCCGGTGACGCCGCGGCGGGCACGGTGACCGCGCTGGTGCGCCTCGACCAGCCGGGCGTGCGGGTCAGCGACGACTGGGACGGCTTCGGCCAGCAGCTGACCGGCACCGGGACGCTGGAGCTCGACGGCGCCCTGGTGGAGGACGACGACGTCGCCGCCTTCGACGACAGGTTCCGCTACCAGACCGCGCTCTACCAGCTCGTGCTGCTGGCGGTCCAGGCCGGGATCGCCGCGGCCGTCGAGCGCGACACCGCCCGCGAGGTCCGCAACCGCACCCGCTCCTACAGCCACGGCCTGGCCGCGGTGGTCCGCGAGGACCCGCAGGTGCTGGCCGTGACCGGTGAGATCTCCTCGATCGCCTTCG
>JAKONK010000005.1 GCA_022701985.1 Actinomycetales bacterium
CTCCGGCGGGGCGGCCGGCCCCTCGCCGCGCAGCAGCGCCTCCAGGGCGGCGTCGACGTCGGCGTCCGCGGCCTCGGCGTCGCTGCGGCGGCCGGCGAAGCCGTCGGGGTCGTCGAGGTCGGCGGCCGTGGGCAGCAGGTCGGGGTGGGCCCAGACGGCGTCGCGGCCGGCGGCGCCGCGCGCGTCCTCGGTCGCGGACCAGAGGCGGGAGGCCTCGCGCAGGCGGCGGGGGCGCAGCTCGAGGCCCACGAGGCCGGCCATCACGTGCTCGGCGGGGCCGCCGGTGGCGCGGCGGCGGCGCACCGCCTCGCGCAGCGCCGCCGCGCTGGGCAGGGTGCGGGAGGTGGCGGCGTCGACGACGTGGTCGACCCAGCCCTCCACCAGGGCGAGCGCCGTCTCCAGCCGCTCCAGCGCCGCCTGCTGGGCGGGCGTCTTCTCCGGCTCGAACACCCCCGACGACAGGGCCTCCTGCAGCGCCGACGGGTCGGACGGGTCGAGGGTGCGCACGGCGTCCTCGATGCGGCCGGTGTCGAGGGTGATGCCGCGGGCGTAGGCCTCGACGGTGCCGAGCAGGTGCCCGCGCAGCCACGGGACGCCGGCGAACAGCCGGGCGTGGGCGGCCTCGCGGGCCGCGAGGAACAGGCGCACCTCCTCGGCGGGCACGCCCAGGCCGTCCGCGAAGGCGGCGACGCCCGTGGGCAGGAGCGCCGTGGTGCTCCCCGCCACCAGCGGGATGCCGACGTCGGTCGCGGAGACGACCTCGCGCGACAGGCCGCCGACGGCCTGGCCGAGCTGCGCCCCGAAGACGGACCCGCCGACCGAGCGCATCACGGCGCCGGCGCCGGCGGCCATCTGGCGCATCTCCTCCGGCAGCTGCTCGGCCATCGCCGCGCTGACCGCGTCGGCCACGCTGGCGGCCACCGGCTCGGCGAGGCGCTTCCAGGTGGGGAGGGTGGCCTCCACCCACTCGGCGCGCGACCACGCCCGGCCCGCGGCCGAGGCGGCGGGCAGGTCGGTGGTGGCGTCGAGCCACAGGTCGGCCAGGCGCAGCGCCTCGGCCACCTCGCGCTCGTCGGACGACGTGGGGGCGGGGTCGCCGTCGGCGGCGGCGGTCTGGCGGGCCAGGTCCTGCGCGAGCTGCCAGTTGACGGGACCGTCACCGGCGGAGCTCATGAGCTGCTGCACGGCGGCGGCCACCTGGGCCATCGCCTGCGGGTCCTTCTGGAGCTGCTCGAACAGCTGGGTGGGGTCGACGCCGCCGAGGCCCCCCTGACCACCCGGGCCACCGAGCCGGCCGAGGCCCCCCAGCCCGCCGAGGGCGCTGAGGTCGGGCGCGCCGGCGCCGCCACCCAGCGCGGAGAAGAGCTGGGACAGCGGGTCCTGGCCCGCGCCGGAGCCCGAGGAGGCGCCCTGTCCCGAGCCCGCCCCGCTGGAGCCCTCGCCGGGCTCGCGGTCCTGCGGGTCCTCGTCGGGACGGGGGGACGGGGAGTCGGGCACCGGTTCTCCAGCCGCGCGGGATCAGGCCTCGAGCGGCGGTGCGGCGGTCACCGCTCGGGCGAGGCGGCAGGATGTGGCACCTGCCCCTCCCGTCCCACGGTACCGAGCCGGAGGTGGAGGCGGCGGTCCCGGAGCAGGTGCCCACAGCGAACGCGCAGGGGGTGCGCAGGCGCGGCGGGCACGACGACGACGGGAGCGCGGTGGGCGGCAGCACGACGGCGGACGGCGCTGCTCCCGAGGGCGGGGTCCCGGGGGGCAGCGCCGGCCCCCCGCGCCTCGAGGGACGCGTCGTCGTCACGGGGGCCGGGTCTCCGGCGGGCCGGGCCGTCGTCGCGGGGCTGGTGGCCGCGGGCGCCGACGTCGTCGCCCTCCACGACGCCCCCGCCGACGTCCCCGCCGACGTCCCCGCCGAGGCCGGGCACGGGGCCCCTGACGTCCCCCAGGGCGGCGTCGGGACGGGTGCCGCCCAGCACGTGAGGGTCGACCTGACCTCCCCGGACGTCCTGGGGGCCATGTCCGGCAGCACGTCCGGGGCCGCCGCCGGGGTGCCCGCACCGCCGGTCGCCGTCGTCCACGTCGCCCTCGACACCGACCTGCGCGCCGCGCTGGCCCAGCCCGCCGCCCGCCGGCGCGAGCGCGCCGAGGCGTCCGCGCGCGCCGTCGTCACCGCGGCCGCGGCTGCCGGGGCGGGACGGCTGGTGCTGGTCAGCAGCGCGATGGTGCACGGGGCGCGGCCCGACGGTCCGGTGCCCCTCGACGACGACGCCCCCCTGCTGGCGGCGCCCGACGACGGACTCGTCGGCGACCTGCTCGCCGTCGAGGAGGTCTGGGCGCTGCTCGCGCGGACCATGCCGGGGGTGCCCGCGGCGGTGCTGCGTCCGACCGCGGTGGTCGGCCCGGGCGTGGACACGGTGGTGACGCGGTCCTTCGAGGTGCCGCGGCTGCTGGCCCTGCGCGAGCGGGCGCCGCTGTGGCAGTTCTGCCACGTCGACGACCTGGCCGCCGCCGTCGCCGTCGTGGTCGCCCAGGGCCTGGTCGGGCCGCTGGGCGTGGGGGCCGAGGGCGTGCTGGTGCACGAGGCGCTGGAGCGCACCTCCGGGCTGCGGTCCGTGGAGCTGCCGGCGCGGCTCGCGCAGGCGACGGCCGAGCGGCTGGCCCGGCTGGGGCTGCTGCCCACGCCCGCCGGTGACCTGGCCTACGTGGTGCACCCGTGGGCGGTGTCGTCGCAGCGGCTGCGCGCGGCGGGCTGGCGCCCGGGCCGCACCAACGAGGAGTGCCTCGAGGTGCTGCTGGAGGGGGTCCGCGAGCGCCGCTCCGGCCGCGGGCCGCGGCTGCCGAGGGAGGCGGCCCTCGGGGCGGCCGGCGCCGCGGGGGCGGCGGTCGCGTTCGTGGCCACCGCCGCGGTCGTGCGCCAGGCGCGCTCGAGGAGGTCGCGGTGAGCGGGCCCGAGCTGCCGGTGGAGCACGCCGGGGAGCAGGCGGAGGAGCACCTGGGGGAGCGGCCCGGGGGTGCGGCCGCCCGGGCGTCGTCGCGGGCGGTGGCGGCGCTGGTGTGCGGTGCCGTCTCGGTCGCGCTGGTCTCGCTGGTGGCGCTCGTGCCCGTGCCGTTCGCGGTGGAGAGCCCCGGGCCGGTGCGCGACGTCCTCTCCGGCGAGGGCGACGCCCGCCTGATCAGCATCTCCGGGGCGCAGACGTACCCCACCTCGGGGTCGCTCGACCTGACCACCGTCAGGGTCAGCGGTGGGCCGGGGCGGCAGGTCGACCTCGGCCTGCAGGTGCGCGCCTGGCTGGACGGCGGCAGCACGGCGCTTCCCGAGGCGGCGCTCTTCCCGCCCGGGGCGAGCGAGGAGCAGGTCGACGCGAGCAACGCGGCGGCCTTCCTGTCCTCACAGCAGGCCGCGGTGGTCGCGGCCCTGACCGAGCTGGGCTACGACGTGCCGGTGCGGGTGGTCGTGACCGGCCTGGCCGAGGGCTCGGGTGCCGCGGGGGTGCTGCGCGAGGGCGACGTCATCACCTCCGTCGACGGCGCGCCGGTCGAGGGGGCCACCTCGCTGCGCGACGCCGTGCAGGCGGCCGCGGCGAGCGGCGGTGGGGGAGCCGTCGTGCGCGTCGGGGTGGTCCGCGACGGCCAGCGGGCTGGCCCCGAGACCGTCGAGGTGCCGCTCGGCACCGGTGACGACGGCAGCGCCGTCCTCGGCGTGCTGGTGCGCGAGGACGCCGACCCGCCGGTCGACGTCCAGATCGCCGTCGACCAGATCGGCGGTCCCAGCGCGGGCATGGTCTTCGCGCTCGGCGTCGTCGACCTGCTCACGCCGGGGGAGATGACCGGGGGGCGCACGGTCGCGGGGACCGGGACCATCGACTCCGCCGGGCGGGTCGGCACGATCGGCGGGATCCAGCAGAAGCTGCTGGGGGCCCGCGCCGCGGGGGCGACGGCGTTCCTCGCGCCGGCCGGCAACTGCGGCGAGGTCGTCGGCAACGTGCCGGAGGGCCTGCAGGTGGTGGCGGTCTCGACGCTGGCGGAGGCCCGCGCGGCGGTGGAGGCCGTCGGCCGCGGCGAGGCCGAGGGGCTGCCCGGCTGCTCCTGAGGACCGGTGGCTGCCGGCGCCGGCAGGTCGTGACCGTCTCGTGATGTTGACGGGGCCTCCGGGGCCCGGACCTCCCAGGCGTCCGTGCGACGATCGGGAGCCCGCCCCGAGCACCCTGCCGGGACGCTGAGCAGCGGCACCCCGGCGGGTTTCTGATGGAGGAACAGCCCGGTGACGTCCCAGCCCCCGCCCCGCCCACCGCGCCCCGGTGCGCCCGGCGGCCGCCGCCCGGGCCCGCCGCAGCGCCGCCGCCCGCTCGTGCCCGTCCTGGTGGGCCTGGCTGCGCTCCTGCTGCTCGGCAGCGTCGTGGCCTCGGTGGCCACGGAGGTGCTCTGGTACCGCCAGCTGGGCTTCAGCCGCGTCTACCTGACCCAGCTCGGGGTCCGCGCGGGCCTCTTCCTGGTCGCGGGGGCACTGATGGCGGCCGCCGTCGTCGCCAGCATGGCCCTGGCCTACCGCAAGCGGCCGATCTACGCGCCGGTGCCCGGTCCCGCCGCCAGCCTGGACCGCTACCGCGAGGGGCTGGAGCCGCTGCGCCGAGTGCTCACCGTGGTGCTGCCGCTGCTGCTGGGCCTGTTCGCCGGCTCGGCCGCCTCGAGCCGCTGGCAGACGGTGCTCCTGTGGTGGAACGGGCAGGACTTCGGCCAGGTCGACCCGGTCTTCGGCCACGACATCGGCTTCTACGTCTTCTCGCTGCCCTTCCTGCGGCTCGTGGTCGGCCTGCTGACCGCCGTCGTGCTGCTCGCCGGTCTGGCCGGCGCCGCCACGCACTACCTCTACGGGGGGCTGCGCCTGGTGGGTCCCGGCCCGCGCACCACGGTCGCGGCGCGCGTCCAGCTCGCGGTGACCGCGGCGCTGCTCGTGGCCCTGCAGGCCGGCAGCTACTGGCTCGACCGGTACGCCACCCTGACCAACAGCCACCGCCGCTTCGACGGCGCGAGCTTCACGGACGTCACCGTCGTGGTACCGGCCCGCGCCATCCTCGCGATCGCCGCGCTCATCTGCGCCGCGCTGTTCATCGTCACCGCGGTGCGCGGCAACTGGCGCTTCCCGGCGGCCGGCGTCGGCCTGCTCGTGGTGACCGCCGTCGTGGCCGGCGGCATCGTCCCCGCGATCGTCCAGCGCGTGCAGGTCACCCCGAACGAGGCCAGCGTCGAGGCGCCGTACATCGCTGACAACATCGAGGCGACGCGCGCGGCGTTCGGCATCGCCGACACCGACGTCCAGCAGTACCAGCCGACCACCCAGGGCGTGGCGGGGGCGCTCAGCGGCGACGCGGCCACCACGGCCAGCACCCGCATCCTCGACCCTGCCATCGTCAGCCCGACCTTCGCGCAGAACCAGCAGGTCCGCGGCTTCTACCAGTTCCCGAGCCCGCTCGACGTCGACCGGTACACCATCGACGGGCAGAGCCAGGACGTGGTCGTGGCGGTGCGCGAGCTGCGCGAGGCCGGCATCGGCGGCACCTCGTGGGTCAACACCCGCACCGCGTACACCCACGGCTACGGCCTGGTGGCCGCTGCGGCCGACGACAAGCAGACCAACGGCGAGCCGGCCTACCTCGAGGGCGGCATCCCCTCCTCGGGCGTGCTCCCGGACTACGAGCCGCGGATCTACTTCGGCGAGGAGAGCCCGGAGTACTCCATCGTCGGCGCCCCCGAGGGCGCCGCGCCGCAGGAGATCGACTACCCGACCGACGGCGGCGAGGTGCGCAACACCTTCTCCGGCGGCGGCGGTCCCAGCGTGGGCAACTACCTGGAGCGGGCGCTCTACGCCATCAAGTTCCGCGACGCCAACATCCTGCTGTCGTCGGCGGTGAACTCCGAGAGCGAGATCCTGTACGACCGCAGCCCCCGCGAGCGCGTGCAGAAGGTCGCCCCGTACCTGACGCTCGACGGCGACCCGTACCCGACGATCGTCGGCGGGCGGGTGCAGTGGGTCGTCGACGGGTACACCACCTCCGACGAGTACCCCTACTCCCAGCCGCAGGTGCTGGAGGAGGCCACGGCCGACACCCTCACCGCCGCGGGCACCATCGCCGCGCTCCCGCCGGACGACGTGAACTACCTGCGCAACTCCGTCAAGGCCACCGTCGACGCGTACAGCGGTGCGGTCGTCCTGTACGCCTGGGACGAGTCCGACCCGGTGCTGCAGGCCTGGCAGAGCGCGTTCCCGAGCACCGTCCGGCCGCTGGCCGAGATGAGCGCCGAGCTCATGTCGCACGTGCGCTACCCCGAGGACCTTTTCAAGGTCCAGCGCACCGTGATGGCCAGCTACCACGTCACCGACCCGGGGTCGTTCTACTCCCAGAACGACTTCTGGAGGGTCCCCGTCGACCCGACGGGCAGCGCCACGACGACGGCCGCCGCCGCCCCCGCCGCGGGGGCCGCCACCCCGGCGCCGATCGCCATCGAGGGCGCCGTGCAGCCGCCGTACTACCTGACGCTGCAGATGCCCCAGCAGGACGCGGCGACCTTCTCGCTGACGTCCACGTACATCCCCCGCAACCAGAACGGCGAGGCGGCGAGGAACATCCTCACCGGCTTCCTCGCCGTGGACGCCGACGCCGGCGCCCAGGCCGGCGTCAAGCGGGAGGGGTACGGCCAGCTGCGGCTCCTGCAGCTGCCGACCGAGGGCACGGTGAACGGCCCGGGCCAGATCCAGAACGAGTTCAACACCAACCCCGAGGTCGGGCAGTTCCTCAACCTGCTCCGGCAGGGCAGCTCCACCGTGCGGTACGGCAACCTGCTGACCCTGCCGGTGGGTGACGGCCTCCTCTACGTCGAGCCCGTGTACGTGCAGAGCACGGGCGAGACGGCCTACCCGACCCTGCAGCGGGTGCTGGTGGCCTTCGGCGACGAGATCGGGTTCGCCCCGACCCTCGACGAGGCGCTCGACCAGGTCTTCCAGGGCAACTCCGGTGTGACCACCCGGGACGCCGACTCGGGCACGGGTGACCTGCCGGTCGACGGGTCGGGGACGCCGGGCGGGACCGGTGGCTCCACGCCGAGCCCGTCGGCCAGCGCCTCGCCGTCGCCGTCGCCCTCGGCGACCGGTGGCACCGCGACCCCGCTGCCCGAGGGGGTCCGCGGGGCCCTGGAGCAGGCCGTGCAGGCGGAGGAGGAGAGCCAGCAGGCGCTGCGCGACGGGAACTTCACCGCCTACGGGCAGGCGCAGGAGCGCCTGCGTCAGGCGCTGGACGCGGCGGTGCAGGCGGAGCAGGCCTCGACGGCTGCGCCGTCCGCCGGCTGACCCGGGCGCCGTTCCAGCACGACGGGGCCCCCACCGACCGGTGGGGGCCCCGTCGTGCACCCGGCTCCGGGCCCGTGCGGAGCTGCTGCGGGCCCCGGTTTGGAGCACGGGCCGGAGTCGGGTAATGTTCTGTTCACCGACGCGGGGTGGAGCAGTTCGGTAGCTCGCTGGGCTCATAACCCAGAGGTCGTAGGTTCAAATCCTGCCCCCGCTACAACAGTCGAAGGCCCCCTGGCTCAGCCAGGGGGCCTTCGCGCTTTCCACCACGTGGATCCCACGAGGGGCGCCCCGCGGCGACCCCGGGAGTCTCCGGGAGCCCCGCGGGGCGCGGCAGGGCCTCAGCGCCGGGCCAGGAGGCCCAGCACCTCCTCGTGGAGGAGCCCGTTGGTGGCGACGGCGTTGCCGCCGTGCGGCCCGTCCTCGCCGTCCAGAGACGTGAACCGCCCCCCGGCCTCCGTCACCAGCGGCACCAGCGCGGCCATGTCGTGCAGCGCCAGCTCGGGCTCGCACGCGATGTCCGCGCTGCCCTCGGCCACCAGCGCGTAGCTCCAGAAGTCTCCGTAGCCGCGGGTGCGCCACACCTTCTTGGTGAGGTCGAGGAAGCCCGGCAGGCGTCCGGCCTCCTCCCACTCCCAGATCTCGGAGTGGCTCAGGCTCGCGTCACCCAGGTCGGCCACCTGGGAGACCTGCAGGCGCTTCGCGGCGCTGAGCCGCGGGCCCGACCAGGCCCCGGTGCCCTGGGCGGCCCACCACCGGCGGTTCAGCGCCGGCGCGGAGACCACACCCAGCACCGGGACGCCGTCGTCGAGCAGGGAGATGAGGGTGGCCCACACGGGCACGCCGCGCACGAAGTTCTTGGTTCCGTCGATCGGGTCGACCACCCACTGGCGTCCCGAGGAGCCGCGGGAGGTGCCGCTCTCCTCGCCGACGAAGCCGTCGCGCGAGCGGGTCCGCGACAGCTGCGACTTCACGATCTCCTCGGCGGCGCGGTCGGCGTCCGTCACGGGGGTGAGGTCGGGCTTGGTCTCGACCACGAGGTCGCGCGCCTTGAAGCGCGTGGAGGTCAGGTTGTCGACGGCGTCCGCGATGATGTGGGCGAGCCTCAGGTCGTCGTCGTAGCCAGGCACACGTCGCACCGTAGCGGGCCGACCTACCCTGGGTGGCGTGGACTCCGCAGCCGACGGCGCCATCGGTGCGCCGCTCCAGGAGGCGCTCGCGTCGCGCGAGCGCGTGCTCAGGGCCTTCCTCGGCGCCGACGGGCGGCTCGTGTCGATCCCGGCGAAGCGGTCGAAGCGCCTGGTGGTGCTCGACCTGCTGGCCCGCCTCTTCGAGCCGGGGGAGCGCTACCCCGAGCTCGAGGTGAACGCGCTGCTGCGGGCCTTCCACGACGACGTCGCCGCCCTGCGCCGCTACCTCGTCGACGAGGGCTTCCTGGACCGCGCGGACGGCGTCTACTGGCGCACCGGCGGCAGCGTCGACCTCTGACTCCGCGTGATCATGGGCTTCCCGAGCACTTTCCAGTCGTGATCATGGGTTTCCGGAACAGGATCAGGGGGTGCCGCTGCAGCCCTACGCCGCCTCGCCCGCCCGCCGCGCCCGCCAGGTGGCCGCCGACCTCGGCGTGCTCGCCTGGACGGTGGTGTGCGCCACCACGGGGGTCGTCGTCCACGGGGCCGTCGACGCCCTGGCCGACCCGGCCCGCTCGCTGGCCCGCGGCGCCGGTGGCCTGCGCGACGAGCTCGGCGGCGCCGCAGACGCGGCCGGCTCCGTGCCGCTGGTCGGTGACGAGCTCGCCTCCCCGCTGACCGGCGCCAGCGGCTCCGCGGGGGACCTGGCAGCGGCGGGCACGGACCTCGCCACCACGATCGGGCACCTCGCCACCGCGCTCGGACTGGCCGTCGCGCTGCTGCCGGTGCTGCTCGTGGTGGGGGTCTGGCTGCTGCTGCGGCTGCGCTTCGCCCGCAGCGCGGGCGCGGCGGGCGCGTGGCTGGGTCAGGACGGCGGCGGGGCCGCGCACAGCCGGGTGGAGCTCCTGGCGTGGCGGGCGCTGGCGCACCGGCCGCTGGGCGTGCTCGCCCGGGTCAGCGACGACCCGCTGGGCGACCTGCGCCGCGGTGACCGGCGCACCACGGCAGCGCTGGCGGACCTGGAGCGCCGGGCCCTGGGGCTGCCGCCGGCGACGTGAGGCCTGCGCCAGGTGTTCGGGGGGCCCATGATCACGGTGGGAGAGTGCTTCGGAGGTCCATGATCACGGTCGGACGGCGCTCGGGGAGCCGGTGACCACGAGGGAGTGGTCAGCGGGGGTCGGTCTCGCCGGCGCGGCTGCGCAGCAGGCGGCGCAGCGAGTCGAGCCGCGCCGGACCCGCCTCGCCCGCCGCCCCCGACGCCACCCACGCGTCGAGCCCGCACTCGGCCTCGTCGTGGGAGCAGCCGCGGGGGCACCCGGCCGTACCGGGCGACAGGTCGTCGAAGGCGCGCAGCAGGTCGTCCGCGGACAGGTGCGCCAGCCCGAAGCTGCGCACGCCGGGGGTGTCGATGACCCACCCCTCCCGCTCGCCCTCGGCCGCTCGCAGCGACAGCGCCACGGCCGAGCTCGACGTGTGGCGCCCGCGGCCGGTGTTCTCGTTCACACCGCCGGTCGCCCGCCCCGCCCCCGGGACGAGCGCGTTGACCAGCGTCGACTTGCCCACCCCGGACGGGCCCACCAGGACGCTCTCCCGCCCGACCAGCAGGTCGCGGACGGCGTTGACGCCCTCCAGCGCCCGCTCGCCGTCCGGCCCGGCGACCCGTCGCACCACGACGACCGGGACGTCCAGCGACGACCAGGCGGCCAGCGCCTCGGCCGGGTCGCCGAGGTCGGCCTTGGTGAGCACCAGCACGGGCTGGATGCCGGCGCTCCACGCCGCGGCGAGGCACCTGTCGACGAGCCGCTGCTGGGGGGCCGGGTCGGCGACGGCGGTCACCACGAGCAGCTGGTGGGCGTTCGCCACGAGCACCCGCTCCACGGGGTCGGTGTCGTCGGCGCTGCGGCGCAGCACCGTGGAGCGCTCCTCGATCCTCACGATGCGCGCGAGCGTGTCGGGCGCCCCGGAGACGTCGCCCACCAGCGCGACCCGGTCGCCGACGGCGAGGCCCGCGCGGCCCAGCTCGCGGGCCCGCATGGCGAGGACCTCCCGCTCGCCCCCGGAGGGCGCGTCCGCGCCGTCGCCCTCGCCGACCAGCGTGGTGATGCGCCCGCGGTCGATGGTCAGCACCCGGCCGGCGACGGCGTCGGCGTGGTCGGGGCGGTCCTTGGTGCGCGGGCGGGAGCCGCGGCGGTTGGGCCGGACCCTGACGTCGCGCTCGTCGTGGTCGGAGGCGCGCCGCCGCTCGCTCACAGCTGCGGCTCTCCCGACAGCATCGAGCGCCACATCCCCGTGAAGTCGGGGAGCGTCTTGGCGGTGGTGCCCACGTCGAGGACGACGACGCCCGGGATCACCAGACCGAGCACCGCGGCGGCGGTGGCCATGCGGTGGTCGCCGTAGGTGGCGAACCGGCCCCCGTGCAGGGCGCGGGGCCTGATGAGCAGCCCGTCCTCGGTCTCGCTCACGTCACCGCCCAGGCCGTTGAGCTCGGTGGCGAGCGCGGCCAGCCGGTCGGTCTCGTGGCCCCGCAGGTGGGCGATGCCGCGCAGCCGGCTGGGGGTGTCGGCCAGGGCCGCCACCGCGGCCAGCACCGGGGTGAGCTCGCCGACGTCGTGGAGGTCGGCGTCGATGCCGGAGACCCCGTCGCCGCCGCGCACGGACAGGCCCCGGGGCGTCAGGTCGACGTCGGCGCCCATCTCGTCGAGCAGGTCGCGCAGCGCGTCACCGGCCTGCGTCGTCCGCTGCGGCCAGCCGGGCACCACCACGCTCCCGCCGGTCACCAGCGCCGCGGCCAGGAACGGGGCGGCGTTGGACAGGTCGGGCTCGACGTCGACGTCCATCGCGCCCACCCGGCCGGGTGCGACGCTCCAGCGCGTGCCCGAGCGGCCACCGCTGGCCGCCAGGTCGGAGGACACCTCGACGCCGGCGTCGCGGAGCACCTGCTCGGTCATCGCCAGGTGCGGGGCGCTCGGCACGGGCGGCCCCTCGTGGACGACCTCGACGCCCGCCCCGGCGCGGGCCCCCGCCAGCAGCAGCGCCGAGACGAACTGGCTGGAGGCGCTCGCGTCGAGGACGGTGCGGCCGCCGGGGAGCCGTCCGTCGCTGCGGACGGTGAAGGGCATGAGGCCGCGCCCGCCGTCGTCGACGGTGGCGCCGAGGTCGCGCAGGGCTCCCAGCAGAGGGGCCATCGGGCGCGTGCGCGCGTGGGCGTCACCGTCGAAGGTGGTCTCGCCGGCGGCGAGCGCCGCGACCGGCGGCAGGAACCGCATCACCGTGCCGGCGAGGCCGCAGTCGATGGTCCCGGCGCCGGTCAGCGCGCCGGGCTCCACGCGCCAGTCGGGGGTGGACGGGTCGGTGGCGGAGGGGACGTCGACGACGCGGGCGCCCAGGGAGCGCACCGCCGCGGCCATGAGCAGCGTGTCGCGCGAGCGCAGCGGGGCTCGGAGCTCGGAGGGCCCGTCGGCGAGGGCCGCCAGCACCAGGTAGCGGTTGGTGAGCGACTTCGAGCCCGGCAGGCGGACCTCGGCGGTGACGGCGCCGTCGGCCAGGGGCGCGGGCCACTCGGCGGGGGGCCGGGCCGAGGGGGAGGTGCTGCTCGTGCTCGTCGTGTCGCTCATCGGGGCCGAGCCTACGGCCGAGCAGCGACGAGCCCCTCCCGCCGAGGTCGGCGGGAGGGGCTCGTCGGGTGACGGGGGCGCTGGTGTCAGCTGACCGCCTTCTCGAACTTCCTGTGGGTGCGCTTCGCCTTCTTGGCGGCCTTCTTCTGCGCGCGCTTCGCGGCGGCGGTGCCGGCCACGGTGACGGCCTTGGTGGTGCGCTCGGCCTGCTTGGCGGCGTGGTGGGCGCGCCAGGCCAGACCCGGCTTGCCGTTGGTGTCGACGGCGGCGATCAGCAGGCCGCCGAACAGCGCGGCGTTCTTGAGCGCCTGCACCAGCTGCAGCTGCTTGGTCTTCTCATCGGGGGCCTCCCAGAACCGGTGCCCCGTCAGCGTGGTGGGCACCAGCGAGGCGGCGAGCACCACCGAGGACAGGCGGGGGGCGCGGCCGGTGGCCAGGCCCAGGCCGGCCCCGGTCATCAGCGCACCGTTGAGGCGCACCAGGCCGGCCTCCTCGCTGGGCAGGGTCACCGGTCCCACGGCGAGGCCCTTCAGCGCGGGGATGATCGGCCCGCCGCCGTCGGTCTTCCGGTCGGGACGACGCAGCTGGTCGATCCCGCCGTAGATGAACGGGGCCGCCAGCAGCGGGCGGGCGAGACGGCGCACGAGGGTCATGACCACCGTCCTACCGCACCGGCACGCCCCGCGCACCACGGCCCCCGCCCCCCGGTCCGCCGCGGCGCACCGGCGCGGAACAACGCCCCCGGAGGCGGCGTTGTGACGCCCGTGCGGCGGAACCGGCCGCCACCCGAACGCCCACCCGGGCGCCACCGCCGGAGCAGGAGGAGCGCGTGCTCGTCGCCGAAGCGCCTGGAGAGGCCCCAGCCCTGGCCCCACCACTACTGTGGAACTCGATGAGCGAGGACCCGGCCGACACGGTGCGCGCGCCGGAGGAGACTCCGGCGGAGCGCACTGCCCGCTTCGAGGCCGAGGCCCTGCAGCACCTCGACCAGCTGTACTCCGCGGCGTTGCGCATGACGCGCAACCCCGCCGACGCGGAGGACCTGGTCCAGGAGGCGTTCGCCAAGGCCTTCGCGAGCTTCCACCAGTACCGGCCCGGGACCAACCTCAAGGCCTGGCTGTACCGGATCCTCACCAACACGTACATCAACACGTACCGCAAGAAGCAGCGGCAGCCGCAGCAGGCCCACTCCGACGAGATCGAGGACTGGCAGCTCGCCCGTGCCGAGGCGCACTCCTCCACCGGGCTCCGGTCGGCCGAGACCGAGGCGCTCGACCACCTGCCCGACTCCGACGTGAAGGAGGCCCTGCAGGCGGTCCCGGAGGACTTCCGCATGGCGGTCTACTACGCCGACGTCGAGGGGTTCGCCTACAAGGAGATCGCCGAGATCATGGGGACGCCGATCGGCACCGTGATGTCGCGGCTCCACCGCGGGCGCCGCATCCTGCGCACCCAGCTGCAGGACTACGCCCGCGACCGGGGCCTGGTGCCCGCTGAGGCCGCCCCGGCGACGACGAGCGGGGACGCCTCGTGAGCGCGGAGTGCGACGGCGTCCTGGAGCGCATCTACGCCGTGCTCGACGGCGAGGTGTCGGCCGGCGAGATCGCCGAGATCCACGCGCACCTCGAGGCCTGCCCTCCCTGCCTGGACGAGTACGAGGTCGAGGTGGCGCTGAAGGCGCTGGTGCGCCGCTGCTGCGTGGAGCAGGCCCCCGTCGAGCTGCGCGAGCGGATCCGGGCCTCCTTGACCACCTCGACCAGCTCGACCGGTGGCACGGTCACCACCACGACCACCACCGCCGTGACCGCGGCCACGGCCGCGGGCGTGGAGAGCGCCGTGGTCACGCGCACCACGCGGGTGACCCGCCTGGACGGCTGAGCCCTCGCGGCGCCGTCCGCGGACGCAGGAGGGCCGGGACCCCGACGGGGTCCCGGCCCTCCTGCGTTCCCAGCTCCTCAGGAGTTGGGACGGTTGCCGTGGTTGGCGCCGCTCTTCTTGCGGGACCGGCGCTTGCGTGCGCGCTTGCTCATGGCAGGCCTCCTTGTCGTCTCGGGTGCGTCACCCCGATGGTCCCACACGGCTCAGGTCCGGGACCGGGGGCGCCGATGGCCCTCCCGTGACGCTCGCGACCCACGGCCCGGGGACCCTCCCGGGAGCGACCCCGCCGCCCGCCCAGGACGCGGGGGTCCGCGCGCACCTGCGGGCGCTCGTCGAGCTGGCGGGGTCCGACCTGCACTGCAAGGTCGGCTCCCCACCCCGGGTCCGCATCGACGGTCGCCTGCGCCGCCTGCGCGCGCCCGAGCTCACCCCCGCGGACACCGAGCGGATGCTCGCCGAGGTGCTGCGGCCCCACCAGGCCGAGCAGTTCGCCCGCTCGAACGAGGCGGACTTCGCGTACTCGATCGCCGGTGTCGGGCGCTTCCGCGTGAACGCCTACCGCCAGCGGGGCACCGTGGGCCTCGTCTTCCGCCGCGTCTCGACGGCGCCCGTGAGCATCGACGACCTGGGCCTGCCGCCGGTGGTCTCCTCGCTGGCGCTGGAGCCCCGCGGACTCGTGCTCGTCACCGGGCCGACCGGCTCGGGCAAGACCACGACGCTCTCGAGCATGGTCGACCACGTCAACAGCACCCGCGAGTGCCACATCCTCACCCTCGAGGACCCGGTCGAGGTCCTCCACACCGACAAGCTCGGGATGGTGAACCAGCGCGAGGTGCGGGTCGACACCCAGGACTTCGCCACCGCGCTGCGCGCCGCGATGCGCCAGGACCCGGACGTGATCC
>JAKONK010000042.1 GCA_022701985.1 Actinomycetales bacterium
GAGATCCACGACGTCGACCCGTTCCACACCTGGGTCCGGGGCCGGGTGGCGCTGCTGGGCGACTCCGCGCACACGACCACCCCCGACATCGGCCAGGGGGCGTGCTCGGCGCTGGAGGACTCCTTCGCCCTCGCGACGGTGCTCGCCACGACCACGCTCGGAGTGCCCGACGCGCTGCAGCGCTACCAGCGCGTGCGCTCGCAGCGAGCGGCCGACCTGGTGCTGCGGGCGCGCCGGCGCGCCCACGAGACCCACGGCGCCGACCCGGAGGTCACCCGCGCCTGGTACGAGGGCCTGCGCCGCGAGGACGGGACGAACGTGGTCGGCGGCATCCTGCGCAACATCGAGGGCAGCCCCGTGGACCTCGGCGGCGGCCTGCTCCCCTGACCGCCCTCCTCCCGCGACGGCCGAGGGGACCGGTGGGCCTCAGGCGACGCCGAGGTGCTCGGCCAGGAAGCGCACCACCGCGGCGTTGAGGGCCCGGCGCGACTCGGCGCGCCGGTACTCGTGGCCCTCCCCCGGGAGCTCGAGGTACTCCACGGGCGGGGTGGAGTCGTCGACCTCCGCGCGGGCGCGCAAGGCCGCCACCACCTGGTGGGCCTCCCCCACCGGGACGTTGGTGTCGAGCTCGCCGTGCACCACCAGGAGCGGGGCGTCGACGTCGTCCACCGCGCGCAGCGGGGACAGCTGCTCGAGCAGGGCGCGGTCGCGCTCGGGGTGGCCGTACTTGGTGACGGCGACGGCCCCGATCCACGGCTCGGTGTCGCGGTAGAAGGTGGTGAGGTCGCTCATGCCGCAGATGTCGACGCCCGCGGCGAAGGCCCCGGGGCTGAAGGCCAGCGAGGCCAGCGACGCGTAGCCGCCGTACGAGCGTCCCGTCACCGCCACCCGGCCGGCGCCGGCCACGCCGGTCTCGACGAGGTGGTCGGCCGCGGCCAGGACGTCGGTGAGGGCGTCCCAGCGCTTCTCGACGTCGTCGGCGTGCACGAACTCGCGGCCGAACCCCGAGGAGCCGCGGATGTTCGGGGCGAGGACGGCGACGCCGGCGGCGGCGAGGGCCTGGTGGTACGGGTTGAACGTGGGGCGCTCCTGGGCCTCGGGCCCGCCGTGCAGCCACAGCGCCGCCGGCCCGGCACCGCCCGTCGCGGCGGGGCGGTACAGCCACCCCGTCAGCGGCAGCCCGTCGCGGCCGGCGAAGCGCACCAGCTCGGGCTCGACCAGCTGCTCCGAGGGCAGGTCGGGCGCCTGGGTGATCCGCGACCACGCGCCCGTGGTGACGTCGACGTGCCAGAGCTCCCGCGGCCGGGTCGGGCCCTCGACGCCGAGCACCACGGACGACCCGTCGCGGGACAGGACCGGGTCGGCCGCCACCTGGCCGGGAAGGCCGGTGACGGGGGTCCGCTCGTGGGTGGCGGTGTCGAACAGCTCCAGCTCGCTGCGGCCCGCGGCGTTCCAGACGAGCAGCAGCAGCCGGCCGGCGTCGTCGGCGTCCAGGGCCTCCAGCTCGGCGTCGTCGCGCACCGCCAGCGCCCGCGGCTCGCCCTTCCACCCGTGCGGGCCCAGCGGCATGCCGATGAGCTGGCGGCGGGCGAGGCCGACATCGGAGGCCAGGTAGACCCACAGCGGGCCGGAGTCGCCCTCGGGGGCGGGTCGCAGCAGGGCGCCGTCGGTGGAGCCGGTGGCGCCGGGGTGCAGCAGCAGGGCGGAGGTGTCGTCGAGCCTGTCGACGACCACGCAGAACTGGTGCCCGCGCTCGCCGTCCTTGAGCACGATGAAGCGCTCCTCGAGGGAGACGTCGAGCACCGTCGTGTTCGCCCCCTCCGCCAGGGGGTCCAGGCGGCCGGTGGCGGGCTCGGCGAGGTAGGAGCGGGTGGGCTCGCCCGGACCGGACGGCGGCAGGGTCACCACGAGGCGGTGGCCGCTGCGGGTCCACGGGCCGAGGACGGCGTGCACGCCCTCGCCCGGGCGCAGGCCGTTGCCGCCGGCGATGCGCCGGGCGTCGCTGCCGTCGGAGCGCACCACCCACACCTCGGTGCGGACGCCGCCGTCGGTGGCGACCTCGACCCCCAGCCAGCGGCTGTCGGCGGCCCAGGTGACGTGGACGACGGGGTCGGGGGTGCCCAGGTCGAGGCGGCGGGCCTGCGGCAGGGGCGCCCCGGCGGGCAGGCCCGTGACCACGTCCTGCACCCACACCTGCGGCGTGCCGGAGCGGTCGGAGACGAACGCGACGCGCTGCGCGTCGGGGGTCATCACCGGCCCCCAGCTGCCCCAGGCGCCGACGAGCACGTCGGACAGGGCGACGGCGCGCTCGACGGCGCCGGTGCTGGTGCCGGTGGTCGTGGCGGTGGTCGTGGCGGTGGTGGTCACGCCGGGGTCTCCTTCGGGGCGTCGCCGACGACGATCCACGTGTCCTTCGCGCCGCCGCCGCGGGAGGAGTTCACCACCACCGAACCGGCGGGCGCGACGCGGGTCAGGGCGAGGTCGGCCACGCGCGCGTCACCGCGCCCGTCGCCGGTGACGTGGGCGAAGACCCTCAGGTCGACGTGCCGCGGCACGAGCGCGCCGTCGACGAGCGCGGGCAGCGACGACAGCTGCACCAGCTCCTGGGCCACCCAGCGCTCGGGGTGGGCGCCGATCTCCGCGCGCCGGGCGGCGACCTCGCCGGCGTCGGCGGTGGGGCCGATGAGCACCCCCGCGCCGCCGTGGCCGTCGACGGGCTTGGTGACCAGGTCGCCGACGCGCTCGAGCACCGCGCGCCGCTCCCCCTCGTCCGCCACGAGGTAGGTGGGCACCTGCTCCAGCAGGGGCCGCTCCCCCAGGTAGTAGGAGATGAGCTCGGGCACCGCGCGGTAGACGGCCTTGTCGTCGGCGACGCCGTTGCCGGGGGCGTTGGCGAGCACGACGGCGCCCGCGGCCGCGGCGTCGAGCAGCTCGGCGCCGACGGGCCGTCCGTCCGAGGAGCGCAGTTCCGACAGGGGTCCGTCGAGGCGCAGGTAGAGGGCGCCGACCTGCTCGGGGCGCCCGCCGCGCCCGGCGGTCGACAGCGGGGCGCCGTCGGCGGAGGCGCCCGTGGCCACGACGCGGCCGTCGGCGACGGCCAGGTCGTCTGCGCCGACGAGCAGCAGGCCGGCGCCGCTGGCCAGGCCCTGGTGCTCGAACCAGGCCCCGCTGCCCGGGCCGCTCGACAGCAGCGCGGCGCGCGTGCCGGGCCGGGCCCCGGCCAGCAGGGTGGCGCGCAGCCGCTCGTAGTAGGCGGCGGGCACCGCGAGCCCGTCGGGCCGGGGCGCCTCGGGCAGCACGTCGTCGAGGAGGTCGCGGGCGGCGCAGGCGAAGGCCGCGCCGCTGGGGTCGCGCAGGTTGTCCTCCAGGACGCGCCACCCGCCGTCCTCCCCCCGGACCAGGTCGAAGCCGATCACCGGGGCGCGCACCGCGGCCTGCGGCAGCCGCAGCCCCTCCTCGCGCCACCCCGGGGCTCCGACCACGGCCCCGCGGGGCAGCACGCCCTCGGCCAGCACCCGCTGCTCCCCGTAGACGTCGCGCAGGAACCGCTCCAGGGCCACGGCGCGCTGCTCCAGTCCGGCGCGCAGCTCAGCCCACTCGTGGCGGCCCAGCACGCGCGGCACCAGGTCGACGCCGAACGGGCGCACCTCGCCGCCGACGCGGAAGCCCAGCTGGGCGCGCTCGGCCCAGGCGTCACGGGTCTGCTCGCGCCGGCGCAGCTCGTCGGGCCCGAGCGAGCGGACCGCCTCCAGGACGCCCCGGTACTGCGGGCGGACCTGCGCCGACGGCGCCACCGCCTCGTCACCGGCGCGCACGGCGTAGCCGGAGAGCACCGGGCCGGACCGCGGGGCGCCCCCGGCGGGTCCGTGGGTCTCCTCGACCACGAGGCGGACCACGTCGTCGAGCTGGCCGGTCTCGGCGAACGCCGCGCGCTGGCGGTCGGCGGAGTTGCCGCGCACCAGCGCGCGCTCGGCGAGGTCGCGCACCTGCTCGGCGTCGCCCAGCTCGGCCAGCACCGGCTCCAGACGGGCCACGAGGGCGCGGACCACCTCGGCGGCGGGCAGGGGCCGGGGGTGCTCGGAGGGGTCGAGCAGGCGGCCGCGCAGCCCGCCGCGCGCGGCCTGCCACAGGGCGGCGCGGTGCAGCGGCGCGGGCCTGTCGCGACGCGGCTCGCCGCGCTCCACGGCCAGCTCCGCCTCGCGGACCAGGGCCCGGAACAGCCCCGCGATGAGGACGGCGTCGTCGACGAGCGGGCAGGCGTCGCAGACCCGCAGCTCCAGGGTGGGGGCGTGCGCCGAGGGCCTGACGTCGAAGTACGCCATCTTCGCGTCGGCGATGACCCCGGAGCCGATGAGGTCGGCCAGCAGCGCGTCGTACTCCGCCGCCGAGGCCAGCGGCCCGGTGGCGCCCGCGCTGGGCCAGCGCTGCCAGATCGTGGTGCGGATGCTGGAGTAGCCGGTGTCGTGCCCGTTCCAGTAGGGCGAGCTGGCGCTGAGCGCGAGCAGCACCGGCAGGTCCGCGGCCACCCGCTGGGCGATGTCGACGGCGAGGTCGCGGTCGGCGACGCCCACGTGCACCTGGGTGCCGCAGATGAGCTGCTCGTCGACCAGCAGCCGGTACTGCTCCTGCATCCGGCCGTAGCGGCCGGTGGCGGTCAGCTCGAAGTCGGGCGAGGCCGAGCGGGGCGCCGTGCCGACGGCGGCGACGGCGAGCCCCTCCTTCGCGGCGACCTCCACCACCTGGGCGCGCAGCCGCAGCAGCTCCGCGCGCAGGCCGTCGAGGGTCTCGACGACGGCGGTGTTGGTCTCCACCGTGGTGCGCTGGATCTCCGCGGAGTACTCCGCCCTCGGCAGCCGGGAGAGCAGCTGGGGCGCACGGGCGGACAGCTGCCACGTCGACGTGTCGATGAGGTGCAGCTCCTCCTCGGCACCGAGGGTGAGCGCAGACGACATGCGCGTGACCCTAGTGGCGGCAGGGGGGCCGCCGACGGGTCGAGCAGCGGATCGGCGGGGGCTCGGCGGGGACTCGCAGGTGGCGGTCAGCCGCGGCCGCGGGCGGCGTCGCGGACCGCGCCGACACCGCTGCGCACCCCGCCGGCGACCAGGTGCACCACCGCGAGGGACACCGCACCGAGGACGACGCCGGCGGCCACCTGCACGCGGTCGGCGGTGCGCTCGCCGTAGGAGGGCTGGCGGTGCGGCGCCCACGCCCGGGCGAGGGTCGCCTCCGCGGCGGGGCCGACCGCCGGGCCGAGCACGGGCTCGCCCTCGGTGGCGGTGAGGTGCGCGGCGACGACGGGGTCGGTGGCGGCCCACGCCGCGGTGGTGAGCACGACGCGGAAGACGATGTTCAGCCACACCAGCAGACCGGCGATGACCCCGGCGGTGGCCAGGAGCGGGTTGGACGTGCCGGTGAGGAACCCCAGACCGGTGCCGGCGGCGATCTTGAGCACCCCGAACATCGCGGCCCCGAGCAGCGCCGCGCTGCGCAGGTGCCCCCAGGGGATGTCGAGCCGTCCGAGCACCTTCAGCAGCACGACGAAGATCGCCGCGTCGGCCACGAAGACGATGCCGATGCCGATGAGCCGGACGACCGCCCTGGTCAGCCAGCTCTCGTCGAGCCCGACCAGCGACAGCAGCCACGGCGCCGCGGCGTTCACCGTGATGGACAGCACGGCGGAGGTGATGACGGCGGCACCGAGGGTGACCAGCGCGAGCAGGTCGCGCAGGCGCTGGGCGACGATGCCGTGCTGGTCGGGCGGCACGCCGAACATCGCCCGCACCCCCTCGCGCAGCGCGCCCATCCACCCGGTGCCCGCCAGCAGCGCCACCACGACGCTGATGACGCCGGCGGTGCTCAGCGCGTTCGTGTCCAGCAGCGCCTGGGGGTCGATGCCGCCGTCACCCCCGAGCAGCCCAGGGACGTACCCGTTGATGGTGTCGACGACGCTGTCGAGCAGCGTCCGGTTGCTCGCCAGCACCCGCCCGAAGACGGCGAAGAGCAGCACGAGGATCGCCGAGAGGGAGAACAGGGCCACGTAGGCCAGCCCGCCCGCGAGGATCTGACCGCGCTCCTGGCCGTAGTGCCGCAGCGCCCGGCCCAGGTGGCTGGCCTGGTAGCGCTGCCACAGGCCCACCAGGCCGCTCACGGCTCGCCCCGTCGAGGGCCTGCCGAGCGGTCGCGCTGCGTGATCACGCCTGCGATGGTCGCGCAGGCCCGCGCCGTCCGCGCGCTCAGCCGCTCGGTCAGCCGCCGAGGGGGAACCGGGCGGACGAGCGCCACACGCCGTCGCGGCCGTGGGTGAACAGCCCCACCTCGGTGACGTCGAAGGACGCCTCGTACCCGGCCAGCTCGGCCTCGGCGCGGTCGAGGGCGGCCTCGTCGAGCAGCTGCGCGACCGTGACGTGCGGGTGGAAGGGGAACCGGCGCTGGGTGCCCAGCACGCCGGCGCGGACGTCGTCCTCCAGCTGCGCGCACTCGGGCCCGCCGCTGGCCAGGCGCACGTAGACCACCGGTGAGACGGGCCGGAAGCTGCCCGTGCCCCGCAGGCTGATGGTGAAGGGGGCGGCCGCCGCCGTGGTGCGGCGGAGGTGGTCGACGACCCGGTCCATCGCACCGGTGGGCACCGCGGTGGGCGGCACGAGCGTCACGTGGGCGGGGACGGTGGCGCCCAGCGGGTCGCCGAACGCCGAGCGCCAGCCCTCCAGCTCGGCGGCCCAGGGCTGCGGCACCGCGATGGCCACGCCGATCAGCGTCTCGCCAGCAGCGGGCAGCACCGGCATGACGCCCGTCATCGCCACCGCCTGGGCGGCGACCGACGGCGGCGTCGCGGGGTGCGCCAGACCGCTCCCGCTGCTCACCGGCCCCCCACCGGCGCCCCACCCGACACCCGGGCCCGCACCTCAGCGCGCGGCGGGCAGCACGCCCACCCGGTCGAAGGCCCGCGCGAGGACGACGGAGGCGCGCTCGCGGGCGCGCTCGGCGCCCCGGGCGAGGAGCCTGTCGAGCTCGGCCGGGTCGTCGAGGAGCTCCAGCGCGCGGGTGCGCACCGGCTCCAGGGCCGCGACGACGACGTCGGCCACCTCCACCTTGAGGTGCCCGTAGCCCTGGCCGGCGAACCGGGCCTCCAGCTCGGGCACGCTCTGGCCCGACAGGGCCGAGTGGATGGTCAGCAGGTTGGAGACGCCGGGCTTCTCGGCCGGGTCGAAGCGGACCTCGGTGCCGGTGTCGGTGACCGCCGAGCGGATCTTCTTGGCGGTCCTCTTCGGGTCGTCGAGGAGCTCGATGATCCCGTTCGGCGACGACGCGCTCTTGCTCATCTTGGCCGTGGGGTTCTGCAGGTCGGTGATCTTGGCCGTCTCGCGCACGATGTGGACCTCGGGCACCACGAACGTGTCGCCGTAGCGGCTGTTGAAGCGCTGGGCGAGGTCGCGGGTCAGCTCCAGGTGCTGGCGCTGGTCCTCGCCGACCGGGACGCGCGCGGCGTCGTGGACGAGGATGTCGGCCGCCTGCAGCACGGGGTAGGCGAACAGGCCCACGTTCTGCGCCTCGGCGCCGACCTTGGCGGACTTGTCCTTGAACTGCGTCATGCGGCTGGCCTCGCCGAAGCCGGTGAGGCAGTTGAGCAGCCACGCCAGCTGGGCGTGCTCGGGCGCGTGGCTCTGCACGAACAGGGTGGAGCGCTCCGGGTCGATGCCCGCGGCGAGGTACTGCGCGGCGGTCACCCGGGTGCGCTGGCGCAGCGCGGCCGGGTCGGGCGAGACGGTCAGGGCGTGGAGGTCGACGACGCAGAAGGTGGCGTCGAACTCGTCCTGCATGGCGACCCAGCTGACCAGCGCACCCAGGTAGTTCCCGAGGTGGAGCGAGTCGGCGGTCGGCTGCATGCCGGAGAACAGGCGGGCTGGCACGCGACCAGTCAACCACCAGCGACCGTCCCACCAGCGCGAGGACGCCGCCCGCCGACCTCGCGGGTGGCGCTGCAGACGGCAGGCGCTCGCGGCCCCTAGCCTGCGGGGGTGCTCGCCCGGCAGCGCCAGGAGCGGATCCTGGAGGAGGTGCGCTCCCACGGGGGCGTGCGCGTCAGCGACCTGGTGAGCGCCCTGGGCGTCTCGGAGATGACCGTCCGCCGCGACATCACCATCCTCGCGGGCCAGGGGCTCGTGGCCCGGGTCCACGGCGGGGCGACGGCGCCGTCGGCCCGCGCGGAGGAGCCGGGGTTCTCCGCCAAGCAGCTCATGGCCCCCGACGAGAAGGAGGCCATCGCGCGCACCGCGGCGGCGCTGGTCTCCCCCGGCGCCTCGGTCGCCGTGTCCGCGGGCACCACCACGCACGCCGTCGCCGCGGCCCTGGCGGAGGTGCCCGGCCTGACGGTGGTCACCAACTCCCTCCCGGTGGCCCAGGCGCTGCACGAGGCGTGGTCGCAGCGGCCCGGCGGCGGGTCGGTGGTGCTGACCGGGGGCGAGCGGACCCCCTCGGACGCGCTCGTGGGGCCGGTGGCCGTCGCGGCGCTGCGGTCCCTGCACGTCGACGTGCTGCTGCTGGGCGTCCACGGGGTCGACGAGCACGCCGGGCTGACCACCCCCAACCTCGCCGAGGCCGAGACCAACCGGGCGCTGGTGGCGGCCGCGCGCCACGTCGTCGTCCTGGCCGACTCCTCCAAGTGGGGCGTGGTCGGCCTCGCGAGCATCGCCGACCTCGAGGCCGTCGACGTGCTCGTCACCGACGACGGGCTACCCGCCGCGGCCCGGGAGGTGCTGGCGGCGCGGGTGGGGCGGCTCGTGGTCGCCGGTGACGAGCTCCCGGCCCCCCTGTCCTGACGGGACCCGCTCGCGGGCCCCAAGAACCACCAAGAACCACCAGGACCGACCACTTCCGAACACGGCGCCGCACCGGTAGCGTTCGGACCCCCGGGAGGCAGCGCTGCCAGGACCCGGACCGCAGCGGTGGAGGGGTGGACGTGGCAGATGACTCATCGGGGGCCTCGCCGGGGGTGCGCCGCACCGAGCGCGCCATGGCCGACGGGCGGCCGGTCTACTACTTCGACGACACCGAGCCGTACCTGTCGGGCGCCGCGGTCCGCGAGGCCGTCGACACCCGCGACCTGCCCGCCGTCGCCACCACCTCCACCATGCGCTGGGACGTGCTGACCGGGGAGTGGGTCGCCCACGCCGCCCACCGCCAGGACCGCACCTTCATGCCGCCGGCCGACCTGTGCCCGCTGTGCCCGGCGCGGCCCGGCCGGGAGCCCGGCGAGGTCCCCGAGAGCGACTTCGACGTCGTCGTCTTCGCCAACCGCTTCCCCTCCTACGCCGGTGCAGGCACGCCGCTCGCCGCGGAGCCCGCGGGGCTGGTCGACGGCGAGGCCCTCTGGCCCGTGCGCCCGGCCGTCGGGCGCTGCGAGGTGGTCTGCTTCACCGCCGACCACTCCGCCACGTTCGCCTCCCTGCCCGTCTCGCGCGTGCGCACGGTCGTGGAGGCCTGGGCCGACCGCACCGCCGAGCTCTCGTCGCTGGCCGGGGTCCGCGAGGGCGGGGAGGTCTTCGTCTTCGAGAACCGCGGCAAGGAGATCGGGGTGACGCTGCAGCACCCCCACGGGCAGATCTACGCCTACCCCGCCCCCACCCCGCGCACCTCCCAGCTGCTCGTCCAGGCCCGGCGCCACCGCGCCGCGCACGGCACGTCGCTGCTCGCCGACGTGCTCGCCGCGGAGCAGCGCGCCGGCACCCGCGTGGTGCTGCGGGGCGAGCACTGGACGGCCTACGTGCCCGCCGCGGCGCGCTGGCCCGTCGAGTTCCACCTGGCCCCGCACCGCGACGTGCCCGACCTGGCCGCGCTGAGCACCGACGAGCGCGACGAGCTCGCCGTCGTCTACTCCGAGATGCTGGGGCGCCTCGACAGGTACTTCGACGACGTCGACGCGCTCCCCTACATCTCCGGGTGGCACCAGGCGCCGCTCGGCGCCGACCGCGAGCTCGGGAGGCTGCACCTGCAGGCGTTCTCCGTGCTGCGCCAGCCGGGCAAGCTCAAGTACCTCGCCGGCTCGGAGTCCGGGGTCGGCGCCTGGATCAACGACACGACGCCGGAGCGGATCGCCGACCGGCTGCGGGAGGTGGCCTCGTGAGCACGACGACGTCAGGGACCCCGACCTGGCTGGAGGCGGCACCGGCGTCGGACGCCGCCGACGCCGCGGTAGCGCTGTTCGCCGGCCGCTGGGAGGGCCAGGCCGACGGCGTGTGGTCCGCGCCCGGGCGCGTGAACCTCATCGGCGAGCACCTCGACTACAACGGCGGTCCGGTGCTGCCGCTGGCGCTGCCGCACAGCACGGTCGCTGCCGTGCGCGCCCGCACCGACGGCGTGGTCCGCGTGGTCTCCGCGGCCGACCTCGGCGGGGAGGCCTCCGTCTGGCAGGGGCACCTGTCCGACGTCGGCCCCGGCGCGCCCGAGGGCTGGGCCGCCTACGTGGCGGGGGTGCTGTGGGCGCTGGCGCAGGCCGGGCACGCCGTCGGCGGGGTCGACGCCGCGGTGGTCTCCACCGTGCCGCTGGGCGCGGGGCTGTCGAGCTCCGCGGCGCTGGAGTGCGTGGTGGCCCTCGCCGTCGCCGACCTGGGCCGGCTCGGCGAGACCTCGTCGGACGCGTTCCGGGCGGAGCTGGCCGCGGCGTGCGTGCGCGCCGAGAACGAGGTGGCCCGCGCGTCCACCGGGGGCATGGACCAGGCGGCGTCGCTGCGGTGCACGCCCGGGCACGCCCTGCGGCTCGACAGCGCCACCGGCGCGGTGGCGCAGGTGCCGCTGCCGCTGGCCGAGCACGGCAGGGCGCTGCTGGTCGTGGACACCCGCGCCCCGCACCGCCACGCCGACGGCGAGTACGGCTCCCGGCGCGCGGCGTCGGAGCGGGCGGCGGCGCTGCTCGGGCACGGGCTGCTCGCCGAGGCGGTCACCGAGGCCGGCGGGACGGCGGACGGCGCGTCGGCGGTGCTGGAGCGGCTGCGCTCGGTGGCGGTCTCCGCCGGTGAGGCACCGGACCGCGTCGAGGAGCTGGTGCGCCGCACCCGCCACGTCATCACCGAGACCGCCCGAGTGCACCAGGTGGTGTCGCTGCTGACGTCGGCGGCGGAGGGCAGCTGCGTCGGGGTCAGCGGCGTGGGCGCCGTGGCGTGCATCGACGACGTCGGCCCGGTGCTGTCGGCGTCCCACGCGTCCATGCGCGATGACTACGAGATCTCCTGCCCCGAGCTCGACGTGGTCTGCTCGGCGGCGGAGGCCGCTGGCGCGCTGGGCGCCCGCATGACGGGCGGCGGCTTCGGCGGGTCGGCGGTGGCGCTGGTGCGCTCCGGCACGGAGGAGGCCGTGGCCGCGGCGGTGCGCGCGGCGGCGCTGGAGGCCGGGCACCCCGAGCCGGCGTTCCTGCGGGCCCTCGCGAGCCCCGGGGCCTCCCGCCTGCGCTGACCGCCCCTCCTTCTCGCAGCCGGGTGTCTGGTTGCGGTTCCGGACCCCTCTGGAATCGCAACCGGGCGCTCGGCTGCGGTCCCGGCACCTCCCGGAACCGCAGCCGGACGCTCGGCTGCGAGTCGCCCACAGGTACCGACCCGGCCCCCCTCGTCCACAGGCTCGCCCGGCCGCCAGCGGGGCTGCGCACCGCTGCACCACCGTCGCGGCATGCCGTCACGACGTCGCTGGCCCGACGAGCTGCCCGAGGTCTTCCGCGGTTCCGACCTCGTCGGCGCGGGCGTCCTCACCCCGGCGCAGCTGCGCGACGGGCGCCTGCGCCGCCACTTCGTGGACGCGTACTCGCCCCGGCACGTCCGGCACGACCACCTGCTCGACTGCCGCGCCGCCGCCCTCGTCCTGCCGCGGACCGCGCGCCTGACGGGGCGGTCGCTGGCGACCGTCCGCGGGGTGCCGCTCCTGCGCGGCGGGGACGCGGTCGAGGTGGTCGTGGCCCAGGCCCGGCGGCGCCCGGGACCCCGCGGCGTCCTCGTGCGCGGCGTGAGCCGCGGTGACCTCGGCACCGCGACCTGGCGCGGGCTCCCCGTGGTCTCCCCGCACCGGATGGCGTTCGACCTCGCCGCCCGCCACCCGACCGAGGTGGCGGTGGGGCACCTGGACGCAGCGGCGAGGGCCCGGCTCGTCGACGTCGAGGGCTTCCGCCGCTGGCTGGACGACCAGCACGACGACGACGTCGTCCACGTCCGGGGTGCGGCTGCGCTCGTGGACGCCCGCGCCGAGTCGCAGCCGGAGTCGGCGGTGAGGGTCCGCCTGGTGCGAGCCGGCTTCGACGTCACGCCACAGCACGAGGTCCGCACCGGTGGGCGCTTCGTCGCCCGCGTCGACCTCGCTCTGGTCGCCCTGCGGATCGCTGTCGAGTACGAGGGGCGCTGGCGCACGCTGGTGGAGGGCCAGCTCTCCCAGGACCGGCTGCGCCTCGACGCGCTGCGCGAGGCGGGGTGGGTGGTCGTCCACGTCACCGCCGAGCTCCTGCGGCAGCCCGGCGCGGTCGAGGACGCCGTGCGGCGCGCCGTCGCCCAGCGGACGGCGGCCTGATCCTCCCGGCGGACCGCAGCCGAGCGCCTGGTTGCGGTTCCTACCCCGCCTGGAACCGCAACCAGACACCCGGCTGCGGTCGGGCGGAAATGGGACGAGTGGGACGGAAGGGACCTACCGGACGGTCGGGGTTAGTCTCGTCGTCACACCGGGCAGGGCCGCCCGGTGGGAGGTCCGACGACGAGGAGGTCGACGTGCCCGACACGTGGACACCAGCCCGAGGCAGACCCGCCACCCCGCCCCCGCCGTCCCGGCGCCAGCTCCTGCGCGCCGCGGGCGCCGGGCTCGCCGGCCTGGGGGCGCTGGGCGCCACCGCCGCCTGCGGCACCCCCGGCACCGCGCCGGCCACCACCCGGCCGCTCCCCGCGGCGCCCGCGGGCGAGGTGGTGCGCCTGCAGTACTGGGCGTGGCTGAAGGACCTGCAGCAGGTGTGCGACGTCTGGAACGCGAAGAACCCCGGCGTGCAGGTGGAGGCGGTGTGGATCCCCGGCGGCAACTCCGGCGGGTACCAGAAGATCTTCTCCGCGCTGGCCGCCGGCTCGGGTCCGGACATCGCCCAGATCGAGGTCCGCACGCTGCCCAGCTACCTGCTGCAGAACGGCCTCGCAGACCTCGGCCAGTACGGGTTCGAGGACGTCATCGGCTCCTACGACGCGGGCCTGGCCAGCCAGGTGCGCCTCGACGGGAAGCTGTGGGGCGTCCCGCAGGACTCCGGCCCGATCGGCTTCTTCTACCGCCCCGAGAGCCTCGACGCGGTCGGCGCCCAGCCCCCCGCCACGTGGGAGGAGTGGCTCGAGGTGGCCCGCGCCGTCCATGCGAACGACCCGGGCCACTGGATCGACAGCTTCAACGCCGGCGACCCCACCACCTTCATCTCCATCGCCACGCAGGCGGGGGCCACCTGGTTCCGCCCCGAGGGCGAGGAGTGGGTCATCGACATGACCGACGACGCGACCACCGCCGTCGCGCGGCTCTTCGACACCGCCCTCGACGAGGGCCTGCTCAACACCGCGCTGCCCCCGTTCTCCGTGGGGTGGTTCGCCGCCGCGGGGAACGGCGCCATCGCGAGCCTCGTGTCCGGCTCGTGGGCCGACGCGCTGATCGAGGGCACCACCGGCGGCGAGGGGCAGTGGCGCGTGGCCCCCGTTCCCACCTGGGCGTCCGACCCCGCCCTGAGCAGCGCCGTCGGGTCCAGCTACCTCGGCGGCTCGACCGCGGCCATCACCTCCACCTGCCCCTACCCGCGCGAGGCGCTGGCCTTCGCGACGTGGATGACCACGGACCCGGAGGGCATCGACGCGATGATCCGGTACAGCGGCATCGGCTGGTCACCGGCCAGCGACTACATCGGCGCGGCGCGCCAGGAGCCGTCGGCGTTCTTCAGCGACCAGCCCTACAACACCGAGGTCTTCCAGCCGGCGGCGCAGCAGCAGCGGACCGACTGGACGTGGTCGCCGGTGACGCTGCAGGCCATCAACATCGTGGCCGACGCCTTCCGCGCCCGGCTGACCGGCGGCTACCGCACCTGCCTCGACGCCCTCGCTGCGGCGCAGCCGCAGGTGGTCGCAGCGCACCGCGACAAGGGCCTGGCCGTGAGGGCGGCGTCGTGAGCACGGCGGCGGGCTCCCGCCAGCTGGGCGACCGCGCCGGCAGGACGACGGCGGCCGCTCCCCCGGCCCGCAGGCGCGCGGGGGGTGCCCAGCGGCGCGCCCCCTGGCTCCTCATGGCGCCCTTCCTCCTGCTGTTCCTGCTGACGTTCATCGCCCCCGTGCTCTACGCCGTCGGGCAGAGCTTCACGCGGGTCACCCGCGCGGGCCTGTTCGGACAGGAGGGGACGACGTCGGGGTTCGCGGGCCTGGAGAACTACTCGCGGGCGCTGTCCGACGGCGGGTTCCTGGCGTCGGTGGGGCGCGTGCTGCTCTTCGGCGTCGTCCAGGTCACCGTGATGATCGTGGTGGCGACGGTGCTGGCGCTGCTGCTGGAGTCGGCCTCGGCGAAGTGGCCGGGCTTCTTCCGCACCGCGTACTTCCTGCCCTACGGCATCCCCGGCGTGATCGCCACGATCCTGTGGAGCTTCCTCTACGTGCCTGGCATCTCGCCGGTGCTGGGGCTGCTGGGGGCGGTCGGCGTCGACCTCGACCCGCTGGCCCCGAGCACGGTGCTGTGGTCGATCGCCAACATCGTGACCTGGGCCTACACCGGCTACAACATGCTGATCATCGTCGCGCAGCTGAAGTCGATCCCGAAGGAGCTGTACGAGGCGGCGCGGGTCGACGGCGCCGGGCCGCTGCGCATCGCGACGTCGCTGCAGCTGCCGCTGGTGCGGCCCGCCCTGGTGCTCGCGACGGTGTTCTCGATCATCGGCACGCTCCAGCTGTTCGCCGAGCCGCAGGTGCTGCAGAGCGTGGCCCCCGCGGTCAGCAACGACTACACGCCCAACCTCGCGGCCTACAACTCCGCCTTCAACTACAACGACTACGGGGTGGCCTCGGCGCAGGCGGTGCTCATCGCCCTCGCGGCGTTCGTGCTGAGCGCGGTCTTCCTCGGCCTGACGAACAGGGGACGCCGATGAGCGCGACGACGACGGCCCCGCAGCAGGGGGCTCCGCAGGCGCCGCGACAGGACCGCGCGCCGTCGTCCTCAGAGGGCGCGCGCCGCCGCCGGGGGACGACGGTCCTGGTCACCGCGGTGCTCGCGGTCGTGACGGCGTACTTCCTGCTGCCGGTGTACTGGGTCGTCGTCGCGGCGACCAAGTCGACGCAGGACCTGTTCGGCACGAACGGGTTCTGGTTCTCGTCCAGCCCGCAGCTGCTGAGCAACCTGTCAGCGGTGTTCACCTACGACGGCGGCATCTTCGTGCGGTGGCTGCTGAACAGCCTCCTGTACGCGGGGCTCGGAGCGGTGCTGGCGACGTACTTCGCCGCGGCGGCCGGGTACGCCCTGGCCAAGTACGAGTTCCGCGGCCGCGGGCTGGTGCAGGCGCTGGTGCTCGGCGGGGTGCTCGTGCCGGGCACGGCGACGGCGCTGCCCCTGTTCCTGCTCTTCTCGCAGATGGGGCTCGCCAACACCTACTGGGGCGTGCTCGTCCCCAGCCTGGTCAGCCCGTTCGGGGTGTTCCTGTGCCAGGTGTACGCGCGGGCCACCGTGCCCGACTCGATGGTCGAGGCGGCGCGGCTGGACGGGGCCGGTGAGCTGCGGATCTTCCACGTGTTCGCGCTGCGGGCGCTGGCGCCGGCGCTGGTCACGGTGCTGCTGTTCCAGGTGGTGGGGATCTGGAACAACTACTTCCTGCCGCTGGTGATGCTGGCCGACCAGCAGCTGTACCCGGTGACCCTGGGACTGACGGCGTGGCGGAGCCAGGTCGACAGGCTGCCGGAGTTCTACCAGCTGACGACGGCGGGCGTGCTCGTCAGCGTCATCCCGCTGGCGGTCGCGATGCTGGTGCTCCAGCGGTTCTGGCGCGGCGGCCTCACCGAGGGCGCCGTCAAGGACTGACCCC
>JAKONK010000071.1 GCA_022701985.1 Actinomycetales bacterium
GTCGGCAGCGTCGTGAAGATCGGCCGCACCACCCTGGAGCTCCGCGCGTGACCCTCTCCCTGCACGCCGCGGCGCGCTCCGACGTCGGCCTGGTCCGGGCCAGCAACCAGGACTCCGGCTACGCCGGGGTCCGGTTCCTCGTCGTCGCCGACGGCATGGGCGGCCACGCCGGGGGCGACGTCGCCTCCGCCGTCGCCGTCGCCGAGCTCATCGGCCTGGACGACGAGGCCCACGGCGAGCAGGCCCCCCAGCGGCTGGCGGCCGCGGTGGCGCGCGCGCAGCAGGCGCTGCTCGACCGCGTCGCGGTCGAGCCGGCGCTGGCCGGGATGGGCACCACGGTGACCGCCATCCTGCGCGCCGGTGAGCGGCTGGTCCTGGCGCACCTGGGCGACTCGCGCGCCTACCTCCTGCACGAGGGCCGCCTCGTGCAGGTGACGCGCGACCACACCTTCGTGCAGCGCCTGGTCGACGAGGGCCGCATCACCGCCGAGGAGGCGGAGCACCACCCGCAGCGCAACGTCATCCTGCGGGTGCTGGGCGACGTCCAGTCCTCCCCCGAGCCGGACCTGTCCGTCCGCGACGCCGAGGCCGGCGACCGCTGGCTGCTGTGCTCCGACGGGCTGCCGCGCGTGGTGTCCGACGAGACGATCGAGCGCACCCTGCTGGAGCTCGACGACGTCGGCGACTGCGCCGACCGCCTCGTCCAGCTCGCGCTCCGCGCCGGTGCGCCGGACAACGTCACCTGCATCGTGGCCGACGTCCTGGACGCCGACCCCGCGCACGCCGGGGCCGGCGAGGACGCCGCCGCGGCCCGCGCCTCCGAGGGCTCCGGCAAGCGGCAGGTGGTGGGCGCCGCCGGCGGCGGCAGCCCCCACGCCGACCGCGGGGTGCGCGTACCCACCAGCCCGGCCCTGAGGGCCGCGGTGCTCGGCCGCTCACCCGCGGCGGCCCCGGCCCCCGCCGCGACCGGGGCCGGGACCGGGAGCTCCGACGAGGTCCACGACGTCCCCACCGGCCGGGCAGCCCCCTCGGCGCCCGGTCCCAGGACCGGCGAGCACGACGGCGAGGACGACCCGGGCCACGACCCGGGCCACGACCCGGCCGGTGGCCCGGTCGAGCACCCACCGCCGGGTCGCTCACCGCGGGCGCGCTGGGGGCTGCGGCTGCTCGTGCTCGCCGTGGTCGCCGTGGTCCTCGGCGGCGGCGCCCTGGCCGGGTCGGCGTGGCTGGGGCGCCAGTACTTCGTCGCCGACGACGGCGGCCAGGTGGCCGTCTACCGGGGCCTGTCGCAGGACCTCGGCCCCGTGAGCCTGTCCAGCCTGGTCGAGCGCAGCGACGTGGCCGTCGCCGCGCTGCCGCAGGTGTGGCGCGCCAGGGTCGCCGAGACCATCCCCGCCGACGACCTGTCGAGCGCGCAGGCCGTGGTCTCCGAGCTGCGCTCCGAGGCCCGCTCGGGGTCCTCGGGCACCAGCACCGCCGCGACCACGTCCACGACCGAGGCGCCGGCCGCGCAGCCGACCACCGACCCGGCCACCCAGCCGACCACCGAGCCCGCGCCGGTGCAGTCACCGGAGACGGCCCCGTGAGCGGCTCCGCCGCCGCGCCCCCGGCACACGTCGAGGTCCCCCGGCCCCCCCGCTCGCGCCGGTGGCTCGAGCTCGGGCTGTCCGCGGTCGCCGTCGGCGTGGCGATGATGGCGTACGGCCTGGTCGGGGTGGCCACCGACGGCTCGTGGCCCGCGGGGATCCTGGGCTACGGCGCCGGCCTCGGGGCCCTGGTGCTGGTGCTCCACGTCGCCGTGCGCTGGCGCGCCCCCTGGGCCGACCCGCTCCTCGTGCCGGTCGCCACGCTGCTCAACGGCCTCGGCCTGGCGCTGATCCACCGCCTCGACGTCGCCCGCGACGGCTCCTTCGCCGAGCGGCAGCTGGTCTGGTCGGCGATCGGCATCCTCGCGGCGACCGCGATCGTCGTCGTGCTGCGCGACCACCGCGTGCTGCGCCGGTACACGTTCACCGCGATGGTCGTCGGCCTGGTGCTGCTCGTGCTGCCGCTGGTGCCCTTCCTCGGCGTCAACATCAACGGCGCCCAGATCTGGATCCGCGTCGGGCCCGTCGGCTTCCAGCCCGGAGAGCTCGCCAAGATCGTGCTGACGGTCTTCTTCGCCGGCTACCTCGTGACGGCCCGCGACACCCTGTCCCTGGTGGGGCCGAAGGTGCTGGGCCTGCAGCTGCCCCGGCCCCGCGACCTGGGCCCGCTCGTCGTGGCCTGGCTGGCGAGCCTCGGCGTCCTCGTGCTCGAGCGCGACCTCGGCACCTCGCTGCTCTTCTTCGGCCTGTTCGTGGCGATGCTCTACGTGGCCACCCAGCGCGTGAGCTGGATCGCCATCGGCCTGTCCCTGTTCGTGGGCGGCGCGGTGCTCGCGTGGAGCATGTTCAGCCACGTGCAGGCGCGTGTGACGGCGTGGCTCGACCCCTTCGACGCCGAGGTGTACGCCCAGTCGCCCGGCGGCAGCTTCCAGCTGGTGCAGGGCCTGTTCGGCTTCGCCAACGGCGGGCTGCTGGGCACCGGCATCGGCCAGGGCCGCCCGCAGACCGTGCCGTACGCCGAGAGCGACTTCATCCTCGCCACCCTGGGCGAGGAGATGGGCCTGACCGGCCTGCTGGCCGTCCTCCTGCTCTACCTGGTCCTGGTCGAGCGCGGCCTGCGCACCGGCACCGCGGTGCGCGACGGCTTCGGCAAGCTCCTCGCGGGCGGGCTCGCCTTCGCCATCGCCCTGCAGTGCTTCGTCGTGGCCGGCGGCGTGCTGCGCGTCATCCCCCTGACCGGCCTGACCATGCCGTTCCTCGCCTACGGCGGGTCGAGCCTCGTGGCCAACTGGATGATCGTGGCGCTGCTGCTGCGCATCTCCGACGCCGCCCGCCGACCCTCGCCCGAGACCCCCGCCGAGGCGTCCCCGGTGCTCCCCTCGGAGCAGGACGCCTCCGCGACCCAGGTGGTGCGGCTGTGAACGCGCCCCTGCGCCGCCTCGCCGTCGTGGTCACGGCCATGTTCACCGCGCTGATGCTCGCCGGCACCTGGGTGCAGTTCGTCGACGCCGGGCGCCTGCGCGACGACCCCCGCAACACCCGCACCCTCTACGAGGAGCTGGGCCGCCAGCGCGGGGCGATCACCACGGCCGACGGCACCGTGATCGCGCAGTCCGACCCCGTCGACGACCAGTACCGCTTCCAGCGCGTCTACCCCGACGGCCCGCTGTACGCGGCCGTCACGGGCACCTACTCCGTCACCTCCGGCCCCACCGGGCTCGAGGCCGCGGAGGACGAGTACCTCTCGGGCAGCTCCGACCGCCTCTTCTTCCGCAAGGTGTCCGACCTGGTGACCGGTCAGGAGCCGGGCGGGGCCGTGGTCGAGACGACGATCCGCGACGCCGTGCAGCAGGCGGCCCAGGAGGGCCTGGACGGCCAGCGGGGCGCCGTCGTGGCCCTCGACCCCACCACCGGGGACGTGCTGGCGATGTACTCCTCGCCCGACTGGGACCCCAACCTCCTCGCCTCCCACACGCGCTCCGAGGCGGCGGCCGCGGCCGCCGAGCTGGAGGGCGCCGAGGGCGACCCCCTGGTCAGCAAGGCGACCTCCCAGCGCTACCCGCCCGGCTCGACGTTCAAGCTGGTCACCGCGGCCGCGGCGCTGGAGAGCGGTGACTACACCCCGGAGAGCCTCATCGACTCACCCGCCGTCCTCGACCTGCCGCAGACCACCGCGGGCCTGCGCAACGACGACGGCCAGGCGTGCGGCTCGAACGGGCAGACCACGCTGGCCGACGCGCTGCGCGTCTCCTGCAACACCGCCTTCGCCAACCTGGGCATGGCGCTGGGGCAGGACGAGCTGGGGGCCCAGGCCGAGGCGTTCGGCTTCGGCGAGGCCCTCGACGTCCCCGTGCGGGTGGCGAGGAGCCAGTTCCCCACCGGTCTCGACCAGGCGGCGCTGGCCCGCTCGGCGATCGGGCAGGGGGACGTCACGGCGACGCCCATGCAGATGGCGATGGTCGCCGCGGGGATCGCGAACGGTGGAGTGGTGATGCAGCCGAACCTGGTGAGCACGGTGCGGGGGCGCGACCTGCAGGTCCTCGAGGCGCCACGCCCGACCGAGGTGGGCCGCGCCGTGTCCCGGCAGACCGCGGCCGCGCTGACGGCCATGATGGAGGGCGTGGTGGAGTCCGGGACCGGTCGCGCGGCGCAGATCGACGGCGTCGCCGTCGCCGGCAAGACCGGCACCGCCCAGAACGGCCAGAGCGCCCCCCACGCGTGGTTCACCGCCTTCGCCCCCGCCGACGCGCCCCGGGTGGCCGTCGCGGTGTTCGTCGAGAACGGCGGCAGGGCCGGTGACGAGGCCTCCGGCGGCCGCGTCGCCGCCCCGATCGCGAAGTCCGTCATGCAGGCCGCGCTGGCCGCCACCGAGGGGAGCGCCGGCTGATGCGCGTCGACGCCGGCACCGTGCTGGGCAACCGCTACCAGCTGACCGTCCCGATCGCCTCGGGCGGCATGGGCGAGGTCTGGGAGGCGCGCGACGAGCTGCTCGGGCGCACCGTGGCCGTGAAGGTGCTCCGCAGCGAGCTCGCGACCGACCAGGGCTTCCTCGCGCGGTTCCGCACCGAGGCGCGCAACAGCGCGCGCCTGGCGCACCCGTCGATCGCGGCCACCTACGACTACGGCGAGTCCGACGGCAGCGCCTGGCTCGTCATGGAGCTGGTGCCCGGCGAGCCCCTGAGCGACCTGCTGGCCACGCAGCACTCGGTGGAGCCCCGCCGCGCGATGCAGATCATCGCCTCGGCGGCCTCCGGTCTGGCGGCGGCGCACGAGGCCGGGATCGTCCACCGCGACGTCAAGCCCGGCAACCTCCTGGTCACGCCCACCGGCGGGGTCAAGGTCACCGACTTCGGGATCGCCCGCGCCGCGGCCGAGGCCCCGCTGACGGCCACCGGCCAGGTGATGGGCACCGCCGCCTACCTCTCCCCCGAGCAGGCGACCGGACGGCGCGACCTGACGCCCGCCGTCGACGTGTACGCCCTGGGGGTCGTGGCCCACGAGATGCTCGCGGGGCAGCGGCCCTTCACGGGCGAGTCGCAGGTGGCCATCGCGCTGGCGCAGGTCAACGACCCGCCGCCCCCGCTGCCCGCCTCGGTGCCCCGGGGCGCCCGCGCCCTGGTCGACGCCTGCCTCGCCAAGGACCCGCACGCGCGCCCGCGCGACGCCGCGGTCGTGGCCCACGTCGCCTCACTCGTGGCCGAGGGCGACGACTCCGGCGCCGAGCGGGTCCTCGCCGCGGGGCTCGGCGCCGCCGGAGCTGCGGCCGCGGCCGCCGGCGCCACGGTGGCGATGCCCTCGGGCGTGCCCACCACCGACGCCACCCGCGTGGTGCCGCCCTTCGGAGCGGCCGCTGCGCGCTCGGAGGACACCGTGCCGTGGCCTGAGCCGGCGGCGTCGCCCACGCGGCGCTCCGCCCAGGCCGCCGCGGCGTACGGCGCCGGCAGCCAGCTCGGGCACGACGGCTACGGCGACCAGGCCGGTCGTGCGGCGGGTGACCCGGAGCCGACGGGGCAGCGCCGCGGGCGCAGCCGCATGACGGTTCCGCTCATCGGGCTCCTCGCGGTGCTCGTGGTGGTGCTCGTGGCGCTCGTCGCGGGCGCCTTCGGCGGGGCCGAGGACCCCGTGGTGCCCCCGGCCCAGCTCAGCACCGCCGACCCCGGCGAGGCGACCACGCCGTCCACCGGGCCCACCACCGCGGTGCCGCAGGAGTCCGAGTCCGCCGCGACGCCCTCGGCCACCACGCCGAGCGAGACCGCGACGACCCCCGAGGACACCGGGACCACGCCCGCCGACCCGACCACCGACCCGTCGGCGACCCCTGACGACCCGGCCTCCTCGGCGGTCCCGAGCTCCCCCGCGGCCACCTCGGCCGCTCCCACCACCCCGGCGGCCGGTGCGGCTGGCGCCGCCGGTGCCGCAGCGGGGGCGGGCGGAGCGTGAACGAGACCCCCCGGGTGCTCGCCGACCGCTACGAGGTCGGCGAGCTGCTGGGGCGCGGCGGCATGGCGGAGGTCCACGCCGGGCGCGACCAGCGCCTCGGCCGCCGCGTGGCCATCAAGCTGCTGCGCTCCGACATGGCGCGCGACCCGGTCTTCCAGGCCCGCTTCCGCCGCGAGGCGCAGTCCGCGGCGGGGCTGAACCACCCCGCGGTCGTCGCGGTCTACGACACCGGCGAGGACGTCCGCACCGACGCCGGCGGCGCGCAGGTGCGCGCCCCGTACATCGTCATGGAGTACGTCGAGGGCCAGACGGTCCGCGAGCTGCTCGACCAGGCCGGGGGCGGCGGGCTGGGGACCCAGCAGGCCGTCGAGATCACCGCGGGCATCCTCACGGCGCTGAGGGCCGCCCACGAGGCCGGCATCGTGCACCGGGACGTGAAGCCCGCCAACGTCATGGTCACGCGCTCCGGCGCGGTGAAGGTCATGGACTTCGGCATCGCGCGGGCGGTCGCCGACTCCTCCGCGACGATGACCCAGACGTCCGCCGTCATCGGCACCGCCCAGTACCTGTCGCCGGAGCAGGCGCGCGGCGAGGTCGTCGACGCCCGCACCGACCTGTACTCCACGGGCTGCACCCTCTACGAGGTGCTCACGGGCCGGCCGCCGTTCATCGGCGACTCCCCCGTGGCCGTGGCCTACCAGCACGTGGGCGAGCTCCCGCAGCCTCCGAGCGCCCACAACCGCGCCGTCGACGACGAGCTCGACCGCGTCGTCCTCAAGGCGCTGGCCAAGTCGCGCGACGACCGGTACGACGACGCCCAGCAGTTCCTCGACGACCTGCTCGCCGCCGAGGCCGGGCAGCCGGTGCTGGCCCCCGCCGTCGCGGTGGCCACCGCCGCGGCGACGGCCCACCTCCCGACCACCACCGAGGCGACCCGCGCGGTGGCCGCCGGCGGCTTCGTCAGCCGCCGGAACCGCGGCCAGGCCACCGGGGCGACGACGGCGGTGCCCGCCCCGGGCACCGGGTCGCTGCCGGTGCAGCCCGAGCCGCGGCGGGGCAACCGCGGGGTGGTCGCCCTGCTGGTCACGCTGCTGGTCGTCGTGCTGGGCCTGGGCGCCTGGCTGGCCTACCGCGC
>JAKONK010000097.1 GCA_022701985.1 Actinomycetales bacterium
GGCCATGGAGGAGAAGGACCAGGGCTTCACCCTGATCGAGCTCCTCGTCGTCATGATCATCATCGGCATCCTCGCGGCGATCGCGATCCCGGTGTTCCTGAACCAGCGCCAGAAGGCGGTGGACAGCAGCATCAAGTCCGACCTGCGCACGGTCGCCAACAGCGTCGAGACCTTCAGCGTGGACAGCCAGGCGTACCCAACCTCTGCCCAGTTCACCGCCAGCACCGGAGCGCCGAGTGGCAATCAGGTCACCGTCGGCACCACCCCCATCGCGGTGAGCAGCGGCAACACCGTCACCTACATCGTCCAGAGCGCCGCGAACGGAGGGGGGTACTGCCTCGGCGGCTGGAACGCCAAGGCGACCGCCAATGCGACGAGCCTGCAGTACTGGTACGTCAGCACGAAGGGCGGGCTCCAGTCCACCCCCAGCGGTACTCCTTCGGTCTGCACCTGAGGTGACAACCGCGGGCCCGCACCCTCCGGGGGCGGGCCCGCGGCCACATCCACCGACCGTCGTCACCAGCCCTGGGGGAGTCGCTGTGGAACACGTGGACGGCCAGGACGACCAGGCGGGGGAGGACCAGACCGACGACGGCTTCACCCTCGTCGAGGTCGTGGTCGCCCTCGGCCTGCTCAGCGTCGTGGCCACCTCGGCGCTGTCGATGTTCGTCGCGTCGATGAAGCACGCCGACGGGCAGCGCGAGCGCCAGGTGGCGGTCGCCGTCGTCAACGACGCGGTGGAGCGAGTCCACTCGGTGCGCTCCACGGTCACCAGCACCACGTCCCAGACCGTCGCCGGTCTCGCGGGCACCGGCCAGGTGGGCGGCCTGACCTCGGGGCGCACCCCGTCCGACGTCGCCACCGCCTGGAACGCGACCAGCTTCCCCGGCAAGGCCGACACCCGTCCCGCCTGGGACGCGAACACCCCCGCCGGGCCGCTCGCGGTGCCGCTGTCGGTGCCCTCACAGGTCGGTGGCACGACCTACACGACGACCACGCTCGTCGGCACCTGCACCCTGGCGACCGCCGCGGGCGGGGCCTGCTCCCTCACGGGCTCCGGTCCGGTCGTGCAGCGGGTCGTCGTCGTCGTGACCTGGACCGGCGCAGGGTGCTCGCCCACGTGCTCGGCCACCAGCTCCTCGCTCGTCGACGGTCACAGCGACCCGACCTGGCGGGTCGCCTCGTGAGCCCGTCACGCACGACCTCACCCGTCCCCGTGCAGCCGGCCCCGCGGGGCGACGACGGCGCGACCCTGGTCGAGCTGCTCGTGGCGATGAGCATCCTCACCACGGTGCTCGTGGTCATGCTGTCGGCCGTGGTCGGCCTGGGCCGCATGACCGTGAAGACGCAGAACCTCACCGACGCCACCGGCGACGTCCGCACCGTCTACCTGCGCCTGGACCGCGACGTCCGCTACGCCGACGCCATCAGCGTCCCGGGTGAGGTCTCCGGCGACTGGTTCGTGGAGATGACCAGCCCCGAGAGGGCCACCAGCGGGATCCGCTGCACCCAGTGGCGCCTCCACCAGGCCGGGTCGTCCCTCCAGGTGCGCACCTGGGTCCGCGGCGCAGCGGTGCCCACCACCTGGACCACGGTCGCCGGGTCCCTCGCGACCGACCCGGCCCGCGCGCCCTTCACCCGCGCCGCCGCCGGCTCGACGCCCTCGCAGGGCGCGCAGGTCCCGCTCGCGCGCCAGCAGCTCGGCGTGCACCTGCTCGCCCAGCGCGGCACCGGCGAGCCCGCTGGGAAGGTCGTGGTGGACACCGCCTTCACCGCGCGCAACAGCAGCGCCGGCTCACCGGGCAACGCCGACACGACGACCGCCGTCACCGACCTCTGCGGCAGCACCGCGACGATCCGGAGCACCTCGTGAGCACTCCGCAGACCACCCGCTCCGGCCCGCAGGGGGCCGGCACCACCGACGGCGCTGACGACGCCGGGATCGCCCTGCTGAGCGTCATCATGCTGGTCCTGGTCGTCGCGACCCTGAGCCTGCTCGCCGTCGGTGCGGTGATGGCCCAGGTGAAGCCGCTGAGCTACACCACCAAGACCGCCGGCACCATCGCGGCCGCCGAGTCCGGCAGCCAGGCGGCCCTGGCCGCGGTGCGCGCCGCCACCCGCGTCGACGGGGTCGACGGCAAGACGTACGGCGACACCACCCGGCTCCCGTGCCAGCTGGCGGGGACCCTCCCCTCCCGCGGCCCGGTGCTCGCGTACGCGGTGACGGTCGACTACTACACCAGCGACCCGTCCCAGCAGCCCGCGAGCTGGCTCGCCGCCAACCACCTGACGTGCTCCGCGAGCTCCGGTGTCAGCGCCACCGGGGACGCACCGAAGTACGCGCTCATCACGTCCACCGCCACGCAGGACGGCGTGGTGGGGATCGCCGACACCAGCGGCAACCGGCTCCTGCGGGCGACCTACGCCCTGCAGACGACGTCGCTGAACATTCCGGGCGGCCTCTTCTGGTCGTACGGCAAGAAGACCTGCCTCCAGGTGCGGGGGACGGCCGTGGAGGGCGCTGCCCTGGAGTACGCCGCCCCGTCGGCCTGCCAGGCCCGGACGGCGGACCTCATGTGGGTCCACGACACCGACAACAAGCTCAAGCTGGCCTCGACGCTCAGCGCGTCGTCCCAGCTGTGCGTGACGGCTGTCGGCAGCGCCGCCCAGCTCGAGCAGTGCGCCCCGGCGCGGACCGACGACCAGGTGCTCAGCTACACCGGCCAGACCTTCTCCATGAAGGGCGCTCGGTGCCTGTGGTCCGAGCGCAGGGCGACCCCGTCCACCGACGGGATCGACGTGGCGCACGTCAGTCGGTGCAGCAGCAACGACTACACCGACTGGTGGAGCTGGTCGCCCGAGCCCGCCGTCGGCGCCGGTGACTCCGGCTACGCCTCGGGGCAGTTCGTCAACTACAAGTACTTCGGGTCGTGCTTCGAGATCACCCGCGAGGACCCGTGGGCGAACGTCGAGGGCGTCGCCCCGTGCAAGCACGCCGGCGCCAGCACCAACACCTACAACCAGGTCTGGACCCTCACCACCTCCGCCGGCGCCGGCGACTGGCCCACCGCCGACCAGCCGGTCAAGAGCGGCACGCTGTCCATCAAGGCCAACAACCACAACCAGCGCTGCCTCAGCCGCCTCGAGACCACGCGCTCGGACGACATGGGCACCTGGAGCCCCGACTACCCCGCCCTGGCGGACTGCAACGGCACCCCCCAGCAGCGCTTCACCGTCATCGGCTACACCGGCGACTACTACACCAGCTACCTCATCAAGGACGACCTCGGCCGCTGCCTGGGCTCCGGACCGGTCTACCACCCCGCCCAGGGCTTCGACTACCCGACGGTCATCGCCGCCGCCTGCACCGGCGGCCCCGAGCAGCGCTGGAACGCCCCGGCCAACCTCGTGCCGGGCGACGTCAACCACGTCCTCGAGACGCCGGTGACGCGATGAGCGCCGCGCTGGTGGCCCTCGTGGTCCTCGCCGCCGTCGTGGGGCTCGCCGTCGGTTCCTTCCTCAACGTGGTGGTGCACCGCGTCCCCGCCGGCGCCTCGGTGGTCCGACCGCCCAGCGCCTGCCCCGCCTGCGCCAGCCCCGTCGCCGCCCGGGACAACGTCCCGGTGCTCTCGTGGGTGCTGCTGCGTGGTCGATGCCGCTCCTGCGCCGCCCCCATCAGCGGCCGCTACCCCCTGGTCGAGCTGGCCACGGCCGGGCTCTTCGCCGCCGTGACCGCCTGGGCCGCCCACGAGGGCAGGTGGGCCCTGCTGCCCGTGCTGCTCTACCTGGCGGCTGCCGGCCTCGCGCTCGCGCTCATCGACCTCGACGTGCGCCGCCTGCCCGATGCCATCGTGCTCCCCGCCTACCCCGTCACCGCCGCCCTGCTGGGCCTGGCCGCGGTGCTGGAGCACGACGGCGCCGCCGCGCTGCGGGCGCTCGCCGGCGGCCTCCTCCTGTACGGCCTCTACTTCGCCCTCGCCGTGGCTCGTCCCGGCGGCATGGGCTTCGGAGACGTCAAGCTCGCCGGCGTCCTGGGCGCCGTCCTCGGCTACGCCGGGTGGTCGGCGCTCGCGGTGGGGGCCTTCTCCGCCTTCGTGCTGGGCGGCCTGGTGGGGGTCGCCCTGGTCGCCTCCGGGGTGCTGCGGCGCCGCGGGCACCTGCCCTTCGGTCCGTTCATGCTCGCCGGTGCCGCGCTCGGGGTCGTCGCCGGTGACGCCCTCGGGCGCTGGTACCTGGCGCTGAGCGGCTTCCCGGTCACCTGAGGGCGCCACCTCCCGGCACCTCAGGGACGACCGATCGGGTAGCGATGATCAAGGCTGCTCCACGCCCTGCCGATCAGGACTCGCAGGACACCACCACGGACCACCCAGGGGATCGAGCTGTGCAGCTGACGGACCGCCACACCCGCGAAGACGGTGCGACCGACGACGGCTTCACGCTGGTCGAGGTCATCGTCGCGCTGGCCCTCCTCGGAGTGATCGCCACGGCGACCCTCGGCTTCTTCATCTCCGGGACGCGGACGTCCACCGACCTGCAGCGCCGCCAGGTGGCGGTCGCCCTGGCCAACGCGGCCGTCGAGGACGCGCGCGGTCTGCCCGTCACGGTGCAGACGAGCACCACGGGCGGCACCACGACGACGTGGCCGCTGCTCGTCCGCGGACGCACCCAGAGCTCGGTGAGCAGCCAGTGGTCCGCCTCCGGCTCTCCGGCGAGCACGACCTTCCCAGCGTGGGACCCCTCGAGCCCCGTCGGCGCGCTCCTGGTGGCGCCGACGAAGACCGACCGGGTCGGGACGGCGTCCTACACGACCACGACCTACATCGGCACGTGCTACCGCCTGCGGGCCACCACCTCCCAGCCGTGCGACCGCGCCGGCGGGGAGCGCGCGAACCAGCCGCCCGCGGGTTACGAGGAGCTCGTCCGCATCAGCGCCACCACCGCGTGGGGGACGGCGCAGGAGTGCTCCGGCAGCGCCTGCTCCTACACGGCGAGCGTGCTGGTCGACACGTCCGTGGACCCCGAGTGGAACACCTCGGGCGGACGGGCCGTCGACGACACCGCCACCGTGGCGAGGGGCACCCGCCAGACGCTCGACGTCCTGAACAACGACACGATGATCCCAGCGAGGACCAGCCCCGTGACCGTGAGGTCCGCGCCGAGCGGCATGAGGGCCACGGCCGACCCTGCGGGGACCATCACGCTGGAGGTCCCCGCCGACGCGGCCCTGGGGTCGGTCACCGTCACCTACTTCGTGAAGGACGCCTACGGTGCGACGTCCAACACCGCCACCGTGCGCGTCACGGTGACCCGGTGAGCGGCGCGCGCGGGCTCGTCCGCCGCCGGTGGGCCGCCGACGGCGGTGCCCGTCCGGACGCCGGCGTGACCCTCGTCGAGACGCTGGTCGCGATGAGCATCTTCTCCGTGGTCATGGCCATCTTCATGTCGGCCGTGCTGTCGATGACGACGAGCACCAGCCGCGTGAACAACACCGCGGACGCCGGTGACGGAGTCCGGGCGGTCTTCCTGCGCCTGGACCGGCAGGTCCGGTACGCCGACGCCATCAACCAGCCCTCTCCGGCTCCGGGAGGCCGCTGGTACGTGGAGTTCCGCACCGCCCAGCGCGCGGGTGGCCAGCCGACACTGTGCACCCAGTGGCGGTACGACCCCACGACCGCGTCGCTGCAGGTCCGCACCTGGGACGACGGGCAGACCCCCGCGGACTCCTTCTCCACCGTCGCCACGCGAGTACTGCCGGACGCCGGCAGCGGGTCGCCCTTCGCGGTGGCGCTCGCCGGCGCCGACCACGTCAACCAGAAGCTCACCGTGTCCGTCACCTCCGGGGCCGGCACGGGTGACTCCGCCGGGAGGGCGTCCATGACCACCTCGTTCGTGGCACGCAACAGCTCCATCACCTCGCCGAGCAACACCGCCGGCGCTGCTGTCTGCCCGCAGGCCACCCGGCCGTGAGTGGTCACCAGACCCGGGAGGTCACCGTGCTCCGCTCTGCCGTGCGCCGGCTCCGAGCCCGGACTGCCGGGAGCCCCCCCACGGGCCCTGAGCAGGACGCCGGCGCGGCGCTGCTCGCCGTGGTCCTGCTCATGTTCGTCGTCCTGGCGTTGGCGACCCTCGTCCTCGGTGTGGTCGTGAGCCAGGTCAAGCCCACCCGGGCCACCCAGCAGAGCACACGGCTGATCTTCGCGGCCGAGACGGGCACGCAGACCGCGCTCGCGCAGATCCGCACCAGCACCGGGGCCGGCGGCGTGGGCTCGCTCCGCGAGCTCCCCTGCCGGGTGGCGGGCGAGGTGCCGAGTCCCGCGGGGGGGCTGTCCTTCAGCTCGGCGATCACCTACTTCACCCAGGACCCGTCGGGCAAGAGCGACACCTGGCAGACGACCAACGCCCTGCCCTGCACCGAAGGGGCGGGGGTGCCGCGGCAGCCGGTCTTCGCGCTCGTCAGCACCGTCGGCCAGGACGCGAGCGCCGGCGCGCTCGTCCACTCGCGCTCCCTGCTGGCCCAGTACGCGTTCCGGGTCAGCAACAAGAACATCCCGGGGGGCGTCATCTTCACGGCTCCGCGCGAGGCCTGCCTGCAGGCGTCGTCAGCCACCGCGGGGGCGACCGTCATCTACCAGCCGGCCACCAGCTGCAGCAGCAGCAACGACCTCCAGCGCTGGGTGTACGACACCGGCTACCACCTGGTGCTGGCCAGCACCATCACCGCGACCACGACGGGCGGGACGACGGGCTCGAGCGGGCTCTGCATCACGCAGCCGGCTCTCAGCGCGACGGACCGCACGGTGTCGCTGCAGGCGTGCACCCTCGACTCACGCTCTGCGATGCAGCTGTGGAGCTACGAGAGCGGAGCGCACTTCCGCGGGCAGAACGCCAGCAACAAGGACTACGGCAAGAACTGCCTGTACGCCGGTCAGACGAGCTGGTCCGCGGGAGACACCGTCAAGGCCGGTGGCAGCTCGACCTGCGACGCGGCCAACGAGTCCTGGGGCTCGTTCAGCCCCGAACCGCAGGTGGGTGCGGGAGCCGCCTCGTTCCAGACGTCGCAGCTCGTCAACTACAAGGAGTTCGGCCGGTGCGCCGACGTCACCAACATGACCACGAGCTTCCGCTACATGATCCTCTACCCCTGCAAGCAGGACCCGAGCGGCGGTAGCAAGCTGGCGTGGAACCACCGCTGGTACTACGGGGCCGAGACCGGGGTCGCAGCTGAGCCCGATGGCGCATCAGGACTGTCGACGCGGGTCCGGGTGCGCTTCCAGAACGACTCGGACCGGACGTCGTGCCTCACCTCGCCGGCACCGGGATCCGAACCCGCCTACGTCACCTTCCGCAGCTGCGACTCCACGCCCTCCCAGGCGTTCACGCGGTACTACGCGACGGGCTCGTACACGAGCAGCTACACCTTCGTGGCGAGCGACGGCCGCTGCCTGTCGGTCGGGGAGGAGCAGTCGCCCCGCAACGACGGCGTCTACTGGTCGACCATGGTGCTCGAGACGTGCGACGGTGGTCCGGCCCAGAAGTGGAACGCTCCGCCGACCGCTCTCGAGCCCAGCGTCAGCCGCCAGCTCGAGACCTCCGTGACGGGGTGACGACGTGAGCGCGCAGCCGTGGGCGGGCGTGGCGGACACCGGGCCGCTGCTGGTGCTCGCCGCCGTCGTCGGGCTCGCGGTCGGGTCGTTCCTCAACGTGGTGGTGCACCGCATGCCCGTCGGCGCGTCCGTGGTGCACCCGCCCAGCGCGTGCCCCGCGTGCGCCAGCCCCGTCACCGCCCGCGACAACGTGCCGGTGGTGTCGTGGCTGCTGCTGCGCGGGCGCTGCCGCTCGTGCGCGGTCCCCATCAGCGTCCGCCACCCCCTGCTCGAGCTCGCCACGGCCGGGCTCTTCGCCGCCGTCACCGCCTAAGTCGCCCACGAGGGGCGCTGGGCCCTGCTGCCGGTGCTGCTGTACCTGGCGGCCGCCGGGCTGTCCCTCGCGCTCATCGACCTCGACGTGCACCGCCTGCCCGACGCCATCGTGCTGCCCGCCTACTCGGTGACCGCCGTCTTCCTGGGTCTGGCGGCCGTGCTGGAGCACGACGGCGCCGCCGCGCTCAGGGCCCTGCTCGGCGGCCTGCTCCTCTACGGCCTCTACTTCGCCCTCGCGGTCGCCAAGCCGGGCGGCACGGGCTTCGGCGACGTCAAGCTCGCCGGGGTCCTCGGCGCGGTCCTCGGGTACGCCGGGTGGTCGGCGCTGGCGGTGGGGGCGTTCGCCGCCTTCGTCATCGGCGGGCTGCTCGGGGTGGCCCTCGTGGCCACCGGGGCGCTGCGTCGGCGCGGCCACCTGCCGTTCGGCCCGTCGTTGCTCGCGGGTGCCGCACTCGGCGTCGCCGCACTCGGCGTCGCCGCGGGCGGCGACGTCGTCCACTGGTACCTGGCGATGAGCGGCGACACCCTCGCCTGACGAGCGTCACCCGAGGTCGTCCCAGGTCAGCGCTCAAGTCCGTTCCCGCCCTGCCGATCGAAGTGGAGAGGGCGACCACGGACCGGTGCCCTCGACCGACAGGAGGGACTCTCGTGGCACGACGCACGTCGATCGGGCTCGACATCGGCTGCAGCGCGGTGCGCGCCGCCGAGCTGTCGTTCACCGCGACGGGAGTGGTGCTCGAGCGCAGCGCCGAGGCGCCGCTGCCCGAGGGCGCGGTGGTCGACGGCGAGGTCGTCGACGTCGCCGCGGTCTCCGCAGTGCTCGTGCAGCTGTGGCGCACGGGCCGTTTCTCCAGCCGCCGCGTGACCCTCGGCATCGCCAACCAGCGCGTCGTGGTCCGCGAGGTCGAGGTGCCGAAAATGCCGGCCGCCGACCTCCGCAAGGCCCTGCCCTTCCAGGTGCAGGACGTGCTCCCCATGCCCGTCGAGTCCGCCGTCATGGACTTCCACCCGCTCGAGGTGCGCACCACCGGCAGCGGCCAGGTGGTCCGCGGGCTGCTCGTCGCCGCCTGGCGCGACGCCGTCGCCGCGCTCGTCGCGGCCGCCGAGGGGGCCCGGCTGATCCCCGAGGCCGTCGACCTCACCGCCTTCGCCGTGCTGCGCGCGGTGGGCTCCGACGTCCACGGCGAGACCACCACCGAGGCACTGGTCGACATCGGCGCCACGATCACGCAGGTCGTCGTCCACTCCGGGGGAGCCCCCCGCTTCGTCCGCATCCTCATGGCGGGCGGCAACGACATCACCGACGCGCTGGTCGAGCGCACGGGCGTCACCGTGCTCGAGGCCGAGCACCTCAAGCGCGGCCTCGGCATCGGCGACGGTCTCAACGGCGAGCTCACGGTCGTGGGCCACGCCGTGGAGGCCGCGGCGCTCGGCTTCCTCGAGGAGGTCCGCAGCACCATCGACTACGCAGCGGCCACCAGCGGCCACCGCGCCGAGCGCGTGGTCCTGACCGGCGGCGGAGCCCGGCTCGACGGACTGGCCCCGCGCCTGGCCGCCATGACGGGGCTCCCCGTCGACATCGGGTCCGTCAGCCACCGCCTGCGCCCCGGTCGCAACCTGCGTCCGACGGACGACGCCGCGACGATGGCCATCGGCCTGGCCCTGGGGGTGTCGGCGTGAGCGGCCTGACCGAGCTGCTCGCCGGGGTCCGCCCCGCCGGGGACCGCTCCGAGCCCACCGCCTGGGTGGCCCCGCGGGTCAACCTGCTGCCGCCCGGCGTCATCTCCCGCCGCGCCGTCCGCCGCGCCAAGCGCGGTGGCGCCCTCGGCGTGGCCGCGGCCCTCCTGGTGGTCGCCGGCTCCTGGGCCGTGGGCGCCGCGCAGGCCAGCACCGCCCAGGCCGAGCTCGACACCGCGGTGGCGCGCACCAGCGCCCTGCAGGCCCAGCAGGCCCAGTACGCCGCCGCGCCCCAGACCCTCCGCGCGCTGAGGGCCACTGAGGACGCCCGCGCCACCGCGATGGCCCAGGACGTCAGCTGGGCGGCCTTCGTCGGCACGCTCAGCGCCGCCCTGCCCGCCGGCGCGTGGCTCGACGGCGTGCAGGCCACCCTCACCACCGATGACGCCTCGACCGCCCCGGCCGCCGACGCGACCGCGGGTGTCCCGGGCAGCGAGGGCAGCATCACGATCACGGCGCGTTCCACCTCCTACGAGGACGTGGCCGCCTACCTCGACGCCCTGGGCACCGTCCCCGGCGTGGCCGACGCCTACCTCATGACGGCCACGATGGACAGCGCCCAGGCGGTCCCCGTCGTCTCCTTCACCATCACCGCGCAGGTCACCGATGCCGCGCTCAGCCATCGCTTCGCCCAGAACGCCGACTCCCAGGAAGTGGGCTGACGTGTCCCTGTCGACCCCTGACCTCCGCGCCCCCGGCGGTCGAGGCACCGGCCAGGCCGGGCCCCCCCGCGCCGCCGGCCCGGCGACCGCGGTGTTCCGCCCCGCCGGCAGCTCGGGCGAGGCGGCGCCGTCCAAGGACCCGCGCCCCCTCCCGTGGCTGCTGGGCGGCGTCGGCGCCGTCGCGCTCGTCGCCCTCGGCGGCTGGGCGCTGGTGCTGGCGCCCCAGGCCGCCAGCACCGCGGCCCTGGAGGACCAGGCCGTCCAGACCACCGCGAACGAGGCGCAGCTCACCACCAGGGTGGCCGAGCTCCAGGCGCAGTACTCCGCCCTGCCCCAGTACCAGGCCGACCTGGCCCGGGCCCGCGCGCAGGTCCCCACCGACCCGGACCTGGCCGACCTGCTGCGCGCCCTGCGCGACGCCGCCGCCACGACCGGCGTCACCCTCACCGGTGTGGTGCCGGCGGCCCCCGAGACGGCCGCCGCGGCTGCCACGGACGGCACGGCCGCCGCTGACGGCGCGGCTGCCGCTGACGGCGCGGCTGCCACGGACGGCGCGTCCGCCGCTGACGGCGCCACCGCTGCGACGACCACGACGACGACCACGACGACGACCAGCACGGACCCGGCCACCGGTCTCATCCGCGTACCGCTCACCCTGACCGCCACCGGCGGGTACACCGCAGTGGAGGCCTTCCTCGCCGCGGTCCAGCAGCAGGACCGCCTCGTGCTGCTGACCAGCGTCGCGCTCGCCCCGAGCACCTCGGCGGACGGGCAGACCCTGCTGACGCTGACCGCTGCGGGCTCGGCCTTCGCGCTGCCGGCGACCGATGCCGAGGTCGCGGCGGCTGCCACCGCTGCTGCGGCCGTCCCGACGACCGCGGCAGCGGCCCCCACGGCCCTGCCGACCACCGTCCTCACCGCGGCGACGCCCGCGGTCACCCGCTGAGCGCGAACGGACCAGGAGCTCCCATGACCACCAGTCCCTTCGGAGGCCCTCCTGCCGTCGGCCCCGAGGCCCCGGCGATGGGCCCCTTCGAGGCCGCCGCACTCGCCCGGGGCCCCCTCGAGTCGGAGGACGCGCCCTTCGGCGCGCTGCCCGACGAGCCCCCGGCAGCGGGGACCTCCAGCCCGTTCGGCACGGTGCCGGCCCCGCGCCCCGCTGGTGACACCGCGGCGGCCCCTGCTGCCGAGGTCACCGAGCCCGCTGGTCTGCGCGCGCGGCCCACCCGCCCCGAGCGCCCCGGGCTGGGCCTGCCCTCGCGCGCCGCAGGGGGCGGGACGTCCCGTCGCGGCCCGCTCCTCGTCCTCGCCCTCGGTGGCGGTGCGCTGGTGCTGTGGGCGCTCGTCGCCGGCACCCTGCTGAGCGGCGGCGGCGACGACGCGGACGCGAGCGGCGTCGTCGTCGTCCCGGGTGCCACCGCGGTGCCCGGCTCGTCCGCCGTCCCCTCGGTCGGCACCGTCACCGACCCGGTGGCCGGGCCCGGTGAGGCGGTCGCCGTGCTGGGGCGCGACCCGTTCGCGGCCCTGGTGGCCTCCACCACCTCCGACCCCACCTCCGGGCCCACCGCCGACCCGGCGTCCACCGCCCCCGTCGACGGCAGCGGCACCTCCAGCGGTTCGAGCGGCGTGCTGGGCGGCGGCACCTCGAGCGGTGCAGGCGGAACGGCGTCCGGCGGGGGCACCACGACCGTCCAGGTGCCCGGCCCGACGGTCACCGTCACCGCGCCGCCGCCGGCGGCGTCGGCCCCCGCGGCGCTGACCACCGCGCAGACCTGCTCGGCGGTGTCGGGGCCGATGGCGGCCGTGGAGCAGCTGCTGTCCGCCAGCGCCTCCGCGAGCAGCGCCCCCGTCGACACCGGGACGGCGCTGCGCACGCCCGTCGCCGCGCTGCGCGCCGCGGTCAGCGCGACCTCCGACGCCGCGCTGGCCTCCCGCCTCGACGTCGCCACGAGCAGCGCCGAGTCGCTGCGGTCGCAGCTGCTCGCCGGTGTGGCGGTCACGTCCGACCAGGTCACCACCCAGTCGTCGCTGGACGAGGCCGTCCGGACCGCCTGCGCGTGACGACCTGCGCCCGGCCGCCCGACCGGCGGCCGGGCCGCGCGGCCCCCGCGGGCCGCGTGGGAGGATCAGCCACGTGCTGCGCTGGCTGACTGCGGGGGAGTCCCACGGCCCCGCCCTCGTCGGGGTCCTCGAGGGCCTGCCCTCGGGGGTCTCCGTGACCACCGACGACCTCCGGGCCGCGCTCGCGCGGCGCCGCCTCGGCTACGGCCGCGGCGCGCGGATGGCGTTCGAGCAGGACGAGGTCACCGTGCTCGGCGGCCTGCGCCACGGGGTGTCGCAGGGCGGGCCGTTCGCGCTCACCATCGGCAACACCGAGTGGCCCAAGTGGTCCACGGTCATGTCGCCCGACCCGGTCGACCCGTCGCTGCTGAAGACCACCGGTCGCAACGCGGCGCTGACCCGGCCCCGCCCCGGCCACGCCGACCTGGTCGGCATGCAGAAGCACGGCTTCGACGAGGCCCGCCCGGTCCTCGAGCGCGCCAGCGCCCGCGAGACCGCCACCCGCGTGGCCCTCGGCGAGGTCGCGGCGAAGTTCCTGCAGCAGGCCGCCGGCGTCAGGCTGGTCTCGCACACCGTCTCCCTGGGCCCGGTCGCGGTGCCCGACGAGGCGTGGGCCGAGGTCGGCCTGCCGCTGCCCGACGACGTCGCCGCCCTCGACGCCGACCCGCTGCGCTGCCACCACGGCCCCACGAGCGCCCGCATGGTCGAGGAGGTCGACGCCTGCCACAAGGAGGGCGACACCCTCGGCGGCGTCGTGGAGGTGCTGGCCTACGGCCTGCCGCCGGGCCTGGGCAGCCACACCCACTGGGACCGCCGCATCGACGGCCGCCTCGCGCAGGCCCTCATGGGCATCCAGGCCATCAAGGGCGTCGAGGTCGGTGACGGCTTCGAGACGGCCCGCCGCCGCGGCTCGGCCGCCCACGACGAGATCGAGACCGGTCCCGACGGCGTGCTGCGCCGCCGCACCGGCCGCGCCGGGGGCACCGAGGGCGGCATGACGACGGGCGAGGTGCTGCGCGTGCGCGCCGCCATGAAGCCCATCGCGACGGTGCCCCGGGCCCTGGCCACGGTCGACGTCGCCACCGGTGAGGCCACCCAGGCCCACCACCAGCGCTCCGACGTCTGCGCCGTGCCCGCCTCCGGCGTCGTCGCCGAGGCGATGGTGGCCCTGGTGCTGGCCGACGCGCTGCTGGAGAAGTTCGGCGGCGACTCGGTCCCGGAGACGGCGCGCAACGTGCGCACCTACCTCGAGGGCATCCCCGAGCTGCTGCGCTCGTCCAGCAGCACCTCCTGACGGTGGCCCCCCGGGTCGTGCTCGTCGGCCCGATGGGCTCGGGCAAGTCCGCCGTCGGGGCGCTGCTCGCCGCTGACCTCGGCGTCGTCCTGCGCGACACCGACGCCGACGTGGAGGCCTCGGCCGGGCGCCCGGTGGCCGCGGTCTTCGCGGCCGAGGGCGAGGCGGGGTTCCGCGCCCGGGAGCGGGCCGCGGTCGCCGCTGCCCTGCACGAGCACGACGGCGTGCTCTCGCTCGGCGGGGGAGCGGTGCTCGACCCCGAGACCCGCGCCGACCTCGCCGCGCTCGGCGCTCCCGTGGTCCTGCTGACCGCCTCGTGGGAGCACGTCAGCTCGCGCCTGGGCGACACGAGCACCCGCCCGGTGCTCGCCGGCGACGCCGAGCAGCGGTGGCGCGCGGCCCTGTCCGCGCGGGAGCACCTCTACGCCGAGGTGGCGGCGCACGTCGTCGCGACCGACGGGCGCAGCGCCCGCGAGGTGGCCGACGCCGTCCTCCCCCTCCTCCGCCCATGACCGCGGACCGGTGGTGGGGGGCTCCGTAGGATCGGGGGCCGTGAGCACCGACACCCCCAGCGACGCACCGACCGGCACCCGCACCGACGAGCCGACCCGGACCACCGTCGGGGGCGAGGCGCCGTACGACGTCCTCATCGGCACCGGCCTGCTGGGCGAGCTGCCCGGCCTCCTCGGCGACGGGGTCCAGCGGGTGCTCGTGGTGCACCCCCACGCGCTCGCGGCCACGGGCGAGGCGGTCCGCGACGACCTCGCCGCCGCCGGCTTCGAGGCCTACCTCGCGGAGGTCCCCGACGGCGAGGACGCCAAGCGCGCCGAGGTGGCCGCCTTCTGCTGGGGCGTCCTCGGCCAGGCCGGCTTCACCCGGACCGACGCCGTCGTCGGCGTCGGCGGGGGAGCCGTCACCGACCTCGCCGGGTTCGTGGCCGCCACCTGGCTGCGCGGGGTCCGCGTCATCCAGGTGCCCACCACGCTCCTGGCCATGGTCGACGCCGCCGTCGGCGGCAAGACGGGGATCAACACCAAGGAGGGCAAGAACCTCGTCGGGTCGTTCCACCCGCCGTCGGGGGTGCTGTGCGACCTCGCCGCGCTGCAGACCCTCCCCGTGAACGACCTGCTCGCCGGCATGGCCGAGGTGGTCAAGTGCGGCTTCATCGCCGACCCCCGCATCCTCGAGCTGGTGGAGGCCGACCCGGCCGCCGTCCGCGACCCGGCCGCCCCCGTGGTGCGCGAGCTGGTCGAGCGGGCCGTCGCCGTCAAGGCGCGCGTGGTGGGTGAGGACCTCAAGGAGTCGGGCCTGCGCGAGATCCTCAACTACGGCCACACCCTCGGCCACGCCATCGAGCTGGTGGAGCGCTACGAGTGGCGCCACGGCGCGGCCGTCAGCATCGGCATGGTCTACGCCGCCGAGCTCGCGCGCCTGGCCGGCCGCCTGGACGACGCCGTCGTCGACCGCCACCGCAGCGTGCTCGGCTCCCTCGGGCTGCCCATGGAGTACCGGGGTGACCGGTGGCCGCAGCTGCTCGACGGGATGAGGCGCGACAAGAAGACCCGCGGCGACCTGCTCCGCTTCGTGGTGCTCGACGACGTGGCCCGCCCCAGCCGCCTGGAGGGCCCCGACCCGGCGCTCCTGCAGGCCGCCTACGCCGAGATCAGCCGCGCGGCCCCGGCCGGCGGCGGGATCTCCATCGGCTGACCACCGGCTGACCACCGGCTGACCTGCCGGTTCGTCCGCTCGGGAGCAGCGCGGCCGGACCGACCGCGCTGCTCCGGTAGCATCGGCCCACGTGGCATCGACGAACGACCTGAAGAACGGCATCGTGCTCAACCTCGACGGACAGCTGTGGTCCGTGATCGAGTTCCAGCACGTGAAGCCCGGCAAGGGCGGTGCCTTCGTCCGCACCAAGCTGAAGAACGTGCTGTCGGGCAAGGTCGTGGACCGCACCTTCAACGCGGGCACCAAGGTCGACACCGCCACGGTCGACAAGCGCGACATGCAGTACCTGTACCGCGACGGGGTCGACTTCGTCTTCATGGACTCCGACACGTACGACCAGATCACCATCCCCGAGGCCACCGTCGGCGACGTCGCCAACTTCCTCCTCGAGAGCGCCGAGGCGATCGTCGCCGTCCACGAGGGCACCCCGCTGTACGTCGAGCTGCCCACCTCGGTGGTCCTCGAGGTCACCTACACCGAGCCGGGCCTCCAGGGCGACCGCTCCACCGGCGGCACCAAGCCCGCCACGGTCGAGACCGGCTACCAGATCCAGGTGCCGCTGTTCCTCGAGACGGGCACCAAGGTCAAGGTCGACACCCGCACGGGTGACTACCTGGGCCGCGTCAACTAGTGGCAGCTCGCACCAAGGCCCGCAAGCGGGCCCTGGACCTGCTGTTCGAGGCCGAGCAGCGCGGCGTCGACCCGGTGGCCCTGGCCGCCGAGCGGCTCGCGAGCGGCCTGGTCGGGGTGCCGCAGTACTCCGCCGACCTGGTCGAGGGCGTGCAGGCCCACCGCGAGCGGATCGACGAGCTGCTCGAGACGTACTCGCACGGGTGGTCCCTCGACCGCATGCCCGCCGTCGACCGCAACCTGCTGCGCATCGGCACCTTCGAGCTCATCTGGAGCGACGACGTCCCCGACGCGGTCGCCGTCTCGGAGGCCGTGGGGCTCGCGCAGGAGCTGTCCACGGACGACTCTCCCGCCTTCGTCAACGGCCTCCTGGGCCGCCTGCTGGAGATGAAGCCGGGGCTCGTCGACTCCTGAGCGATCACGCGTGGTGATCACACACACGAGGCCCGCACCCCCCTGCCGGGGGTGCGGGCCTCGTCGTCGCTCACCGGCCGTGACCGGTGCGGGGGCTCAGCTGCCGGGCGCGACCGCGCGGCGGGCGTCGGCGTCCAGGACGCCCCAGCCGATGAGCTCCTCGGCCAGCTGGTGCGGCGGGAGGTCGTAGATGACGGCGAGGGCCCGGAGGTCGTCGCTGCGGATCGACAGGACCTTGCCGTTGTAGTCGCCCCGCTGGCTCTGGATGGTGGCGGCGTAGCGGGCCAGCGGGCCGGCCTTCTCCGACGGCACCGACTGGAGGCGCTCCAGGTCGAGCACGAGCTTCGGCGGCGGCTCGCTGTGGCTCGCGGTCCCGCCGTCGGGCAGGAGCGCGGAGACGGGCACGCCGTAGAAGTCGGCCAGCTCGGCGAGGCGCTGCACGGTCACGGCGCGGTCGCCGCGCTCGTAGGAGCCGACCACCACCGCCTTCCACTGTCCCCCGGAGCGCTGCTCCACGCCCTGCAGGGACAGCCCCTGCTGCGTGCGGATGGCGCGCAGCCGGCTGCCGAGCGCCTTGGCGTACCCCGATCCTTCCTCGGACATCCCGACCCCTCTCACCACGCGGTTGTCAACGTTCAACAGACAGTGATCGTCACGGGGAGTCATGCCCCGGTCAACTCCAGCCTGGTCACACGCAGTAGTTGTTCACCCAGAGTGACTACTGGTGACCAGTGGGCGACAGCTCAGGAACCCGTCGCGGACGACCCACCCCCCAGGCTCCCAGAGGCGCCTCGCGATCGGACGGGGCACCGCCGTGGAGTACGGTTCGAGTGTTCCGACGTCCTTCAACCTCCGTCCTGTGAGGCGGGGAAGGAGTCGCCGCATGGCTGGCGCACGCCCGGGTGAGGTCCCTCCGACGACCCCCGCAGCACACCCCCGTTCCGCGACCGTCCTCGACGCCGCCGAGGTGTCGCGGGCGCTGACCCGCATCGCCCACGAGGTGCTCGAGCGCAACAAGGGCCCCCGCGGCCTGGTGCTGATGGGCGTCCCCCGCCGCGGCACCCACCTGGCCCGCCGGCTGGCCGAGCGCATCGCGCAGGTGGAGCCCGCGTTCGACGCCGAGGCGTGCACCGGCAGCCTCGACGTGACGATGCACCGCGACGACCTGCGCCGGAACCCCACGCGCACCCCCGAGCCGACGCGGCTGCCGGCCACGGGCATCGACGACGCGACCGTCGTCCTCGTCGACGACGTCCTCTACTCCGGGCGCACCGTCCGCGCCGCGCTCGACGCCCTGTCCGACCTCGGCCGCCCCCGCGCCGTGCGCCTGGCCGTCCTGGTCGACCGCGGCCACCGCGAGCTGCCGATCCGCGCCGACCACGTCGGCAAGAACCTCCCGACGTCGACGGCGGAGCGCGTCTTCGTGCACCTCGCCGAGACCGACGGCGAGGACGCCGTGCTGATCGAGGGGCCGACCGGGGAGCCGACCGAGGGGCCGACCGAGGGGGAGGACCGGTGAGGCACCTCCTCTCCACGGCCGACCTCTCCCACGCCGAGGCCGTGCGCGTGCTCGACGTGGCCGAGCAGATGGCCGCCACCCAGCAGCGGGAGATCAAGAAGCTGCCCACCCTGCGCGGGCGCACCGTGGTGAACCTCTTCTTCGAGGACTCCACCCGCACCCGCATCAGCTTCGAGACCGCGGCCAAGCGCCTCTCGGCCGACGTGATCACCTTCTCCGCGAAGGGCTCCAGCGTCTCCAAGGGCGAGAGCCTGAAGGACACCGCGCTCACGCTGCAGGCGATGGGGGCCGACGCCGTCGTCATCCGCCACGGCTCCTCCGGCGCCCCGCTGCGCCTGGCCCGCTCGGGCTGGACCAGCGGCGCCGTCCTGAACGCCGGCGACGGCACCCACGAGCACCCCACGCAGGCCCTGCTCGACGCGTTCACGCTCCGCCGCCACCTGGTCGGCGGGGGCGACGCGGCGGACCGGGTGGGCGCCGACCTCGCGGGCAGGCACGTCGTCGTCGTCGGCGACGTGCTGCACAGCCGCGTGGCCCGCTCCAACGTGCACCTGCTGCACGTCCTGGGGGCGCGCACCACGCTGGTGGCGCCCCCGACGCTGCTGCCCATCGGCGTCGAGACCTGGCCCTGCGAGGTCTCCTACGACCTCGACGCCGCCCTGGCCGGTGACGTGCAGGGCCCCGTCGACGCCGTGATGGCCCTCCGGGTGCAGCTGGAGCGCATGGACGCCGCCTACTTCCCCTCGGCGCGGGAGTACTCGCGCCGCTACGGCATCGACGCGGCCCGGCTCGGCCTGCTGCCGCCCCACGCGTCGCTGCTCCACCCCGGACCCATGAACCGCGGCCTGGAGATCACCGCCGAGGCCGCCGACGGTGCCCGCAGCCGCATCGTCGAGCAGGTCACCAACGGCGTCGCGGTCCGCATGGCCGCCCTGTACCTGCTGCTCGCTGGAGAGGACGCCTGATGACGACGACGCTCGTGCGCGCGGCCCGGCCCCTGGGAGCCGAGCCCCGCGACCTGCTGCTGCGCGACGGCCTGGTGGCCGAGGTCGCGCCGCCGCGGACCCTGACCGCCCCCGACGGCGCCCGCACCGTCGAGGCCGAGGGCCTCGTGGCGCTGCCCGGCCTGGTCGACCTGCACACCCACCTGCGCGAGCCCGGCCGCGAGGACGCCGAGACCGTCGAGACCGGCACCCGGGCCGCGGCGCTGGGCGGCTTCACCGCCGTGCACGCGATGGCCAACACCGCCCCCGTCGCCGACACCGCCGGCGTGGTCGAGCAGGTGTGGCGCCTGGGCCGCGAGGCCGGCTGGTGCGACGTGCGCCCGGTCGGCGCCGTCACCGTCGGCCTGGAGGGCCAGCGCCTGGCCGAGCTCGGCGCGATGGCCGACTCCGCCGCCGGCGTCCGCGTCTTCTCCGACGACGGGAAGTGCGTGTTCGACGCCGTGCTGATGCGCCGCGCGCTCGAGTACGTGAAGGCCTTCGACGGCGTCGTGGCCCAGCACGCCCAGGAGCCCCGCCTCACCGAGGGCGCGCAGATGAACGAGGGCGCCGTCTCCGGCGTGCTCGGGCTGCGCGGCTGGCCGGCCGTGGCCGAGGAGGCCGTCATCGCCCGCGACGTTCTGCTCGCGGGCCACGTCGGCTCCCGCCTGCACGTCTGCCACTTGTCCACCGCCGGCAGCGTCGAGATCGTGCGCTGGGCCAAGGCCCGCGGCGTCGACGTCACCGCCGAGGTGACCCCGCACCACCTCCTGCTCACCGACGAGCTGGTCCGCGGCTACGACCCCGTCTACAAGGTGAACCCGCCGCTGCGCACCGACGACGACGTCCGCGCCCTGCGCGCCGGGGTCGCCGACGGCACGATCGACGTCGTCGCCACCGACCACGCCCCCCACCCGGTGGAGGACAAGGACTGCGAGTGGTCCGCCGCCGCCATGGGCATGACCGGGCTGGAGACGGCGCTGTCCGTCGTCGTGCAGGCGCTGGTGGAGCCCGGGCACCTCGACTGGGCCGGTGTGGCCCGCGTGATGTCGCAGACCCCGGCCCGGATCGGGCGGGTCGCCTCCCAGGGCGGCGCCCTGCAGGTGGGCGAGGCCGCCAACCTCGTGCTGGTCGACCCGGCCGCCCGCTGGACGGTGGACCCGGCCGCGATGGCGACCAAGGGCCGCAACAGCCCCTTCGCCGGCCGGGAGCTGCCCGCGCGGGTCGTCGCCACGTTCTGGGAGGGCCACCCCACCGTGCTCGACGGCGCGCTCCACTCACCGAACACGGGCCCGCGCCCGGCGGAGGCGGGGTCGACGTGGACCAGGTGATCGCGGGCCTGGCGCTGCTGGCCCTGGTGCCGCTCGTCTGGCTGCTGATGCTGCGCGGCTGGCGCCGTCGCGGTGCCCAGCAGGGTGCGGCGCTGTCCGCCCCCGCCGGCGTCGACGACGCCGCCTGGACGGGGGAGAGCTCCCCGGAGGCCGCCGCGCGCACCGTGACCGGCACCTACGTCTCGACGGTGCTCGCCGGGCGCCCGCTGGAGCGCGTCACCGCGCACGGCCTGGGCTCGCGCAGCCTCGTCGAGGTGGCCGCGGAGCCCCCCGGGGGCCCGTCGCGGCTCGTCCTGCGGCGCCCCGGTGCCGCCTCGTTCTCGATCCCCGCCGCTGACCTGCAGGGCGCGCACCGCGCCCGCGGGCAGGCGGGCAAGGTGATGTTCGGCAAGGAGGACCTCGTGGTGATCTCGTGGCGGCTAGACGGGCCGCAGGGCCCCGTCGCGCTGGAGACGGCGGTGCGCACCAAGCCCCAGCAGGACGCGCCCGTCCTGGTGGCGCTGGTCGAGGGCCTCGTGCCCCGGCCCTCCGACGGTCCACCGGCCGGCCCGGCAGGTACCGACGCGGAGGAGGCGGCATGAGCACCACGACGACCAGCACGACCGGCACGAGCAGCACGGCGGCGGGACCGGCGCTGCTGGTCCTCGAGGACGGGCGCACCTTCGCCGGCCGCGCCTACGGCGCCGTCGGCGAGACGGTCGGCGAGGCGGTCTTCTGCACCGCCATGACCGGCTACCAGGAGACGATCACCGACCCGAGCTACCACCGCCAGGTGGTGGTCATGACGGCCCCGCACATCGGGAACACCGGCTGGAACGACGAGGACGACGAGTCCTCGCAGATCTGGGTGGCCGGCTACGTCGTCCGCGACCCCGCCCGCCGGGCCTCCTCGTGGCGCTCGCGCCGGGAGCTGGTCGAGGAGCTGTCCGCGCAGGGCGTCGTCGGGATCTCCGGGGTCGACACCCGGGCGCTGACCCGCCACCTGCGCGAGCGCGGCGCGATGCGCGTCGGGGTGTTCTCCGGCCCGGCGCTCGAGGGCGCCAGCACCGAGGTGCTGCTCGAGCGCGTCCGCGGCGGGGCGCCCATGGCCGGCGCCGACCTGGCCGGCCAGGTGTCCACGCAGGACGCGTACGTGGTGCCCGCGGTGGGCGCCAAGCGCTTCACCGTCGCGGCCGTCGACCTCGGCATCAAGGCCAACACCCCCCGCGAGCTGGCCCGCCGCGGCGCGGAGGTCCACGTGCTCCCCGCGATGGCCACCCTCGAGGACGTGCTCGCCGTCAGCCCCGACGGCGTCTTCTTCTCCAACGGCCCGGGCGACCCGAGCGCCGCCACCCACGAGGTGGCGCTGATCCAGCAGGTGCTGGAGCGGAAGATCCCGTTCTTCGGCATCTGCTACGGCAACCAGCTGCTGGGCCGCGCGCTCGGCCTGGGCACCTACAAGCTGCGCTACGGGCACCGCGGCGTGAACCAGCCGGTGCTCGACAGGTCCACCGGGCGCGTCGAGGTCACGGCCCACAACCACGGCTTCGCCGTCGACGCCCCGCTGGAGGGCTCGGTCGCCAGCCCCTTCGGCGAGGTCGAGGTCAGCCACGTCGGCCTCAACGACGGCGTGGTCGAGGGCCTGCGCGTCAGCGGCTCCCCGGCGTTCTCGGTGCAGTACCACCCCGAGGCGGCCGCCGGCCCGCACGACGCCAACTACCTGTTCGACAGGTTCGCCGCGCTGGTCGCCGACCCGGGCGCGCCCCTGCCGCCGCTGGTGAACGCCCCCAAGCCGACCAGCAGCACCACCGGACCGACCTCCAGCTCCGACCAGAAGGGCGACCGCTGATGCCGCGCCGCGAAGACCTCAGCTCCGTCCTCGTCATCGGCTCCGGGCCGATCGTCATCGGCCAGGCCGCCGAGTTCGACTACTCCGGCACCCAGGCGTGCCGCGTGCTGCGCTCCGAGGGCCTGCGCGTGATCCTCGTCAACTCGAACCCGGCGACGATCATGACCGACCCCGAGGTCGCCGACGCCACCTACGTCGAGCCGATCACCTCCGACGTCATCGAGGCGATCATCGCCAAGGAGCGGCCCGACGCCGTGCTGGCGACGCTCGGCGGGCAGACGGCGCTCAACGCCGCCATCGCCCTGCACGAGAGCGGTGTGCTGGAGAAGTACGACTGCGAGCTCATCGGCGCGGACGTCCCCGCCATCCAGCTCGGCGAGGACCGGCAGAAGTTCAAGGGCGTCGTCGAGCGCTGCGGCGCCGAGAGCGCCCGCAGCCGCACCGCCCACACGATGGACGAGTGCCTCGAGGTGGCCGCCGACCTCGGCTACCCGCTCGTCGTCCGCCCGTCGTTCACCATGGGCGGCCTCGGCTCCGGCTTCGCCCACGACGAGGCCGACCTGCGCCGCATCGCCGGCGCCGGCCTGCACGCCAGCCCCACCACCGAGGTGCTCCTGGAGGAGTCGATCCTCGGCTGGAAGGAGTACGAGCTCGAGCTGATGCGCGACCACGCCGACAACGTGGTGGTCGTCTGCTCGATCGAGAACTTCGACCCCATGGGCGTGCACACCGGTGACTCGATCACGGTGGCACCGGCCATGACGCTCACCGACCGCGAGTACCAGCGCATGCGCGACGTCGGCATCGCCGTCATCCGCGAGGTCGGCGTCGACACCGGCGGCTGCAACATCCAGTTCGCGATCAACCCGGCCGACGGCCGCATGATCGTCATCGAGATGAACCCGCGCGTCTCCCGCTCCTCGGCGCTGGCCTCCAAGGCCACCGGCTTCCCGATCGCCAAGATCGCCGCGAAGCTCGCCGTCGGGTACAGCCTCGACGAGGTCGCCAACGACATCACCGAGAAGACCCCCGCCAGCTTCGAGCCCTCGCTCGACTACGTCGTGGTCAAGGTGCCCCGGTTCGCCTTCGAGAAGTTCCCGGCGGCCGACACCTCCCTGACCACCACGATGAAGAGCGTCGGCGAGGCCATGGCCATCGGCCGCTCCTTCCCCGAGGCGCTCCAGAAGGCGCTGCGCTCGGTGGAGCAGCGCGGGGCCACGTTCTCCTGGGAGGGGCCGACGCCCACCGCCGCCGAGGTCGACGCCCTGGTCGAGCGGTCCAGGAAGCCGACCGACGGCCGCATCACCGCCGTGCAGCAGGCGCTGCGCGGGGGTGCGTCGGTGGAGCGCCTCTTCGAGGCCACCCGGATCGACCCGTGGTTCCTCGACCAGATGCTGCTCATCGAGGAGGTCGCGTCCGAGGTCGCCGCGGCCGGCTCGCTGGCGGGCCTCGACGAGGCGCAGCTGCGCCGCGCCAAGCGCCACGGCTTCTCCGACGCCCAGCTGGCCCAGCTGCTCGGTGCCACCGAGGCCGAGGTGCGCGCGCACCGCCAGGGCCTGGGGGTGCGTCCGGTCTTCAAGACCGTCGACACCTGCGCCGCCGAGTTCGCCGCGGCGACGCCGTACCACTACTCCTCCTACGACGAGGAGGACGAGGTCGTCGCGTCGGGCCGCCGCAAGGTCGTGGTGCTGGGCTCCGGTCCCAACCGCATCGGCCAGGGCGTCGAGTTCGACTACTCCTGCGTCCACGCCGTCCTCGCCCTGCGCGACGCCGGCTACGAGGCGGTGCTGGTCAACTGCAACCCCGAGACCGTCTCCACCGACTACGACACCTCCGACCGCCTCTACTTCGAGCCGCTGACGCTCGAGGACGTGCTCGAGGTCCTGCACGCCGAGGCCTCCTCGGGCGAGCTGGTCGGCGTCATCGCCACCCTGGGCGGCCAGACGCCGCTGGGCCTGGCCGCGCAGCTGGAGGCCGAGGGGATCCCCGTGCTGGGCACCTCCCCGGCCGCCATCGACCTCGCCGAGGACCGCGGCGAGTTCGGCCGCGTGCTCGCCGAGGCCGGTCTGCGCGCCCCGCAGTTCGGCACCGCCACCTCGGTGGAGGAGGCGGCCGCCGTGGCCGAGGAGATCGGCTACCCGGTGCTCGTGCGCCCCTCGTACGTGCTCGGCGGGCGCGGCATGCAGATCGTCTACGACCCCGCCACCCTCGCGGAGTACGTCGAGCGGGCCACCGTCGCCAGCCCCGACCACCCGGTGCTGGTCGACAGGTTCCTCGACGACGCCGTGGAGATCGACGTCGACGCCCTCTTCGACGGCACGGACGTCTACCTCGGCGGGATCATGGAGCACATCGAGGAGGCCGGGGTCCACTCCGGTGACTCCGCGTGCGTGCTGCCGCCGGTGACGCTGGGCTCCTCGGTGCTCCAGCGGGTCCGCGAGGCCACCGAGGGCATCGCCCGCGGCGTCGGGGTGCGGGGCCTGCTCAACGTGCAGTACGCCCTCGCCAGCGACGTGCTCTACGTGCTGGAGGCCAACCCCCGCGCCTCGCGGACCGTGCCGTTCGTGGCCAAGGCCACCGGGGTGGCGCTGGCCAAGGCCGCCGCCCGCATCGCCGTCGGCGCCACCATCGCCGAGCTGCGCACCGAGGGCCTGCTGCCCGCCACCGGCGACGGCGGCGACCTGCCCGCCGACTCCCCGGTCTCGGTCAAGGAGGCGGTGCTGCCGTTCAAGCGCTTCCTCACCCCCGAGGGGCTCGTCGTCGACAGCCTGCTCGGCCCCGAGATGCGCTCCACCGGCGAGGTGATGGGCATCGACGTCGACTTCCCCTCGGCGTTCGCCAAGAGCCAGGCCGCCGCCTACGGCGGGCTGCCGCTGTCGGGCCGGGTGTTCGTCTCCGTCGCCGACCCGGACAAGCGCGCGGTGATCTTCCCCGTGAAGCGCCTGGCCGACCTCGGCTTCGAGGTGCTGGCCACCGAGGGCACGGCGGTCACGCTGCGCCGCCACGGCATCGCCAGCACCGTCGTGCGCAAGCACTCCACCGGCCAGGGGCCGGACGGCGAGCCGACCGTGGTCGAGCGGATCCTGGCCGGTGAGGTCGACCTCGTGGTCAACAGCCCGACCACCAGCACCGGCGGCAGCGGGACCGCGGGCACCTCGACGGCCTCCACGCGGGCCGACGGGTACGAGATCCGCGCCGCCACCGCGGCGATGGACGTGCCGATCATCACCACCGTGCAGCAGCTGGCCGCGGCCGTCTCGGCGATCGACACCGCCCACGGCGCGCGCGCCGCCGGTGAGCCGGTGCGCGTGCGCTCCCTGCAGGACCACGCCGCCGCGCTGCGGACGGCCCGCTAGTGGGGGGCGCGCCGGAGGTCCCCCAGGGCGTGCAGGAGCTGGCCGAGGTCGTCTCCGCGCGGCCGGTGGGCGCGTACACCCACCTGGTGCTGCGCGCCCCCGAGGCGGCCCGCCGGGCGCGTCCCGGCCAGTTCGTGGCCTGCGGGACCGGCGACTCCGGCATGCTCCTGCGCCGCTCGCTGTCGCTGCACGCCGCCGACCCGGAGGCGGGCACCCTCGAGGTGGTCGTCGCCGCGGCGGGCCCCGGCACGCGCCTGCTCGCCGCGAAGCGACCCGGCGACGTCGTCCCCACGACGGCGCCGCTGGGCCGGCCGTTCCCGCTGCCGGCCGACGTCGGCCGTCCGGGGGCACCCGCCGTCGTCATCGGCGGCGGGTACGGGGCCGCGCCGCTGCCCTGGCTGGCCAGGGAGCTGGCGGCCACCGGCAGCCGCGTCGTCGGGATCGTCGGCGCCGCCAGCGCCGACCGGCTGCTGGGCACCAGCGCCGTCGACGAGGCCACCGCGCTCGACGGGCCCGACGGCCCCGCCGATGCGCTGGTGGTGACCACCGACGACGGCTCCCTGGGGGCCCCCGGCCGCGTCACCGACGCGCTGCCCGAGGTGCTGCTCGAGCTCTCGGAGCTGTCGGACCGGGGCGACCCGTGGGTCTACGCCTGCGGCCCGATGCCGATGCTCCGCTCCGTGCAGACCACCACCCGCGGGGTGCTGGGGGAGCGCGCGCGGACCTGGCTCGCCGTGGAGGAGTCCATGGCCTGCGGCGTCGGCGTCTGCATGACGTGCGTGCTGCCCGTCGTCTCTCCCGACGACGGGGCGACCCGGATGCTGCGGGCCTGCACCGCGGGCCCGGTCTTCGACGGCGACGCCCTGCGATGGGACGCCATCGGTGCCGCCGAGCACCTGCGGGGCGGGGCGCTGGTCCCCGACGACGCCGTGGGCGCCCCGGTCGCCGGCGGCCCGGCGGGAGGCCACTGACCATGAGCACGCCCACCGCCACCACCTCGACCGCGGCGGCCGACGTCGACCTCTCGACGTCGATCGGCTCGCTGCGGCTGCCCGCCCCCACGATGACGGCCTCGGGCTGCGCCGCCGCCGGGGCCGAGCTGGCGCCGTACCTCGACCTGTCGGAGCTGGGCGCCGTCGTCACCAAGTCGGTGATGCGCCGGGCCCGCTCCGGGCGCGCGACGCCCCGCATGGCCGAGACCCCCTCCGGGATGCTCAACTCCATCGGCCTGCAGGGCCCGGGCGTGGAGTCCTTCGCTGCGAACGACCTGCCGGTGCTCGCCGCGGCCGGGGCGCGCGTCGTCGCGTCGATCGCCGGTGGAGACCCGGAGGAGTTCGGCGAGCTCGCCGCCCGCCTGGCCCGGGAGAGCGCCGTCGGGGCCCTCGAGGTCAACATCTCCTGCCCGAACGTCGCCAACCGCGGGCTCGTCTTCGCCTGCGACGCGGGCGCCTCCCGCGCCGTCCTGGAGGCCGTCAGCGAGGCCGTGCGCGCCTCCGGGCGCCCGGACCTGCCGGTGCTCGCCAAGCTGAGCCCCGACGTCACCGACCTGGTGGCCGTGGCCCGCGCCTGCACCGACGGCGGCGCCACGGGGCTGACGGCCATCAACACCACCCTGGGCATGGTCGTCGACCCGGTGACCCTGCGCCCGCAGCTGGCCGGGGTCACCGGGGGCACCTCCGGCCCGGCGATCCGCCCGATCGCCGTGCGCTGCGTGTGGCAGCTCACGGCCGCCAAGCGGGCCGGCGTGCTGCCCGACGTGCCCGTGGTGGGCGCGGGCGGTGTGGCCTCCGGTGCCGACGCGCTCCAGCTCATCGCCGTCGGCGCGTGCGCCGTGCAGGTCGGGACGGCGACGTTCGCCGACCCGTCCGCGCCGGCGCGCGTGGCCCGCGAGCTGGGGGCCGAGCTGGCCCGCCGGGGCGCGACCCGCCTGGCCGACGTCGTCGGCATCGCCCACGAGCCCGGGAGGGGCCTCCGATGAGCCAGCAGCCCACCGACCGGCGCGAGCCCTTCGGCACCCGCCTCGCAGCCGCCATGGCGGCCCACGGGCCCCTGTGCGTCGGCATCGACCCCTCCCCGGCCCTCCTGGCCGCCTGGGGGCTGTCCGACGACGTCAGCGGCCTGGAGCGCTTCTCGCGGACGGTCGTCGAGGCCGTCACCGGGGCGTGCGCCGCGGTCAAGCCGCAGGCGGCGTTCTTCGAGCGCCACGGCTCGCGCGGCGTCGCCGTCCTGGAGCAGGTGGTGGCCGACGCGCGCGCCGCGGGCCTGCTGTGCGTGGTCGACGCCAAGCGCGGCGACATCGGCTCCACCATGGCCGCCTACGCCGACGCCTTCGCGGGGGAGGGCTCGCCGCTGGCCGGCGACGCCGTCACGGCCTCGCCCTACCTCGGGTTCGGGTCGCTCGACCCGCTGCTGGAGGTGGCCGAGCGCACCGGCAGGGGTGTCTTCGTGCTGGCGCTCACGTCCAACCCGGAGGGGGCGTCGGTGCAGCACGCCCGCGACGCCGAGGGGCTCGCCACCGCCGCCGCCGTGGCCCGCGCCGCAGCTCAGCGCAACGCCACCGCCCGGGAGTCCGGTGCTCCGCTCGGCTCGGTCGGGCTCGTCGTGGGGGCGACGACGGGCTCGGCGGCGCAGCGGCTCGGCCTCGACCTGGCCGCCGTGCACGGCCCCCTGCTGGCCCCGGGGATCGGCGCCCAGGGCGCGGGGCCCGCCGACCTGGAGCGCGTCTTCGGGGCGGCCCGCGGCGCCGTGCTCGCCTCCTCCAGCCGCGAGGTGCTCGGTGCGGGACCCGCCGTACCGGCCCTGCGGGAGGCAGCCGTACGCTCTGCCGACGCCTGCCGCCACGCGCTGGTGGGCGCCGCCGGTCACGCGGGGTGACACACCCCGGCGTTGCTCCGACCAGGCGACCTGGCTAGGTTCGCCACCAGTCCACTTTCCCCACGACGCCCAGAGGTGACTGTCCGTGCCGCTCCCGATCCTGACTCCCGAGCAGCGAGCCGCGGCCCTGGAGAAGGCCGCCCAGGCACGCCGTGAGCGCGCCGAGGTGAAGAACCGCCTGAAGAACTCCCAGGGCGACCTGGGTGACGTCATCCGCGAGGGCCAGGAGAACGACGTCGTCGGCAAGATGAAGGTCTCCGCCCTCCTCGAGGCCCTCCCCGGCGTCGGCAAGGTGCGCGCCCAGAAGGTCATGGAGGAGATCGGCATCTCCGAGACCCGCCGCGTCCGCGGCCTCGGCGCCAACCAGATCAGCGCCCTCATCGAGCGCTTCGGCCGCTGACAGCCCTGAGCACGCCCTGAGCACCGAGAACGCCACCGGCCCGGCCGGGACGACGCCCCAGCGGCTGGTCGTCCTGGCCGGGCCGACGGCTGTCGGCAAGGGGACGGTCGCCTCCGACGTGCGGCGGCGCTACCCCCAGGTGTGGCTGTCCGTCTCGGCCACCACCCGGGCCCCGCGGCCCGGTGAGGTCGACGGCGTGCACTACCTCTTCACCTCCGAGGCCGACTTCGACGCCCTCGTCGAGCAGGGGCAGATGCTGGAGTGGGCCGTCGTCCACGGCCGGCACCGCTACGGCACGCCGCGGCGCCCCGTCGAGGAGGCGCTGGCCGCCGGCACCCCGGTGCTGCTGGAGATCGACCTGCAGGGCGCCCGCCAGGTGAAGGCGGCGATGCCGTCGGCGCACTTCGTGTTCCTGGCCCCTCCCAGCTGGGAGGAGCTGACGCGCCGGCTGGTCGGCCGCGGCACCGAGGGGGCCGAGGAGCGGGAGCGCAGGCTGGCCACGGCCCGCGTCGAGCTCGCCGCCGAGCCCGAGTTCGACACCACGATCGTCAACCACGACGTCGCCGAGGCCGCGGACGAACTCGTATCATGCATGGGTCTGGGCCCGCTGAGCGCTCGCTCGCAGCACTCGCGCTGAGCTCGCAGGCCCACCCCCGACCCCCCGAGCTGGAGGACGACCGTGTCCGGAACCGCCGCTGCCCCCGAGGGCATCACCAACCCCCCGATCGACGACCTGCTCGAGGCCGCCGAGGGGTCCAAGTACGGCCTGGTCATCTACGCCGCCAAGCGCGCGCGCCAGATCAACGCCTACTACTCCCAGCTCGGCGAGGGCCTGCTGGAGTACGTCGGCCCGCTGGTGGAGACCCACGTGCAGGAGAAGCCGCTGAGCGTGGCGCTGCGCGAGATCGACGCCGGCCTGCTGACGATCCGCCCGGTCAGCGCCGAGGAGGCCGCCGCCGAGGCCGCCGCCGTCGCGCCGTCCGACCCCTTCGCGGCCCCGGCCGACGACCGCTCCTTCTGAGCCCCTCCGGTCCGCCCGCCGTGCGCGTCGTCCTCGGTGTCGGCGGCGGCATCGCCGCCTACAAGGCGGCGCTGCTGCTGCGCCTGTTCACCGAGGGCGGGGCGTCCGTCCGGGTGGTCCCCACCGAGTCGGCGCTGCGCTTCGTGGGTGAACCCACGTGGGCGGCGCTGTCCGGCCAGGCGGTCGCCACGGACGTCTGGAGCGACGTCCACGAGGTGCCCCACGTGCGGATCGGTCGCGAGGCCGACCTCGTCGTCGTCGCCCCCGCCACCGCCGACCTGCTGGGCCGCGCCGCCCACGGGCTCGCCGACGACCTGCTGACCAACGTGCTGCTCACCGCGCGGTGCCCGGTGCTGCTGGCCCCCGCGATGCACACGGAGATGTGGCAGCACCCCGCGGTGGTGGCGAACGCGGCGCTGCTGCGCGAGCGCGGCGTGCACGTCCTGGAGCCCGACAGCGGCCGCCTCACCGGCGCCGACACCGGGCCCGGCCGGCTGCCCGAGCCGGAGCGCATCCACGCCGCGGCCCTGGCGCTGCTGCGCGGGGCCGACGGCGGCGGCGCTGGCGACGGCAGCAGCGCCCCCGCTGCGACGACGCCGGTGTGCGACCTGGAGGGCCGGCACGTCGTCGTCTCGGCCGGCGGCACGCGCGAGCCGCTCGACCCGGTCCGCTTCCTCGGCAACGCCTCCTCCGGCCGCCAGGGCGCGGCGCTGGCGGCCCGGGCGCTGGCCCGCGGTGCGCGCGTCACGTACGTGCGGGCCCACACCGACGTCCCCGACCCCGCCGGGGCCCACGTGGTGCCGGTCAGCACCGCGCTGCAGCTGCGCGACGCCGTCCTCACCGCGGCCCGCGGCGGCGGGGGAGCCGACGCCGTCGTCATGGCCGCCGCGGTCGCCGACTTCCGGCCCGCCGCCCCGGCGGAGACGAAGATCAAGAAGAGCGACGGCCCCCACGACGGTCCCGACGACGGGCCCGGTCTCGACCTCCGGCTGGTCCGCAACCCCGACGTCCTCGCCGGCCTCGTGGCCGAGCGCCGCTCCGGCGGGCTGCCGGCCGGCACGGTGCTGGTCGGCTTCGCCGCCGAGACCGGCGACGAGACCGGCTCCGTCATCGAGCACGGCCGCCGCAAGGCTCGCCGCAAGGGCGCCGACCTGCTGGTGGTGAACGAGGTCGGCGGCGGCAGGGCCTTCGGCACCGCCGACAACACCGTCGTCATCATCGGTGCCGACGGCACCGAGCGGGCCGTGGGGCCCGCGCCCAAGGAGCGCATCGCCGACGCCGTCTGGGACGCTGTCGCGATGCGCGTGCCCGGCAGCCAGCCCGTCCACCCCCGAGGAGACCTCTGATGGCCGCTGCTGCGGACCTGCGCCTGTTCACCTCCGAGTCGGTGACCGAGGGCCACCCCGACAAGATCTGCGACCAGATCAGCGACCGCATCCTCGACGCGATGCTCGACCAGGACCCGACCAGCCGCGTGGCCGTCGAGACCATGGTCACGACCGGTCAGGTGCACATCGCCGGCGAGGTGCGGACCAAGGGCTACGTCGAGATCCCGCAGGTGGTCCGCGAGACCATCCTCGGCATCGGGTACGACTCCTCCGAGAAGGGCTTCGACGGCCACTCGTGCGGCGTCTCGGTCTCCATCGGCGCGCAGTCGACCGACATCGCCCAGGGCGTCGACTCCTCCTACGAGACGCGCGGCGGTGACCCGTCCCTCGTGGGCAGCGACGACCCGCTCGACGCCCAGGGCGCCGGCGACCAGGGCCTGATGTTCGGGTACGCCTGCGACGACACCCCCGAGCTCATGCCGCTGCCGATCTGGCTGGCGCACCGCCTGTCCGAGCAGCTCACCGCCGTCCGCAAGAGCGGCGAGCTCGCCCACCTGCGGCCCGACGGCAAGACCCAGGTCACCATCGGGTACGACGGCGACCGGGCCGTCTCCCTCGACACGGTGGTCCTGTCCACGCAGCACGCCCCCGGTGTCGACCTGCGCGAGCTGGCCGAGGAGATCCGCACCGCGGTGGTGGCTCCCGTGCTGGAGGGCGTCGACCTCGACACCACCGGTCACCGGCTGCTGGTCAACCCCACGGGCCGCTTCGAGATCGGTGGCCCCATGGGTGACGCCGGGCTCACCGGCCGCAAGATCATCGTCGACACCTACGGCGGCATGGCCCGCCACGGCGGCGGTGCCTTCTCGGGCAAGGACCCGTCGAAGGTCGACCGCTCCGCGGCGTACGCGATGCGCTGGGTGGCCAAGAACGTCGTCGCCGCGGGCCTGGCGAAGCGGTGCGAGGCGCAGGTCGCCTACGCCATCGGCAAGGCCGCACCGGTCGGGGTCTTCATCGAGACCTTCGGCACCGGCGTCGTGCCCGACGAGAAGATCCAGGAGGCGGTGCTTGAGGTCTTCGACCTGCGCCCCTCCGCGATCGTGCGCGACCTCGACCTGCTGCGGCCCATCTACGCCGCCACCGCGGCG
>JAKONK010000110.1 GCA_022701985.1 Actinomycetales bacterium
GCGCCGTCCCTCGGTCTGGACCAGGGCGAGGCGGTGCGGGTCAGCCTGCTCTCGGCGGGGCTGTGGTGGGCGGTCTTCACCCTGGTCCCGCACCTGGGGCTGCGCCGCCTGGACGGGACCCCCGCCGTCGTCGCGGCGGACGGTGAGGCCGCCACCGGCACGGGGCGCCTGGTGGCGGGCTCGATGGGGCAGCTGGTGCGCACGCTGCGCTCGGCGCCGGCCTTCCCCCAGACGCTGACGTTCCTGGTGGCCTACCTGTTCTTCAACGACGGCGTGCAGACCGTCATCGCCGCCGCGAGCATCTACGGCCAGCAGCAGCTCGGCTTCGCCGCCTCCCAGCTGGTCACCGCCATCCTGCTGGTGCAGGTGGTGGCGCTGCTCGGGGCGCTCGGCGCCGGGTGGATCGCCCAGCGCACCAGCGCCAAGGCCACCGTGCTCGGCAGCCTGGTGGTCTGGGTGGGCGTGGTGGTCGCCGGGATGGTGATCCCGGCGGGGGCGTTCGGGCTGTTCCTGGCACTGGCCGCGGGCATCGGGCTGGTGCTCGGCGGCACCCAGGCGCTGTCGCGGTCGATGTTCAGCCAGCTCGTGCCGCGGGGGCGGGAGGCGGAGTGGTTCGGGCTCTACCAGTCGGCCGAGCGCGGGACCAGCTGGCTGGGCACGCTCGTGTTCGGCCTGGTCTTCCAGCTCACCGGCTCCTACCGCCCCGCCATCGCCTCGCTGGTGGTCTTCTTCGTGGTCGGGGGCGTGCTGCTGTGGCGGGTCGACATGGCCCGCGGGCGCCGCGAGGCCGAGCTGGCCTCCTGAGGCCGGCTCGTGAGACCGGCTCCCGGGGTCAGCTGCCGGTGGCGCTGAGCACCCCGGCGACCGAGCGGACCTGCTCGGGGCCCACCCGGCAGCACCCGCCGACCAGGCGCGCTCCCGCTCCCACCCAGCGCGGCACCAATGCGGTGAACCCGCCGCCAGGGCCTGCGCCGATGTCTGCGCCGGCGCTCGAGCTCCCCGGCCGCCAGGCCCGGGCCCCGGCGTCCCAGCCCTCCCCGCTGTTGGGGTAGACCACGGGCACCGCGCCCCGCACGCCCCCGAGGGCGCCCAGGGCGGGCAGCACCGCGGCGGGGTCGGTGCAGTTGACGCCCACCGCCACGACGCACGGCACCGAGGCGGCAGCGGCCAGCACCGGCGCGAGCAGCTCGCCGCGCCGGGTGCGGACCTCACCGTCCGCCCCCAGCACGGCGCTCGCGCTCACCCAGGCCGGCACCCCCAGGGCGTCGAGCTCGGCCAGCAGCGCCTCGACCTCCGCGGCGCCCGGGAGGGTCTCGCAGGCCAGCACGTCGGCGCCGGCCTCGGCCAGCAGCTGCAGGTGGGGGCGGTGGAAGGCCCGCAGCGCAGCGGTACCCGTCCCCCGCGGCGCGGTGGGGTCGAGGTAGGCGCCGGTGTACTCCGAGCCGTCGGCCAGGTGGGCGCCGTACGGGCCGACGGAGCCGGCGACCCAGCCCGCGACCCCCGCCTGCTCGAGCCCCTCGCGCGCCCGGGCGACCGAGGAGGCGAGCACCCGCTCGGCCGCCGCGCGCGAGAGCCCGGCCGCCTCCAGCCCGGGCAGCGTCGCCTGGTAGCTGGCGGTGGTGGCCACCTGGGCGCCCGCCGCCGCGAAGGCGGTGTGCGCGGCGACGACCGCGCCCGGGTCGTCCACGAGCAGCCGCGCCGACCACAGCGCGGAGGAGACGTCGTGCCCGCGGGCCTCCAGCTCGGTCGACAGCCCCCCGTCCAGCACGACCGGACCGGCGGCGAGCGCCCGCTCCAGGGACTCGCCCGGCGAGGTGGTCGTGCTCATCCGATGGGGCTCCTCCGCGCTGCACCGCTCCAGGCCCGCGAGCGCGGTGCCGAGGACCAGTCTGGTGTCCAGTCCGCACGGCGCGCGGCGCCGAACCGGTGCTGCGCAGAGGAGGTGGGTGCACCTTGTGTCACCGACGTCACACCCAGAGTCGGATCGGACGCGACAGATGAGGAACACAACGGGGTACTGGGCCGTTGTGACTCACGTAGCGGCTGGCGCGGGAGGTCCGGTGACGGGCCTGTCCGCTGCGCGGCCTGCTCCCGGCCCGCGAGCGCCCGCCACGGCTCGTCATCGCGCGGCGCCACCGGCTGGGAGGCCCATCAGCATGACCATCGACTGGAGGACAGCATGAGTGACCGCAGCCTGCGCGGTACCCGACTGGGCGGTTCGAGCATGGAGAACGAGGACGGCGTCGAGCTCGCTCCTCGCCAGCTCGCCGTCTACGACTGCCCCCAGGGACACGTGACCCAGCTGCCGTTCTCGGTCGAGGCCGACGTCCCCGCCGTCTGGGAGTGCCGCTGCAACGCCGAGGCGCGTCTGCGCGACGGCGCCGAGCCCGAGGTCAAGGCCGTGAAGCCGGCGCGCACCCACTGGGACATGCTGCTCGAGCGCCGCTCGGTGGCCGACCTGGAGGTGCTCCTGGAGGAGCGCCTGACCAAGCTGCGCAACGGCACCCTGCACCAGCGGCGCAGCGCCTGACGCTGACCGCACCCCCCGCCTGACGCCGACAGGCTCGGCGGACCCGGGTGAGGACCTCGCCCCCGCGGGTCCCCCGGGAACGGGCCGGCCGCTCCCTCACCGGGAGCGGCCGGCCCGTCGCTCGTACAGGGCGCGGGCCTGGGCCCAGCGCCGCTGGGCGCCCCACAGCGTGGTGCGGGCCAGCGCCTCGACGATGATGGCGCGGCTCATCTTGCTGGTGCCGGCGGCGCGCTCGGTGAAGGTGATCGGCACCTCGACGGCCACCAGGCCCGCGCGGACGACGCGGGTGGCCAGCTCGAGCTGGTAGCAGTACCCCTCCGAGCGCACCGAGGACAGGTCGGCGGCCCGCAGCGCGCGGGCGCGGTAGGCGCGGTAGCCGCCGGTGGCGTCGCGCAGGGGGATGCCGAGGGCCCAGCGGGCCCAGGTGTTGCCGCCCCGGGAGAGCAGCTGGCGGCCCAGCGGCCAGTCGACGACGCGTCCGCCGGGCACCCAGCGCGACCCGAGGGCGAGGTCGGCGCCTCCCTCGACGGCCGCCAGCAGGGCGGGGAGCTGCTCGGGGGCGTGGGAGCCGTCGGCGTCCATCTCCACCAGGACGTCGTAGCCGCGCTCCAGGCCCCACCCGAACCCGGCGGTGTACGCGGCACCGAGACCGCCCTTGCCCGGGCGGTGCATGACGTGCACCGAGGCGTCGGCGTCGGCGATGGCGTCCGCGACCTGGCCGGTGCCGTCGGGGCTGCCGTCGTCCACGACCAGGACGTCGGCGGCGGGCACCGCGGCGCGCAGCCGGGCGAGGGTGACCGGCAGCGACTCGCGCTCGTCGTAGGTGGGGGTGATGACCAGGGTCCTGCCGGTGGCGCTGCTGGAGCTGGTGGCGCTCACGCCACGGGCTCCCTGCTGCGCTCGGCCCCGGGCGCGGCCTCCGGGCCGGTGAGCGGGGCGCCCCGCCGGCTGCGGCGCGAGGTGAGCAGGCCACCCGCCGCGCCGAGCAGGCCCAGGGCCACCAGGAGCCCCTCGACGGGAACACCCGCCTGGCGCACGCGGTCCGCCACCGTCAGGGACGTCCGCAGCGGCACCTGACCGGAGACCACCGCGGGGGTGAACAGCGACGTGGGGTCGACCAGGGCGCCGTCGGGCATCACCAGCGCGGAGGTGCCCACGGTGGAGACGTGGACGACGGCGCGGCCGTGCTCCACGGCGCGGAGCCGCGACATCGCGAGCTGCTGGACGTTCTCGTCGGAGTACCCGAACGTCGCGTTGTTGGTCTGCACCACGAGCAGGTCGGCGCCGTCGTCGACGGTGTCGTCGACCAGGCCGTCCTCGAC
>JAKONK010000134.1 GCA_022701985.1 Actinomycetales bacterium
GGAGCCCCGCTCGGACGGCGCGTCCGGGGGCTGCGCAGGGAGTTCCCAGGAGATGACGCAGGAGGCCCGCAGGTGTACGACGGGGAGCGTGCTGACCTTCCCCCGGCCCGCGTCCCGCCGCCGCGCCATCCTGCTCCCCGTCGCCCCCGCGGCCCTCGCCGCGTCGGCGCTCCTGCTCGCCGGGTGCGGCGGGGGAGGCACCGGCACGGACGCCGCCTCGACCGCCGCGAGCCTGTCGACGGCGACGTCGGCGGTGCCCACCACCTCGACGGGCAGCCCGACCGCTGCGACGGGCGCGGCGTCGTCCACCGGTGCCGGAGGCGGGTGCGCGCCGACGGGGCAGGAGGTGCCCACCGGCGCCTCGACCGCGGCCACGGCCGACCTGGACCACGACGGCCGCGCCGACGAGCTGTGGCTCGCGGACTCCACGACCGGCAGCGGAGCCCTCGAGCGGCGGCTCGGGGTGCGGACGGCGTCCGGTGCGGTCTTCTCGACCGCGTACACCTCGGCGTCGCCGCAGGGGACGACGGCGGTCGGGCAGGCCCTCGACGGCTCCACGAGCGTCGTGCTGCTCAGTGACGGCCGCCAGGTGCCCCTCTACGCCGTCGTCACGGGCTCGGGGGAGGGGGCGTGCCAGCTGGTGGCGTCGACGAACGCCCAGGGCCAGCAGTACACCTTCGACCTGGGGTTCACGGGGTACGGCAGCGGCGTGGCCTGCGTGCCGACCGCGCAGGGCGGCAGCGACCTCGCGCTGTACGGCCTGCTCGTGGTGGGCGGGGACGTCGAGGGCGACCTGCCGGGGATCCAGCGCACCCGCATCGACCTGTCCGACGGCGGGCGGCAGGCGCGGAACGGGCCCACGGACTCACCGGCGGAGCTGCAGGGCATCAACCCCGAGGGCGCCCAGGTGGCCGCGGCCCGGCAGGTGTCCTGCGGCGACCAGGGTCCCGCCACGGCGGTGTCCGAGCCCGCCTCCTGACCCGGGCCCCCTGCGGACCGCAGCCGAGCGCTCGGCTGCGGTCCGCAGGGCGTCTGGAACAGCAAGCAGACGCCCGGCTGCGGTTCCGAGGGGGCGGGAACCGCAGCCGGGCGCTCGGCTGCGACGTCGGGGGGTCAGTCGGTGGAGGTGCCGCCCTTGAGGGCGGCCAGGCGCAGCTCGACCTCGGTCTGGTCGGAGTCGGCCTCGAGGGCCTCGAACTGCGCGTCGAGGCTGGAGGAGGCGAGCTCCTCCTGGCCCCGCACCCGGGCCTCCTCGCGGCGCACCTTCTCCTCGAAGCGCGAGACCTCGCTGGTCGGGTCCATGAGGTCGACGGACCTCACGGCGTCGTGCACCTGCGACTGCGCTGCGGCCATCCGGGAGCGGGCCACCAGCTCGTCGCGCTTGCCGCGCAGCTCCTCGAGCTTGCGGCGCATGCCCTCCAGGCCGGTCTTGAGCTTGTCGACCACCTCGGTGCGCGAGGCGATCTGCGGCTCGAAGCCCTTCGCCTGGCCCTCGGCGTCGATCTGGCGCTGCAGCGCGATGCGCGCCAGGTGGTCGAACCTGTCGGCCTCGGTGCCGTTCCCCTGGCCCCGCAGCTGGTCGGCCTTGCGGGACGCGGCCTGCGCCTTGCCGCCCCACTCCTTCGCGGTGGCCTCGGCCTCGGCGTGGTCGTCCTCCATGAGGCGGAGGTCGCCGATGGTCTGGGCCACCGACGCCTCGGCCTCGCGGATGGCCGCGGTGTAGTCGCGGACCATCTGGTCGAGCATCTTCTGCGGGTCCTCGGCCTGGTCGATCAGGGCGTTGAGGTTCGCCCGGACCAGCTGGCCGACCCGTCCCAGCAGCGACTGCTGCGCCATCGGTGCTCCTGATCTCCGTGCTGCGCGCCGCGCCACCACCGGACGGGCGCCTGTCGACCTGCGCGCCCAGCATGGCCGAGCCGCGCCACCGGGCGCCACCGGGTGAGCAGCCGCGGGGGACGCTCGCGGATGACGCTCAAGGTGGTCACCCGTGGCACCGATGGGGGGTCATGACCCCACGGCCCACAGGCGTGGAGCGGCACCTCGGACCCGACGAGCTCATCGTGAGCAAGACGGACCTGCAGGGCCGCATCACCTACGCGAACGAGTCCTTCCTCCGCATCGGGGCCTTCACCGAGGACCAGGTGATCGGGCAGCCCCACAACCTCATCCGCCACCCCGAGATGCCCCGCGCCGTCTTCAAGCTGCTCTGGGACACCGTGCAGAGCAGGCAGGAGCTGTTCGCCTACGTGGTCAACCTCGCCGCCGACGGCGCCCACTACTGGGTGCTCGCGCACGTCACGCCGTCCTTCGACGCGCACGGCGCGGTGGTCGGGTACCACTCCAACCGCCGCCTCCCGCACCCCGAGGCCCTGCGCCGCATCAAGCCGGTCTACGCGCAGGTCCTCGCCGAGGAGGCCCGCCACTCCGGCGCCCGCGCCGCCACCGCTGCCGGCGCCGCCCTCATGGCGCAGCTGGTCGAGCAGGGCGCCGGCTCCTACGACGAGTTCGTCTGGTCCCTCGAGCCGCAGGAGGTGGGCGCACGATGAGCCCGTTCAGCAGGCGCTCCGCCGTCGCGTCCGCCGAGGCCGAGCTGGCCGTGCACCGCGAGCTCGTCGCCGAGCTGCGCCGCACCTGCCGCGCCATCGCCTCCGGCGACCTCGAGGCCCGGGTCCGCCCGGTCGCGGGCGTCGAGACCTCCGCGCACCGCGCCGACCTCGTGGCGCTGCGCGACGAGGCCAACAACGTCTTCGACGTCGCCGACGCCTTCGTCCGCGAGTCCAGCGCGTCGCTGACGGCGGCCGCCGAGGGCCGGTTCCACCGCCGCTTCCTGCTGCGCGGCATGCCCGGCTCCTTCCGCACCGCGGCCGTCACCATCAACGCCGGGGGCGGCGCGGTGCGCAGCGCCGCCGAGGACGTCGCCCGCGCGGGCGTGGCCCGCCAGGCGCTCGCCGACGACTTCGAGGCGTCCGCCGTGTCCACCACCCACGCGGTGGGGGAGGCCACGACGGTGCTGAGCGCCGCCGCGTCGCAGGCGACCGCGTCGGCGAAGCACGCCGCCGACGAGGCCGACGCCGCCCGCCGCACCATGCAGGCCCTCGCGCAGTCGTCCGACAAGATCCGCGACGTCGTCGCGGTCATCGACACCATCGCCTCCCAGACCCGGCTGCTCGCCCTCAACGCGACGATCGAGGCGGCGCGGGCCGGCGCCGCGGGCAAGGGCTTCTCCGTGGTGGCCTCCGAGGTCAAGGACCTGGCCGACCAGACCGGCCGCGCCACCGAGCAGGTCACCGCCCAGGTCGAGGCCGTGCGCCAGGCCAGCGGGTCCGCCGTCGACGTCATCACCCGCGTGGTGGAGACCATCTCGGCGATGAGCGCCGTCATCGACGACATGAGCACCGCCGTCGACGGCGGGGCGAGCGCGAGCGGCGAGCAGGTCCGCGGCCTGTCGGCCACCTCCCAGCAGCTCCGCGAGCAGGTGCTCGGCCTGCTGGAGGGCATGCGCTCCTGAGGCCGCGGGGTCGGGCCGGGCCCGCCGGCCCGCGGGTCAGCGGGGCTCGGCGCCCCGCACCCGGGTGGCGATCCGGTACAGCGACGTCGACGCCGCGACGTAGAGGTCCTGCCCGCCGTGGGCGTTCTCCGGGCCGAAGCAGACGTTGGCGACGACCTCCGGCACCGGGACGCGCCCCAGCAGCTCGCCCTCGGGGGAGAGCACCAGCACGGCGTCCTCGCTGGAGCACCACAGCCGGCCGGCGTCGTCGACCCTGAACCCGTCGACGACGCCGCGCTCGCAGACGTGGAGCACCTCGCCACCGGTCAGGCGCCGACGGCCGTCGTCACCCGTGACGACGGCGAAGCGCCGCACGTGGTGGTTGCCGTCACCGGCGCGGTCGGAGATGCGGCCGGTGTCGGAGACGTAGAGCACGTCGCCGTCGGGCGACAGGGCCAGCCCGTTGGGCTGCTCGAAGTCCGTGGCCACCGCCTCCAGCACGCCGTCGGGGTCGAGGCGGAAGACGTGGCAGCCGTCGTACTCGCGCTCGCCCGGGTGCCCCTCCCCGGGCTGGAAGAGCCCGTAGGTGGGGTCGGTGAACCACACCGACCCGGCGGCGTCGACGACGACGTCGTTGGGGCTGTTCAGCCGCCGCGGGCCCTCGGGGGTGTCGACGCTGTCGACGAGCACCTCCAGCAGCGGCTCCCCGCCGTCGGGGGAGGGACGCTCCACCTCGACGCGGCGCCGGCCGTGCGAGCACTGGACCACGCCACCGCCGGGTGCACGGGTGCGCCCGTTGAGGTGCTCGACGCCCGTGCGGTGCACCCCGCTCGCCCCGGTGGCGGGCTCGTACGACATGACGCGGTCGCCGGGGATGTCGCTCCAGCGCACCACGCCCCGCGCGGGCCCGCCGGCGGGCCCCTCGTCGGGCAGCCACACCGGGCCCTCGGACCAGGTGCAGCCCCCCACCAGGTGCTCGAGCTCCGCACCGGGAGCGAGCAGGGGCAGGACGGCGTCGTCGGGAGCCACGCTCAGAACCTTCCACCCCCGCCGAAGGAGCCGCCACCGCCGAAGCCCCCGCCACCCCCTCCGCCGAAGCCGCCCCCGCCCCCGAACCCGCCGCCTCCGCCGAAGCCCCCGCTGCCGCCGAACCCGCCGCCGCGCGAGCTGCCCCCGCCGGAGAGGATCCCCCCGAGGATGCCGCCGATCACCGCGCCCTCGAAGGAGCCGCTGCTGCCGTAGCCGCGGCCCGAGCGGCCGCCGCCGTTCCAGCCGCTCCAGGAGTCGAGGTCGTCGTCGGCCTCGCGCTGGGCGCGCTCGGCGAGCCGGTCGGCCTGCTGCGCCGCCGCCAGGGCGCGCACCGGGTCGGTCTCGGCGTGCTGCTCGGCGTCCTCCAGCTGCTCCACCGCGCTGGCCAGCAGCGCCCTGGCGGAGCCGCCGACCGCGCCGCGGCGGGTGCGCAGGAACGACCGCGCGGCCTTGACCTCGGCCCGCGCCGCCGGCAGCGCCTGCTCCAGCTGGGCCCGGGCCCGCGCCACCCGCTGCCCCTGCTCGCGGGCGCCGGCGAGCGCGGCGTCGAGGGCCGCGTCGGCCTCGTGGACCCGGCGCAGCGCGGTCTGCGGGTCGCGGGACCCGTCCTCGCCGCCGTCACCGCGCGCCGACGCCGCGGCGGACTGGGCCCGCCCCACGGCTCCGGCCAGCTCCTCGCGGCCGGTGCCCGCGCCGTCGCGCCCGCGCCCGCCGGCGTCCAGCACCGCGCGGGCCTCGGCCAGGTCGGCGTCGAGCTCGGCCAGCGCGCGGGGCAGGGCCTCGGTCGAGCGCTGCAGGTCGACGGCGGTCTCGTCGACGGCGTCGAGCAGCTCCGCCGCCTGGCGCAGCGCGTCGCGGACGGCCTGCGCCGCCACCGCCGCCTCGCCTGCAGACCCGGTGGTCCCCAGCGGGGCGGGGGCCCCCGCCGCGGCGTCCGTGCTCGCGGCGAGGTTCTCCCGGGCGTCGGCGAGGCGCTGCGCGGCGAGGTCGAGCAGCCGGGCGGCCTGTTCGTCGTCGCCGTCGACGCTGCTCAGCGCGGCCGGGGTGTACCGGGAGTGCAGCTCGACCAGCCGCTGACGCGCGGTGGGCAGCCGCTCGGCGAGCGCCAGGCGCTCGGCCTCCAGCGCGGGCAGCACCTCCGGCAGGCGGCGCTGCAGGTCGCGCAGCTGCTCGAAGGCCTCGGCCTGCTCGTCGAGGGCGGCGTCGGCGGCCCGGGCGTGCGCCAGCTGCTGCTCCAGCAGGTCCCGGCGCTCGGCCTCGGGCAGGGGCCGGCCGTCGGGGCTCTGCGAGGTGGCGTCCGCGAGGCGGCGCTGCACCGCGAAGGCCTGCGCCAGCTCCTGCCGGGCGCGCGCCACCGCCGCGGCGAAGGGCGCGGTGGCCTGGTCGCCGAACTCGGCGGCGGCGAAGCCCAGCTCGGCGTCGGAGCCGTCGACGGCGTCGTCGGCAGCGACCAGGGCGGCCGCGGCACGGCGCTCCAGCTCCTCCACGGGCTCGGGCGGCGCCTGCGCGCCGGGTCCTCCGCCTGGTCCGCCGGGCGCGCCCGCGAGGCCCGCGCGTCGCCGACGGCTCGACGAGCTGGTCAGCACCCCCAGCACCAGGAGCCCGATCCCGATCACCACGACCGCCCCGATGATGATGACGCCCCACGGCACGCCGTCGTCGGAGCTGCTGCCGCCGCTGTCGCTGTCGCTGCTGGAGCTGCCCGAGCTGCCGTCGGCGGCGCGGCCCAGCCCGTTCACGGCCGCGGTGACCGCGCCGTCCCAGTCGTCGGACGCCAGCTGGCTGCGGACGTCGCCCTCCATGACGGAGTCGAGCTGCCCCTCGCTGACCGCGCCGCCGCTGAAGCCCAGGTACCCGTAGTCGCGGTCGTCGACGGCGACGGCGAGCAGCACGTCGCTGCCCGACAGCCCCGAGGCCTGCGCCGTCTCCCGCGCCCAGTCCGGGCCCTCCGTCCCGTCGAAGCTGTCGACGAAGACGACGTAGAGGTCGATGCCCGCCGCGTCGCGCAGGGTCTCGAGCTGCTGCTGGGTGGCGGCCTCGTCGAGCACCCCGGCGGTGTCCGTCAGCGCGCTGCTGAGCCGCTGGGGAGGCTCGGCCAGCGCGGGGCCGGCCGTCCACAGGGTGGCGAGCAGGGCGAGGACGACGGCGGTCAGACCGCGGGCGGCGGCGGCGCGGGGCACCCCGGGATCCTCCCGTGGCACCGCTCCGGCGTCCACGCCGAGGCCCCGCGAACCGGGATCCCCGAGTCCCGCTGGGGGGATCCGCACCACTCCCGGAGTGGCACGGGGTGGCCCTGTGCCACTCCTACTGGCACAGGGCCACCCCGTGCCAGAAGGGACAGGGGCACCCCGCGCCAGGAGGGGAGGGGTCAGCGGCGCCAGGCGGCGGCGCGCCAGGCGCCGGGACCCGGCGCGGGCGGCACGCGGAGCAGCGCGGCCCTGTCGGCCCAGAGCGCCGGCTCGGGGTCGGGCTCCGCGGCGCCGCCGCGCACCGACGCCGCGGCCGCGAGGGCCGCCACGAGCGCGACGACCTCCTCCTCGGTGGGCCCGCCGGCGACGATCCGGACGACGTCGTCGTCCGAGGGGCCTCCGGCGCCGGGAGCGCCCCCGGCCGGGCGGACCTCGCTCACAGCGGGATGTTCCCGTGCTTCTTGGCGGGCAGCTGCTCGCGCTTGGTGCGCAGCGACCGCAGCGCGCGCACCACGTGGGCGCGGGTGGTGGAGGGGTCGATGACGTCGTCGACGTACCCGCGCTCGGCGGCCACGTACGGGTTGGCCAGGCGCTCCTCGTACTGCTCGACGAGCGCGGCGCGGGCGGCGGGCACGTCGCCCCCGTCGGCGGCGACCGCGGCGAGCTCGCGGCGGTTGACGATCTCGACGGCGCCCTGGGCGCCCATCACGGCGATCTGCGCGGTCGGCCAGGCGAGGTTCACGTCGGCGCCGAGGTGCTTGGACCCCATGACGATGTACGCGCCGCCGAACGCCTTGCGCGTGATCACGGTGATCTTGGGGACGGTGGCCTCGGCGTAGGCGTACAGCAGCTTGGCGCCGCGCCGGATGATGCCGTTCCACTCCTGCTCGGTGCCGGGCAGGAAGCCGGGGGTGTCGACCAGCGTCAGCACCGGGACGCCGAACGCGTCGCACAGCCGCACGAAGCGGGCGGCCTTCTCCGAGGCGTCGATGTCGAGGGTGCCCGCCAGGCGCGCGGGCTGGTTGGCGACGACGCCGACGCTGTGGCCCTCGACGCGGCCGAAGCCGACCACCACGTTGGGGGCGTACAGGTCCTGCACCTCGAGCAGCTCGCCATCGTCGAGGACGTGGGCGATCACCGCGTGCACGTCGTACGGCTGGTTGGCGGAGTCCGGGACCAGGGCGTCGAGCTCCAGGTCGGCGTCGGTGACGACCAGCGGGTCGGCGTCGTCGTGCGGGGCGAGCACCGGCGGCTCGGACAGGTTGTTGCTCGGCAGGTGCGCGAGCCAGTCCTTCACCCAGGTGATGGCCTCGTCCTCGGTGTGCGCCATGTGGTGCGCCACGCCCGAGACCGCGTTGTGCGTGTGCGCGCCGCCGAGCTCCTCCATGGCGACGTCCTCGCCGGTGACGGTGCGGATGACGTCGGGCCCGGTGACGAACATGTGGGAGGTCGCCTCCACCATCACCACGACGTCGGTGATGGCGGGGGAGTACACCGCGCCGCCGGCGCACGGGCCCATGATCAGCGACACCTGGGGGACGACCCCGGAGCCGCGGACGTTGCGCAGGAAGATGTCGCCGTAGCCCGCCAGCGAGGAGACGCCCTCCTGGATGCGGGCGCCGCCGGAGTCGTTGATGCCGATGACCGGGCAGCCCACGCGCAGGGCGTGGTCCATGACCTTGACGATCTTCGAGGCGTGCACCTCGCCGAGCGAGCCGCCCGAGACGGTGAAGTCCTGGGAGTAGACGACGACGGGGCGCCCGTCGACCGTGCCGTGACCGGCGACGACGCCGTCCGTCGGGGGGCGCTCGGGGGCTGCGGCGCCGGGGCCCTGCGGAGGGGAGTGCAGCGCCCGGGAGTGCGCGCCGACCTCCACGAAGCTGTCCTCGTCGAGCAGCGCCTCCAGGCGCTCGCGGGCGGTGCGCTTGCCCTTGGCGTGCTGGCGCTCGACGGCGCGGGCGCTGCCGGGGGCGAGGGTGGCCTCGCGGCGGGCCCTGGCCTCGGCGAGCTTCCCCGCGGTGGTGCGCAGGTCACGGCCCTCGGGGGTGCTGGTCACCGGGCGAGGGTAGCCAGTCGGCCTCAGCCGCCGAACGGGAGCGGCGGGAGCGCGCTGACGTCGACCGGCAGCGAGAACACCGCACCGGAGGACGGGTGGGCGTCGAGGTCGACGCCCTGCGTCGAGGTGGTGGCGTAGAGCACCGCGCCGCCGCGGGTGCCGTCGTCGCCGTCGCCGGTGCCGCCGAGCGTGCAGGCGGTGACCCCCGGCACGGGCACCGCGACCACCTCGGTGAGCCGCCCGTCGGCGTCGTAGCGGGCCACGGCGCCGGCCCCGTTCAGGGCCACCCAGACGCCGCCCTCGCCGTCGAGGACCAGCCCGTCGGGGCGCCCCTGCCCGCGGGCGCCCACGTGGCCCCCGACGTCGGAGGTGGTGGCGGCGACGTCGACCCACGGCTCCCGGTCGAGCACCTCGCCGGTCTCGGTGACGTGCAGCAGGTCGACGCGCCCGGTCTCGGTGTCGACGAAGTGCGCCCGCTGGGCCCCCGGTGCCCACTGGAGCCCGTTGGAGACGGTCAGCCCCTCGAGGACGGCGCGCGCGGAGCCGTCGACGTCGAGGCGCCACATCACGCCGACCGCCCGCCCCGACAGGTCGTTGCCGGCGTACGCCATCGAGCCGCACCAGAAGCGGCCCCACGGGTCGCACCCGCCCTCGTTGAAGCGGAGGCGCTCGTCGTCCCACAGCGGGGTGAGCATCCGCGGCTCCTCGCGGCCGGCGAGGAGCGCGTCGACGCCGTCGAACAGCGCGAAGCGCCGCCGCGCCGCGACCACCCAGCCGCCGCCGGAGCGGGGCCGCACGCAGGCCAGCGCGTCGCCCACGTGGTGCTTCGCGACCTCCCCGCCGGGACTGACCACGAGCAGGTCCCCCTGCTCGAGGTCGACGGCGAGCAGGCGCCCGCCGTCGCCGTCCCAGACGGGGCCCTCCCCGTGCTCGGCGACGGGGTCGGTCAGCTGCGCTGCGGTGGGCACCCCCGTGACGCTAGGTGCCCCGGCGCCCGCGTGCCCGCCGGGCGAGGATGGGTCGATGAGCCCCGAGCCCGGCCGCTGGACCGACCTCGACAGGCCGCCGCTGGCGGTGGCGTCGCTGCGCAGCGCGCTGCTGGCACCCGCCGGGCCGCTGGCGCGCCTGGAGGTGCTGCCCGAGGTGGGGTCGACCAACACCGAGCTGGTCCGGCGCGCCACCGCCGACCCGGGGGGCTGGCCCGCCCCCGCGCTGCTCACCACCGACTCGCAGGTGGCCGGCAGGGGGCGGCTCGGCCGCACCTGGGAGGCGCCGCCGCGCTCGGGGGTGGCCCTGTCGCTGCTGCTGCGGCCCACCGCCCCGCCGACCACGTGGAGCTGGCTGCCGCTGCTCACCGGCGTCGCGGTGGTCGGGGTGCTGCGCGACCTGGCGGGTCTGCCCGCGGAGCTGAAGTGGCCCAACGACGTGCTCGTCGAGGGCCGCAAGGCCTGCGGGCTGCTGGTCGAGGTGCTCCCGCCCCCGCTCGGGACAGCGGGCGGCACCGCCCCCGCGGGCGTGGTGGTCGGGGTCGGCGTCAACGCGACCACCCGCCGCGAGGAGCTCGACGCCGGGGGTCTGGACGGCGCGACCTCGCTGCGGCTGGAGGGTGCCGCCACCACCGACCGCGACGTGCTGGTCAGGGCCCTGGTGCGCGCCCTGCTCGGTGAGGTCGCGCGGTTCGAGGGGGCCGGGGGCTCCGCGCAGCGCAGCGGCCTGGCGGCCCGCACCGCCGAGGTCTGCTCGACGCTGGGCCGGGAGGTCTCGGTGGCGCTCCCGGGCGGCGGGGTGCTGCGCGGCACCGCCGAGGGCCTCGACGGCGACGGCCGCCTGCTCGTGCGCCCGGGTGACGACGACGTCGTCGCCGTCGGTGCGGGTGACGTCGTGCACGTCCGCTGAGCCCGCCCGGCGGGAGACCACCACCCCGTCGGGCGACGTGCGGGTCGCCGCTGGTCCCTAGGGTGGCGGGGTGAGGCGCGTGCTGCTGGTGGAGGACGACCCGGCCATCTCCGAGCCCCTGGCCCGCGCCCTGGTGCGGGAGGGGTACGACGTCGACGTCCGCTCGGACGGCGCCGGGGCCCTGGAGTCGGCGCGCCGCGGCGCGGACCTCGTCGTCCTCGACCTCGGCCTGCCCGACGTCGACGGCCTCGACGTGGCGAGGCGCCTGCGCGCCGACGGGCTGGGCGTCCCGGTGCTGGTGCTGACCGCCCGCGCCGACGAGGTCGACCTCGTCGTCGGGCTCGACGCCGGCGCCGACGACTACGTGACCAAGCCGTTCCGCGTCGCCGAGCTGCTCGCCCGGGTGCGCGCCCTGCTGCGGCGCGGTGAGCCCGGGGTGGTGCTGCAGGCAGGCGGGGTGCGCCTCGACCCGTCGTCGCGCCGCGCCTGGCTCCGCAGCGGCGCCGCGGACGGGGTTGCCGGGGAGGACGGCGACGACGTCGAGCTGGTGCTCGCCGCGAAGGAGTTCGACCTGCTCCGGGTGCTGGTGCGCGAGGCCGGCAGCGTGGTGCCGCGCGCCGCGATCATGGAGGAGGTGTGGGGCTCGGAGTGGTTCGGCTCCACCAAGACCCTCGACATGCACGTGTCGTGGCTGCGCCGCAAGCTCGGCGACGACGTCGGCGACCCCCGGTACATCACCACCGTGCGGGGCGTCGGCTTCCGCTTCGAGCGCGGCTGACGACGGCTGACGACGGCTGACGGGTCCCTCGGGTGAACCGCCGGGTCCAGGCGGCCACGATGGCGGCGGTCGTCCTGGCCGTCGTGCTGCTCGGGCTGCCGCTGGGGGCGGCCGGCGTCGTCCTGCAGACCGAGCAGGCCCGCACCAGCGTCCAGGTCCGCGCCGACGCGGTCCTCGCGGCCGTGAGCGCCCGCCTGGCTGTGAGCGGTCCCGTCGACGCCGAGCTGCTGGAGCAGCACACCCAGCGCGACGAGCGCTGGCCGGCGTCGGTGCGGGTCGATCTGCCCGACGGCGGCGTCGTCACCGCGGGGCCGGCCACCGGCGGCTCCGACGTGGTCGGGACCGCCGGCACCGCCGACGGCCTCTCCGTGCGGGTGGTGGCCAGCCGCTCCGCCCTGCTCGCCGCCGACGTCCAGCTGGTGGTGCTGGTCGTGGGCCTCGCCGCCGGCGCCGTCGCCGCCGGGTCCGCTGTCGGACTGGTGCAGGGCCGGCGCCTCGTGCGCCCCCTGGAGGACCTCGCCGAGCGCGCCGAGCGCCTCGGCTCCGGCCAGGTGCCCACCACGCCGCCGCCGTCGGGCGTGGAGGAGGTCGACTCGGTGGCCCAGGCGCTGGTGCGCAGCGCCCGCGAGCTGCAGGCCCGCCTGTCCGCCGAGCGCCAGTTCGCCTCCGACGCCAGCCACCAGCTGCGCACGCCCCTCACCGCCCTGTCGATGCGCCTGGAGGAGGTGCTCGCCACCACCACCCAGCCCGCCGTCGCCGCCGAGGCGCGGGTGGCGCTCGAGCAGGTGGAGCGCCTCACGGGCGTCGTCGACGACCTGCTCCACCGCCCCCGCGGCACGACCCGCACCGCGGGGGGGCCCCTCGAGCTCAGCGCCGTGCTCGCCCAGCAGCACGCGGAGTGGGCGCCCGCCTACGCGAGGGCGCGCCGCGAGCTGGTGCTCGACCCCGACGGGACCGCCGGTGGGGCTGCCGGTGGGGCTGCCGGTGGGGCTGCCGGTGGTGTGAGGGTCCTCGCCTCCGCGGGCCCGCTGGCCCAGGCGCTCGCGACGCTGCTGGAGAACAGCCTCGTGCACGGCGGCGGCACCACGCGGGTGCGGGTTCGGCGGGGGGAGTGGGTGGTGGTCGAGGTCTCCGACGGCGGGCCCGGTGTGCCGCCCGAGCTGGGCACCCGGGTGTTCGAGCGCAGCGTCAGCGGCGCCGACAGCACCGGTCTGGGGCTGCCGCTGGCGCGCGACCTGGTCGTCGCCGAGGGGGGCCGCCTGGAGCTGCTCCGCGAGCGGCCGGCGACCTTCGCGGTCTTCCTGCGCGCCGCCGACTGACGCCCCGTCCGGGGCCCGCCCCGCCGCTCAGACGCCGACGGGGCGCGCCCGGGACTCGGCCGCGTCCGAGCCCCGCGGGCGGCGGAACACCCACAGCCGGTAGGCCACGTAGCGGAACGCCGTCCCGAGGGCGATGCCCACGAGGTTCGCGGCGTTGTCGGCCACCGGCCCCCGCAGGCCCAGCACGTAGTGGCTGGTGGCGAGCACGGCGAGGCCGATGAGCAGCGCGACCGCGTTCATGCCGACGAAGAGCAGCAGCTCGCGCACGGCGTGCGGCCGGTTGCGGTGCCGGAAGGTCCACCAGCGGTTGCCCGCCCACGCGCAGACCGTGGCCACCGACGCCGAGACGACCTTGGCGGTGAGGGGCTGGTCGGCGAGCAGGCCGCTGCCGCCGAAGCGCAGCAGGTTGAACAGGCCCACGTCGACGACGAAGGCGACGCCGCCGACCACGCCGAACGCCCCGAGCTCGCGCCGGTGCCGGTGCCACAGCCGCGCCGCCACCGCGCGGCCGCGCCGCCAGAGCTCCACCCCCACCACTCCCACACCGTAGGTGCCCCCGCTGACGGGTGCTCCCGCTCCCGGTGCGCCGGCACGGGCCCCACCGCCGTAGCCTTCGGGCCCGTGAGCGGCCCCGTGAACGAGCGCGACGAGCAGCACGACCAGCAGCACGACCAGCACCACGACGGCGCGCACGACAGCGCGCAGGACGCGCTCCGCGCGGCACCGCCGGCGCAGGAGACCACCTTCCCCGTCGTCGCCGTCATCGGCGGCGGCCAGCTGGCGCGGATGACGGCCCCGCCCGCCGTGGCGCTGGGCGCCCGGCTGCGGGTGCTGGCCACCGACCCCGACGAGTCCGCCGCGCAGGTGGTCTCCGACGTCGTCCTGGGCGCCGCCGACGACGCCGACGCCCTGGCGAGGGTCGCCGACGGTGCGGCCGTGGTCACCCTCGACCACGAGCAGGTCCCCACCGACCTGCTGCGCGCGCTGGAGGCCCGCGGCGTCGCGGTGCGCCCCGGGCCCGACGCCCTCGAGCACGCCCAGGACAAG
>JAKONK010000137.1 GCA_022701985.1 Actinomycetales bacterium
GCGGGCGACGGGGCGGGGGAGCGGTGCAGCACGAGCACCCGCGCCCGGGTGCCCCGGGACGTCGGGGCGACGTAGGGGACCTCGCGCCCGGGGTGGGCGGCCCGCAGCTCGTCGACCAGGTCGGCGAACGGCGCGACGTGCGGCTCCCGGAGTCGGGCCGCCTGGTCGGCGCGGAAGACGGCATCGCTCATCGCTCGGGGCACAGGGCACCACGCTAGCCCCCCGCCGGGCGAGCCCCCTGCCGAGCGCGTGCCGCTCAGCTGCCCGCGGGCTCGTCGCGGCCGTGCACCTGCGCCGGCGGGTGCGTCGCCTCCACGGCGGTGAACGCCTCGGTGATCTTGTAGGTGTGCACCGCACCGCGGGGCACCACCCAGGAGTCACCGGCGCCCAGGACCACGACCTGGCCCTCGCTGTGCAGCTCCGCGCTGCCCGCGATGACGTACCCGACCGTCTCGTAGTCGCGCGCCACCTCCGGGTCGGGCTCGCTCGGCGGCTGCTCGCGCCACAGGCGCATGCTCACGCTCGTGCCGCTGGCGAGGTGGTGCTGGCCCATCGCCCCCGTGGGGGAGTGGTCGCCGTCCACCTTGATGATCGTGCTGTCACCCATGGCGACGACGCTAGGGGCGACCGGCCCGGAGCGCCCGCGGGAGCGTCGGTGGTGTCGCCCCCAGGAACAGGTGATCTCGGAGCCCGGTTGCCGCCACCATGAGCGAGAACAGCGCCACCAGCAGGACCCTGGGCATCGTCGGCGCCGGCAACATCGGCTCCACCGTCGCGAAGCTGGCGGTCGCCGCCGGGTACGACGTCGTCATCGCCAACTCCCGCGGCCCGGAGACCCTGGCCGACCTCGTCGCCGAGCTGGGACCGAAGGCCCGCGCCGCCACGGCCGTCGAGGCTGCCGAGGCGGGCGACCTCGTCGTCGCCACCGTGCCGCTCAAGGCCTACCGCGACCTCCCCGCCGCGCAGCTCGCCGGCAAGGTCGTCCTCGACACCGGCAACTACTACCCGGACCGCGACGGGCAGATCGCGCCCCTCGACGAGCGCACCGCCACCACCAGCGGGCTCGTGCAGGAGCACCTCGCCGACGCCCACGTGGTCAAGGCCTTCAACAACATCTTCTTCGTCGCCCTGGCCCAGCTCGGGCGTCCCGCCGGCGCCGCCGACCGCAGCGCGCTGCCGGTCTACGGCGACGACGACGCCGCGAAGGCCACGGCCGTGGGCCTCCTCGACGAGATCGGCTACGACGCCGTCGACGGCGGGACCCTCGCCGAGAGCTGGCGCTCGGAGAACGGCCGCCCCGTCTACGTCATGCCCTACGCCGCCGACGGCGACGTGATGACCCCGGCCCCGGGCAGCGCCGCCACCGTGCGCGAGCTGCTGGGTCGCGCCGTCCGCGACGCCGCCGACCAGCAGGTGGGCGCCATGCCCAGCTGACACCGGGCTGGCGCCTGCACGGTGTCGGGCTGACCCCTCAGGTGGGGGTGCAGGCGGTGTCGGCTCCGGTGGTCACCGGGGCCGGCGCCGCCGTCGCCGTCGGCGCTGTTCCGGCAGAGGCGCTGGATGCAGGGCTGGGGGCTGGCGCTGCGGGAGCTGCCGACGGGGTCGTCGGGTCCACGTCGTGCTCCAGGTCGCTGAACAGCGTCCCCGCCGCGGGCTGGCTCCACAGCACGTTGGCGCGGTCGCGCTTCACGACGTCGCCGCGCGGGTGGTTCGGCACGGTGAAGAACTGCAGGTGCGCCGGGTCCAGCGACGAGACCGACTGCGCCAGCGACCCCAGCGCGGTGAGGCTGCCGAGCCCGGAGTCGGTGGTGATGGAGCTGGTGGCGGCCTCGAGGAACCCGTACAGCGCCGCGGGGTCGGTCAGCTCCGACTCCGCCGTCCGCGCCATCGACGCGAGGAACTGCTGCTGGCGGCCGATGCGGCCGAGGTCGCTTCCGTCGCCGATGGCGTGGCGGGTCCGCACGAAGCCCAGCGCCTGCTCTCCCTCCAGCAGGTGCTCCCCGGCGGGGAGGTCGAGGTCGGCGTCGGGGTCGACCACGGGCTCGGTGGTGCAGACGGGCACCCCGCCGAGCGCCGTCGTCATCGCCTTGAAACCGGTGAAGTCGACGACGACGAAGTGGTCGACGCGCACCCCGGTGGCGGCCTCGACGGTCTTGGTGGAGCAGGCCGCGCCGCTCGCGGTGCCGCCGTGGGCCGACCCGAGGGCGAACGCCTCGTTGATCTTGCCCGTCCGCGGCGTCGTGGTGGTGCCGTCGCTGCCGGTGCAGCTCGGGATGGACACCCACGAGTCGCGGGGGATGCTCACCGCCGACGCCCACTGGCGGTCGGCCGACAGGTGCACCAGCAGCATCGTGTCGGACTGCGCCGTGGTCAGCCCCGCGCCGTACTGCGTGCCGAGGCCGTCGCGGCTGTCGGAGCCGATGACGAGGATGTTCTCGGCGCCTCCGGTCTCCTCTGCGGGACGGTCGGTGCCGAGCTGGCCGCTGATGTCGGCGCTGGCGATGTTGCCGTCCAGGTGCCGGTAGAGCCCGTACGCGACGGCGCCGCCGCCCACCACCACGACGGCGGTGCCCGCCGCGAGCAGGCGCACGGAGCGGCGGCGGCGGCGCAGCATCCGCGCCCGGGACGGCGTGGGCGTGGGGGTCGGCACCGGGCGACGCTAGGTGCTCCGCCGCGGTGCGAGCCCCCGATCCAGGGCGGTCCCACGAACGCCCCAGCGACTTCGGAGGGTCTGCCGGAGGGAGGCGCTCCCGGTCGACCGGGGTCAGTCGGCGAGGCGTCGCAGCAGGCGGGTCAGGTCGAACCGCTCGGCCTCGTCGAGGCGGCCGAACAGCTCCTCGGCGGCCCGGGCCCTCGCGCGGTCGGCGTGGGCGAGCGTGGCGGTCCCTGCGTCCGTCAGCCTGACGACGACGGCGCGGCGGTCGGCCGGGTCGGCACCGCGCTCCGCGAGGCCCCTCTCGGTGAGCCCGTCGACCACCTCGGTGGCCGAGCGCGGGGCGATCCTCAGGGCGGCAGCCAGCTCGGAGATGCGCATCCCTTCGCCCGGGTCTCCCGCTCGGGGGTGGCCGCCCCCCAGGACGTGCAGGGCGCGGGCCTGGTGCGGTGACAGGCCCGACGGCTCCAGGCCGGCGTGCCAGCCGCGGCGCAGCCCGCGCGCGGCGCGCATCAGGGCGTCGGCGAGCTCGGCGCTGGTCGAGGCGTCGGGTGGGGGCACGGAGGGAATCGTACGACGAGGTCTGGCGCTTACCTCTTCGTGAGGTAACCTCAGCAATGTTCTGACCCCCGGACGGAAGGACGTGGTCACCACGTCGAGCACCCTCCTCGCCCCTCCCACCCAGACCCCGCAGCGCCCCGGTGGCCCGGGTCGCCCCGGCGGCTCCGGCGGCTCCGGCGGCGGGCCCCACGGCCCGCGCCGCCGCGACCCCGCCGACCGCGAGCAGCTGCTCCGCTCACCGGTGAGCCTGCGGCGCATCGCCGCCCTGTTCGCCCCCCACCGCTGGCGGGTCGCGCTCGTCGTCGTCCTCATCGTGGTGTCCTCGCTGGTCGCCCTGGCCTCGCCGTTCCTGGTCCGCGCCGTCATCGACGACGCGCTGCCCCGCGCCGACGTGCGCCTCCTCGTGCTCGCCGTGGCCGGCATGGTGGCCGTCGCCGCGGTCACCTCGCTGCTGGGCGTCGTGCAGACGTGGATCTCCACCGGCGTCGGCCAGCGCGTCATGCACGGCCTGCGCACCGCGGTGTTCGCGCACGTGCAGCGGCAGTCGATGGGCTTCTTCACCCGCACCCGCGGCGGTGAGATCACCTCGCGGCTCACCAACGACATCGGCGGCATGCAGTCGGTGGTCACCTCCACCGCGACGTCGCTCGCGTCGAACGCCACCACCGTGGTCGGCACCGCCGCCGCCATGGCGGTGCTGTCGTGGCGGCTGTCGCTGCTGACCCTCGTGGTGCTGCCGCCCGCGGTGTGGCTGACCCGCCGGGTGGCGCTGCTGCGCCGCTCGATCACCACCGCGCAGCAGCAGCGGCTCGCCGACCTGCAGCACCAGGTGGAGGAGTCGCTCAGCGTCTCCGGCGCGCTGCTGACCAAGACGCTCGGCACCGGCGACGCGCAGGCGCAGCGCTTCGTGCAGACCTCGGCCGAGCTGGTCGACCTCGAGGTCCGCGCCTCGCTCGCCGGCCGCTGGCGCATGGCGACCATGAGCATCGTCTTCGCCGCCATCCCCGCCCTGATCTACCTGGCGGCGGGGCTCCCGGTGACCTCCGGCGGCATGACCGTCGGCACCCTCGTGGCGTTCACGGCGCTGCAGGCGGCGATCTTCCGCCCGCTGATGGGCCTGCTCGACGTGGGCGTCCAGCTCACGTCGTCGATGGCGCTGTTCAGCCGCGTCTTCGAGTACCTCGACCTGACCGTCGAGATCGCTGACCCCGCCCGCCCCGTCCCGCTCGACCCCGCCACCACCCGCGGCGAGGTCCGGTTCGAGCACGTCGGGTTCACCCACCCCGGGGGTGCTCGCCCCGCGCTGGACGACGTCGACCTCGCCGTCCCCGCGGGGACCTCCCTGGCGCTGGTGGGGCGCACCGGCTCCGGCAAGACCACGCTGGCCTCGCTCGTCGCGCGGCTGCACGACCCGGACGCGGGCCGCGTCACCCTCGACGGGGTCGACCTGCGCGACCTCGCCCTCGCCGACCTGGTCCGCGTGGTGGGCGTCGTGTCGCAGGAGACGTACCTGCTGCACGCCACCGTGCGGGAGAACCTGCGGCAGGCGAGGCCGGAGGCGACCGACGCCGAGGTGGAGGACGCCGCCCGCCGCGCACAGGTGCACGACGTCATCGCCGCGCTGCCCGACGGGTACGACACCCTCGTCGGCGCGCGCGGGCACCGCTTCTCCGGCGGGGAGCAGCAGCGCCTCGCCATCGCCAGGACGCTGCTGCGCGACCCGCGCGTGCTGGTCCTCGACGAGGCGACCTCGGCGCTGGACACCACCACCGAGCGCGCCGTGCAGGCCGCGCTCGACGAGGTCCGCCGCGGCCGGACGACGATCACGATCGCCCACCGGCTGTCGACGGTCAGCGGCGCCGACCGGGTCGCCGTGCTCGACGGTGGCCGCGTGGTCGAGCAGGGGAGCCCGGCCGAGCTCCTGGCCGCCGGCGGGGCCTTCGCGGCGCTCAGCTCATCGGGGACGGGCTCGGCAGCGACACCACGGTGATGCGCAGCAGGTGCTCGCGGGTCTCGCCCGGGGCCAGCAGCGGCGCACCGGCGTGCTCGCCGGTGCGGTCCGGGCCGAACAGCGGGGCGCTCGCCGGCTCGACCCCCAGCGCCCAGCGACCGCGCGAGGGCAGCACCCACTGGTAGAGCCGGGGCAGCGTCGCCGCCGACCACGACACCTCGACGCCGAGGCCGTCGGGGGAGGTCACCCGGGCGCGGGCGAGGCCGTCG
>JAKONK010000141.1 GCA_022701985.1 Actinomycetales bacterium
GAGAAGAACACGATGATCGGGGCCACCAGGTTCGGCAGCAGCTCGCGGCGCAGGATCGTGCGGGTGGGGACGCCGATGACGCGCGCGGCCTGGACGAACTCGCGCTCCCGCAGCGAGAGCACCTCGCCGCGGATCAGGCGGGCCAGCGGCATCCACCCGAACACCGAGAGCACGAAGAGCAGCGACGCGAACTGCGCGACGGTGAGCTTGCCCGGCTGCGACCCGTAGTACCCGATGACGATCGGCGCCAGGATCAGCGCCACGAGGATGAACGGCAGCGACAGGAAGAAGTTGATGATCCAGTTGACGACGGCCTCGAGCCAGCCGCGGGCGAAGCCGCCGACGAGGCCCACCACGATGCCGATGACCGTGCTGACGATGGTCGCGACCAGTGCGACGCCGATCGACGTCCGCGCGCCGTAGAGCCACAGGGCGAGGTTGTCGCGGGCCAGGCTCGGCGACAGGCCGAGGGGGTGCTCCCAGGTGAAGGTGCCCTTGGGCGGGCCGACGATCGGCAGGCCGTCGAAGTCGGTGCTGCTGAGGACGACGTCGGGGTCCGGCGTGCGCCAGGTGATGCCCCACAGGCGGCAGATCACCGGCGCGAGGAGCGCCAGGACGATGAACACGACGATGACGACGGCGCAGATCACCGCGACCTTGTCGCGTCGCAGCTGCTCCATGGCCTGCTGCACCGGAGAACGTCCGGCCACCGCCTTCTCCAGCGCGGTGTCAGCACCCGGGTCCGGCTCCAGCGAGTCGGCCGGGTTCTCCAGACCTGCAGACGAGATCGACACGTCCCACCCTTTCGTGCACAGCCGGGTCTCGGTGCGCCGTCAGTGACGATAGACGTCACCTCGCAACGAATCGAGACGGGCGCGGTCACGATTGGGACACGCTTGGGGGCGGTGTTACACGCGCGTGTCGTCCTGCTTGCGTGCGTCCACACCGGCCTCCTTGCGCTGCGCGGGCGAGATCGCCGCAGGAGCTCCCGTCATCGGGTCCCAGCCCGAGGACGCCTTCGGGAAGGCGATGACGTCGCGGATCGAGTCCGAGGCCGTCAGGAGCGCGCAGATGCGGTCCCAGCCGAACGCGATGCCGCCGTGCGGCGGGGCGCCGTACGAGAACGCCTCGAGCAGGAAGCCGAACTTCTCCTGCGCCTCGGCCTCGTCCAGGCCCATGATCGCGAAGACGCGACGCTGCACGTCCTCGCGGTGGATACGGATGGACCCGCCGCCGATCTCGTTGCCGTTGCAGACGATGTCGTAGGCGTACGCCAGCGCCTCGCCGGGCGCCTCCGCCGTGGAGTCGAAGGTGTCGAGGTGCTCGGGCTTGGGCGAGGTGAAGGCGTGGTGCACCGCCGTCCACGCGCCGCCCCCGACGGCCACGTCACCCGCGGCCACCGCAGCGGCGGCCGGCTCGAACAGGGGCGCGTCGACCACCCACACGAAGGCCCACCGGCTCTCGTCGATGAGGTCGCAGCGCTTGCCGATCTCCAGGCGCGCCGCGCCCAGCAGCGCCCGGGCACCCGAGGCCGGGCCCGCGGCGAAGAAGACGCAGTCACCCGGCTTGGCGCCGACCTTGGCGGCCAGCCCGTCGCGCTCGGCGTCGGACAGGTTCTTCGCCACCGGGCCGGACAGGGTGCCGTCCTCGCCGATGAGCACGTACGCCAGGCCGCGGTGTCCGCGCTGCTTGGCGAACTCCTGCCACCCGTCGAGCTGGCGACGGGCCTGCGAGGCCCCGCCCGGCATGACGACGGCGCCGACGTAGGGCGCCTGGAAGACGCGGAACGTGGTGTCGGAGAAGTAGGAGGTGCAGTCGACCAGCTCCACGCCGAAGCGCAGGTCGGGCTTGTCCGAGCCGTAGCGGGCCATGGCGTCGCGGTACGTCATCCGCGGGATCGGCAGGTCGAGCTCGTACCCGATGAGCGACCACAGGCCGACGAGCACCTTCTCGGCGAGGGCGATGACGTCGTCCTGCTCCACGAAGGCCATCTCGACGTCGAGCTGGGTGAACTCCGGCTGGCGGTCGGCGCGGAAGTCCTCGTCGCGGTAGCAGCGGGCGATCTGGAAGTACCTCTCGACGCCGGCCACCATCAGCAGCTGCTTGAACAGCTGCGGGCTCTGCGGCAGGGCGTACCAGGAGCCGGGCGCGAGGCGCGCGGGCACGAGGAAGTCGCGGGCGCCCTCGGGGGTGGAGCGGGTCAGCGTGGGGGTCTCCACCTCGGTGAAGCCCTCGGCCGCGAGGACGTCGCGCGCCACGCGGTTGGCCTCGCTGCGCAGCTTGAGCGCGGCGGCGGGGGCGGGACGGCGCAGGTCGAGGTAGCGGTGGCGCAGGCGCACCTCCTCACCGGGGGCGTTCACCTGCTCGCCGGCGGCCTCGATGGGGAACGGCAGCGGCGCGGCCTCGTTCAGGACGGTCAACGCCTCGGCCACCACCTCGACCTCGCCGGTGGGCAGCGCGGGGTTCTCGTTGCCGACCGGGCGCAGCCGCACGGAGCCGGTGACCTGGACGACGAACTCGCTGCGCAGCGCGTGGGCGCCGGACGACTCCAGCAGCTCGTCGCGGACCACCACCTGCGCCACGCCGGAGGCGTCGCGCAGGTCGAGGAAGGCCACCCCGCCGTGGTCTCGGCGGCGACCCACCCACCCGGCGAGGGTGACCTGCTCGCCGTCGTGAGCGGCGCGCAGGGTTCCTGCGGAGTGGCTGCGGAGCACGCGGTGTACCGACCTTCCAGTCTCGGGAGTCGCTCTGAGCAGAGCGCAGCCGAGCCTAGTCGCCGCCGCGCGGGCCCGTCAGGAGCGGATCGCCCCCACCCGGAGGTGCTGGTCGAGCCAGGCGTGCACGGCCGGCCAGTGCGGTGCCGCCGGGTCGATGAGCGCCATGTGGTCCAGCGACGGCGGCTCGACCAGCTCGACGGGCGCCCCGCCGGTGCCGGCCGCGTCGGCGTAGTCGCGGCTGTGCTCCACCGGCACGCGCGCGTCGTCGGTGCCGTGGACGACGAGCACGGGACAGGCCGGCCACGGCCGCAGCCGCGGGGACGCGAGCGCGTACGCCTCCGGGCCCTCCCCCGGGGGGACGCCCATGAGCTCCGCCACCGCACCGCGGCCGATGCCCTCGGCGTGCCCGCGCACGAGGTCGGTCACCGGTGCGAGGGCCACGACCGCGTCGGCCGCACCGGAGTGCACCAGCGCCAGGTGGCCTCCGGCCGAGTGCCCGACGAGCACCAGCGGGCCGCCGTCGTCCCCTCGGGTCCTCAGCGCCGCCAGGGCCGATCCGACGTCGTCGGAGGTGGCGGGCCAGCCGCCTCCGGAGCCGATCCGCCGGTACTCCGGGACGACGACGCGCCAGCCGCGCTCGGCGAACGCCGGGACCAGGGGGTGCATCAGGTCGGCGGCCCACGGCGTGCGCCAGTACCCGCCGTGCACGAGCACCGCGGTCCCCCGGGCTCCGCTGCGAGGAGACGCCGGCCAGACCTCGACGACCTGCTGCGGGTCGTCGCCGTACCGCAGCGCCTCCAGCTGGGTCACGGACGGCTCCTGGGGGTGCGCGGGACGACGAGAGCGGTTCGGCCCAGCGTGGCCGCCCGGGTGCTCACGGGGAAGGGGCGGCGCGGCGCGTCCTGGCCTGCACGGCGACCAGGGCGAGGCCCAGCCCGGTGGTGAAGGCCACGAGGTGGCCGGCGTTCGTGAAGTCCGGGTCGAGGCCGATGAGCACGGCGAGGGCCACGAGCCCGCCCACCACGCACACCCAGCGCCAGCGGGGCGGGAGCGCGCCCGCGAGCAGGCCGGCCGTCCCCGCGAGCGCGTAGCTGACACCGACGTCGGGGGCGGTGGTGACGCTGCGCGACACGTCGCCCTGCCGCACGCCGGCCGCGAGGAAGGTGGCGACCACGAGCGTCGCCCCGACGTGGCCGAACAGCGCCGCCACCACCGTCGACGAGCGACCGATCCGCCGGCTGCACACCGTCATGACCACGACGAGCGGCACCAGGAGCAGCACCTCGCCGGAGGTCTGCACGACGAAGGCGCTGAGGAGCAGGACGGCCGCCGGGTCGTGGCGGAGGTTGTCGATGTTGGTGCTGGCGGCCAGCACCGCCTGCCGGTGCGCGTCCTCCGGCAGCAGGGCGAGGACGACGGCCACCGCGAGCACCAGGCCCGCGTAGACCAGCGCCAGCTCGCTGCCGCGGGGCAGCCGCGACCACCGGCCCGCGCGACGGCCCGACCCCCGGCCCGACCGGCGCTGGCCCCGCGCCCTCCCCGGCGGAGGGGTCCCGGCCGGGGAGGGAGCGGCGCCAGGGCCGATCACCTGACCATCACCAGCTGCCGTGCACGTGCTCGCGGATGCGCTCGTCGTAGATGCGCTCGAAGGCGGCGAGCACGTCGGCGTCCAGCGGGGCCACCGCGGCGGCCGCGGCGTTGCCGCGCGCCTGCTCGGCGTTGCGGGCACCCGGGATGGCCGCCGTGACGCCGTCCTGGTCGAGGATCCACCGCAGTGCCAGCTGCGCCGTCGTCACGCCCTCACCGGCCTGCGAGGCCAGGGCCGCGACCTCGCGCGCCGCCCCGACGCCGACGCCGAAGGGCACGCCGGAGAACGTCTCGCCCTTGTCGAACTGCTCGCCGTTGCGGTTGAAGGTGCGGTGGTCGTCAGCGGCGAACGTCGTCGACTCGTCGTACTTGCCGGTCAGCAGCCCCGAGGCCAGCGGCACGCGGGCCAGGATCCCGACACCGGCCTGCGCGGCGGCCGGCAGCACCCGCTCCAGCGGCTTGCGGCGGAACGCGTTCAGGATGATCTGCACCGTCGCCACCCCGGGGCGGGCGATGGCGGTCAGCGCCTCGTCCACCGTCTCGACCGAGACGCCGTACGCGGCGATCGCGCCGTCGGACACCAGGGTGTCGAGGGCGTCGAAGACGGCGTCGTCGGAGTAGACCGGCGTCGGCGGGCAGTGCAGCTGCACGAGGTCGAGGCGCTCGACGCCGAGGTTGCGACGGCTCTGGTCCGTCCAGCCGCGCAGGTTCTGCAGCGTGAACGCCTCGGGCACGAACGGGTCGGCGAGGCGACCGCACTTGGTGGCCACGAACGGGCGGTCGGCCTCGGGCAGCTCGCGCAGGAACTGCCCGATGAGCTGCTCGCTGCGACCGCCTCCGTAGCCGTCGGCCGTGTCGAACAGGGTGGTCCCGGCCTCGTGGGCGGCGTGCAGGGTGGCCGTGGCGTCGGCGTCGCTGACGTCGCCCCAGCCGCCGCCGATCTGCCAGCACCCCAGCCCGACCACGCCGACCTGCGCTCCCGTGCGCCCGAGCGTCCGCGTCTCCATCGTCGTCATGGTCCGCACGCTACGGCGCGACCGCTGTGAGCGCTCTCAGAGGCCCCCGTACTCGCCCGGGAGCTGCAGGACGACGACGGCGACCGCGTGCCACCCTTCGCCCGTGGACATGAAGCTCGAGCTGGTGCCCCTGCCCGTCACCGACGTCGACGCCGCGAAGGCGTTCTACGCCGACGGCCTCGGCTGCAGCGTCGACGTCGACGTCACCCCCGCACCGGGGGTCCGCGTGGTCCAGGTGACGCCGCCCGGCTCGGCCTGCTCGATCGGCTTCGGCACCGGGCTCCCCGTGCACGGCGGCACGCCGGGCTCGGTGCGGGGGCTGCACCTCGTGGTCGCCGACATCGCTGCCGCACGTGCGGAGCTGGCGGGTCGGGGCGTCGACGTCGGCGAGGTCACCGACGCCGGCGGGGGTGTGCTCTGCGCCGGGCTGCAGGACCCGGACGGCAACTCCCTGGTGCTCCAGCAGATGCCCTGGCGCACGGGCGACACCTTCTGACCGGGCACCCCGTGGTCGCGGGCGCAGGCCGCTCCGCGGCGGCGGGCCTGCTCCACGGCTCGTGGCCCGCCGTCCTCGCGGTGGCCGGTGGGATCGTCGTCGCGCTCGCCGTCTGCTGGCTGCTGCTGCTCGCGGTCCTCTGGCGGGTCTCCCGCGGCCGCACCACCTGGCGCGACGCCCTGAGGCTGCTGCCCGACCTCGTCCGCCTCGTGCGCCGGCTCGCCACCGACCGCGACCTGCCGCGCGGCGTCCGCGTCCGCCTGTGGCTGCTGCTCGGCTACCTGGCGCTGCCGATCGACCTCGTGCCCGACGTCCTGCCCGTCATCGGGTGGGCGGACGACGTGCTCGCCGTCGTCCTGGTGCTGCGGTCGGTGGTGCGGCGGGCGGGGCCGGAGGCGCTGGAGCGCCACTGGCCGGGCACGCCGGAGGGCCTGGCCGCCGTGCGGGCGGCCTGCGGCCTCGCACCGACCTGAGCGGAGGGCTCAGGCGCCGACCAGCAGCGCGGCGACGGAGCTCCTGCCCGCCCCCGGCGGGCCGCTGACGACGAGGAGGTCGGCCACGGCACCACCCTGGCGCACGCCGCGCGAGATCGGCGGACCGTGCGTAGCGTCGTCGTCGCACGATCGGACGAGAGATGAGGAGGAGACCCGTGGTCGACTTCAAGGGCCTCGCAGACAAGGCCAAGGACCTCGCCGGGAAGCACCCCGACAAGGCCGACCAGGTCGTCGAGAAGGGTGGCGACGCGATCGACGCCCGTACCGGCGGCAAGTACGCCAGCCACGTGGACACCGGCCAGGAGAAGGCTGACGCCTTCCTCGACGGCCAGGGCGACGCGACCGGCGGCGAGCCCCGCCGGTGACGCAGCGGGAGGGCGCACGGGGCGACGTCCTGCGCGCCCTCCTGGCGCGCCACGGGCAGACGTACGCCGACGAGGCGGGCATCGCGCTGCGCGACACCCCCGCTCCGCTGCTGCAGCTGCTCGTCCTGGCCAGCCTCCTGAGCTCGGGCGTCTCCGCCGAGCTGGGCGTGCGCGCCGCCCGCGGCCTGCGCGAGGCGGGGCTGACCACCGCGGAGCACCTGCGCGACGCCGGCGACGACGGCCGCTGGCAGGCCCTCTCGGACGCGCGCTACCTGCGCAAGCGCCAGACCGCCCGCCAGCTGGGGCAGCTCGCGGAGCTCGTGCTGCACGAGCACGGCGGCGACCTGCGCCACCTGCGCGACGACGCCGACGGCGACGCCTCCCGCGTGCACGAGGCCGTGCAGCAGTTCTCCGGCATCGGACCCGTGGGCGCCGACGTCTTCTGCCGCGAGGTCCAGGCCGTGTGGCCGGCCCTGCGTCCCTTCGCCGACGACCGCGTCACCGCCTCCGCCCGGGCCCTCGGCCTGCCCACCACCGCGGCCGGGCTCTCGGAGCTGGCCGGCACCGACGACCTGTCGGTGCTCGGCGCCGCCCTCGTGCGCTGCTCGATCGCCGACGACGCCGACGAGCTGCGGTCGGCCTAGGCCTGGTCCCCCGCGACGACGCTCGGGCGCAGGTCCGCTGCCGGCGGCAGCCAGCTGGCCGGGTCGGCCGGGACCTGCTCGCCCGAGCGGATGTCCTTGACCTGGTGGCCGTCGGCCGCGTCGAGGCCCGGGAACCACACGAACGGCACCCCGCGGCGGTCGGCGAAGCGGATCTGCTTGCCGAACTTCGCCGCCGTCGGTGAGACCTCCACGGCCACGCCACGGGCGCGCAGCTGGTTCGCCACCCGGTCGGCGTCGCGGCGGTGCGCCTCGTCGGCCACCGCCACGACGACCGCGGTCGGGGTGGGGCGGCTCGCGCGCACGGCGCCCCTGGCCAGCAGCGGGATGATCGCCCGCGTGACACCCAGGGAGATGCCGACGCCGGGGTAGACGTCGCGGCCGTCGTCGGCCAGGGAGTCGTACCGCCCGCCCGAGCAGATCGACCCGAGCGACTCCCAGCCGCGCATGCGGGTCTCGTAGACGGTGCCGGTGTAGTAGTCCAGGCCGCGGGCCACCGACAGGTCGGCCACCACGGCGACGCGGTCGGCGGGCAGGTCGTCGACGGCGGTGAGCACTGCGAGCAGCTCCTCCAGCCCCTGGTCGAGGAGCTCGTGGGAGACGCCGAGGTCGCGCACGGCGGCCACGAGGTCGTCGGCGCCGGCGCGCACCTGCGCGAGCCCCAGCGCGCCGTCGACCTGCGCCTGCGTCAGCCCCGCCTCCGCGAGCAGGCCGGCCACGCCGCGGGCGCCGACCTTGTCGAGCTTGTCGACGGCCCGCATGGTCGCGCCGATGGACCCGGTGAGGACGTCGCCCTCGAGACCCAGCCCCCGGTAGAACCCCTCCACCAGCCGGCGGTTGTTGACCTGGAGGGTCACGCCCGGCAGCGGCAGGCGCGAGAGCGCCTCGCCCATGACGCGGGCCATGTCGGCGTCGTGGTGCACCGCGAGGGTGCCGCGGTCGACGACGTCGATGTCGGCCTGCGTGAACTCGCGGTAGCGGCCCTCCTGCGGGCGCTCGCCGCGCCACACCTTCTGCACCTGGTAGCGGCGGAAGGGGAACTGCAGGTGGCCGGCGTTCTCGGTCACGTAGCGCGCGAACGGCACCGTGAGGTCGAAGTGGAGTGCCAGGTCGTCTCCGGAGCCGCCGTCGGCTGCGCCGGCGTCCGCCTGGAGGCGCCGCACGCCGTAGACCTCCTTGTCGATCTCGCCCTTGCGCAGCAGCACCGACAGCGGCTCCACCGCGCGGGTCTCGATGCTCGAGAAGCCGTGCAGCTCGAACACCTCGCGCAGCACGTCGAGCACGTGCTGCTCGACCAGGCGGGCCTGGGGCAGCAGCTCGGGGAAGCCGGACAGCGGGGTGGGGCGGGCCACGGGGGTCTCCAGTCTCAGCGGGGCAGGAACGGGTTGGTCGCGCGCTCGCGCCCGACCGTGCTGACCGGCCCGTGCCCGGGGAGCACGAGGCGGTCGTCGGGCATCGGGAGGACGACGCCGCGCAGGGTGCGCTCCATCGCCGCGGGGTCTCCCCCGGGCAGGTCGGTGCGGCCCACGCTGCCGGCGAAGAGCACGTCGCCGGAGAGCAGCGTCGACGTCGTCGCGCCGACCAGGGGCCGCAGCCCGGCCAGGGGGGCGCCCAGGACGCCGGGGACGCCGTCGAGCACGAGCACCGCGGAGCCCTCGGTGTGACCGGGGGCGTGCTGCACGTGCAGGGACAGCCCCGCCACCTCCAGCGCCTCGCCGGCGAGGAGGTCGCGCACGTCGTCGGGCTGCTCGTAGTGCGCCTCCGGGCCGAGCTGCTGCTCCAGCACCGCGCGCAGCGGCGCGGACAGCCCGCCGAGGGGGTCGGCGAGGCGGTGGCGGTCGGCGGGGTGCACGAAGGCGGGGGCGCCGGCGTCGCGGCAGACCTGCGCCGCGGACCAGACGTGGTCGGCGTGGCCGTGGGTCAGGACGACGGCGGCCGGCGCCAGCCGGTGGGCGTCGAGCTCGGCGCGGAGGCGGTCGAGCACGTCGAAGCCCGGGTCGACGACGACGCACGGGCCACCCGCCGCGGGGGCCAGGACCCAGCAGTTGGTGCCCAGCACGGTGTCCGGGATGACGGTGGCCAGCACGCGCAGGAGCCTAGCCAGGACCGGTGACGGCCCCCGCCCGTAGACTTCCCGGCGCTCCGCCGGACCGGCAGGGCCACCGACCAGGAAGTGCGGGAGCGGGCACCGTGCCACCGAGCAAGAGCGAGCGCGAGCGCGACTACGAGCGCCGCCGCCACGAGGCGTGGCAGCGGCGCCAGGCCGAGAGGGCCGCAGAGCGCCGGCGGCGCCGGAACACCGGGCTGGCGGCGGGCGGCGTCGTCCTCGTGCTGGTCCTGCTGGTGGTGGGCCTGTACTGGTTCACGCGCTCCCCGGGCACCGACGCGGCCGCCGACGCCACCGCGAGCAGCGCCCCGGCCGACGCCTGCCCGGCGCCGACGGGCTCGCAGCCGGCGGAGGCGAGCAGCCTCACCGCGGCGCCCGACCCGGCCACGGCGCAGGGCCGCACCTGGACCGGCACGATCGCCACGTCGTGCGGCGACCTCGGCGTCGACCTCGACGGCGCCGCTGCGCCGCAGGCGGTGGCCTCGTTCGTGGCCCTCGCCCAGGAGGGCTTCTTCGACGGGACCCCCTGCCACCGCCTGACCACCGAGGGCATCTACGTGCTCCAGTGCGGCGACCCCACCGGCACCGGCACCGGCGGGCCCGGCTACAGCTTCGGCCCGGTCGAGAACGCCCCCGCCGACGACGTGTACCCGGCGGGCACCATCGCCATGGCCCGCCAGGGCGGCGACGGCGACAGCCAGGGCAGCCAGTTCTTCCTCGTCTACCGTGACTCCACCATCCCGTCCGATGCCGCGGGCGGCTACACCGTGTTCGGCACCATCACCAGCGGCCTCGACGTGGTGCAGCGCGTCGCGGACGCCGGAGCCAGCGGGGGTTCCGACGGAGCCCCCACCACCCCGATCGACATCGAGCAGGTGACCGTCCAGTGAGCGACCAGACCACCCCCAGCACCGCCCCCGACGAGGAGACCGCGCAGGCCTCCCCCGTCGCGGAGCAGGAGGCGGCCCCGGCCGAGAGCGCGGAGCAGCAGGTGCCCGCGCAGGACGACGGCGCCCCCGCCGCCGAGCAGGCCACCCAGGTCGAGGAGCCGGCCCCCGTCGCGGAGGCGGCCCCCGTCGCCGAGGGGGCGCCGGCCGACGCTCCCGCGCCCGACCAGTCCGAGGCCGCCGCCGCCGTCGACCCCGCGGTCGACCCGGCCAGCGCCCCCGAGACGCTCACCGACACCCCCGACGAGCCCGCTGCCGGAGCTGCTGCCGAGGCGCCGGCTGAGGCGTCCGAGCCCGCTGCCGAGGCCTCTGAGCCCGCGGCGCAGGCGTCGGAGCCGGCGGCCGCGCCGGTCCCCGCTCCGTCCGGTGGCTCGCCGCGCCCGCGCCCCGCGCCGGGCCCGAAGGGCGGCCGCCGGGGCCCCAAGCCCCACGCCCCGTCCGTGCGTCCCGCCGTGCGTCCTCCGTCCGACCCCACCCCGTGGGGCCGCATGGACGCCGAGGGCGTCGTCTGGGTCCGCACCGCCGACGGCGAGCGCCAGGTCGGCACCGTGGTCGACGCCTCCGAGGCCGACGCGCTGGCCCACTACGGCCGCGAGTTCGACGCGCTGGTGGCGCAGGTCGACATCGCCGAGCAGCGCCTGATGTCCGCCGAGGTGGCTCCGGGCGAGGTCGTGGGCCAGCTCCGCGCCCTGCGCGGGACCCTCGCCGACGTCCAGGCCGTGGGCGACCTCGAGGGCCTGGCCCAGCGCACGCGCGACCTGGAGGCCGTCGCCGCCGCGCGCCGCGAGGAGGCCGACGCCGCGCGCACCGCCGCACGCGAGGCCGGGCTGGCCTCGCGCACCGCGATCGTGGAGGAGGCCGAGCAGATCGCGGCCACCGACCCCGAGCGCATGCAGTGGCGCCCCAGCGGTGACCGCCTCCGCGAGCTCCTCGACGCGTGGAAGGAGGCGCAGCGCACGCTCCGCCTCGACAAGAAGTCCGAGGACGAGCTGTGGAAGCGCTTCAGCGCCGCCCGCACGTCCTTCGACCGCGCCCGCCGCGCGTACTTCTCGCAGCTCGAGGACCGCAACGCCGACTCGCGCGCCGTGAAGGAGGCCATCGTCGTCGAGGCGGAGAAGCTCTCCACGTCGACCGAGTGGGGCCCCACCTCCACCGCCTACCGGGTCCTCATGGACCGCTGGAAGGCGGCCGGCCGCGGCTCGCGCAAGGACGACGACGCCCAGTGGGCGCGCTTCCGCGCCGCGCAGGACGTGTTCTTCGCCGCGCGCACGCAGGCCAACGAGGCCGAGGACGAGGAGTTCCGCGGCAACCTCGTGGTCAAGGAGGAGCTGCTGGTCGAGGCGGAGAAGCTGGTCCCCGTGACCGACTTCCGCTCGGCGCGCAAGGCCCTGCGCGACCTGCAGGAGCGCTGGGAGGCCGCGGGCAAGGTGCCGCGGGCCGACCTGCAGCGGGTCGAGAAGCGCCTCCGCGCCGTCGAGCAGGCCGTGAGCGACGCCGAGCGCGCCACCTGGAAGCGCACCAACCCCGAGGTGAAGGCCCGGGCCGACAGCGCCGTGGAGCAGCTCGAGCGCGCCGTGGCCGGCCTCGAGGCCGACCTCGCCGCCGCCCAGGCGAAGGGCGACGCGCGCGCCGAGTCGCAGGCCCGGGCCGCGCTAGAGGCCCGCCGCCTCTGGCTCGACGCCGCCCGCCGCACCGCGGAGGAGACCTCCGCCTGAGGGGTCCCACCGCCGCCTGACCGCCCGTCGGCGCCGCCCGCACCGCACGCTCCCCGGAGCGGGCCTGTGGACGGCGCCGGCGGGCGGGCGGCGTTCCGGGGCAGGCTGGCGCGGTGGTCTCTCCCGCCCTGGCCTGGCTCCTCCCGCCGGTCGACCAGCCGCCGCCGCTCGACGGGCTCTCCCCGCGCGAGCTGGCCGTCCTGGTCAGCGAGGGGCTGGTCGTCAGCGCGGCCGGCACCCACCTGCCCGCGGACGCTGCCGGGTGCACGGCGGCCCGGGCAGCGGTGCTGGCCGGCCGGCTGGAGCCCGGTGACGTGGTGGCGGGGGCGGCGGCCCTCTGGCTCCACGGGGTCGCGCCGGGGTGCGGTGTGGTCGACGTCTACGTCGCGGGCCGCTCCGGGGGCTCCCGCCGCGACCCCGCGTGGCGACGCACCCGCACCGGCGCGCTCCCCCGCGCGCAGCGCACCCGCGTCTGCGGCGTCCCGGTGACCACCCTGGAGCGCGCCGCCGCCGACGCCGCCCTGTGGCTGCCGGGCGTCGAGGCCGAGCCCCTGGTCAGCGCAGCGCTCGCTGCGGGCGCTGAGGCCCGGCTGGTGCTGGACGCGCTGGACGTCGGCCCGCGCCCCGGGCTGCGCCGCGTCCGCCGCCAGCTCAGCGGTCGCCTCGCCGCGGTGGCCTCAGGCCTGCCGGCTGCCGGTGATCCGGTAGACGTCGAACACGCCGTCGACGCGGCGCACCGCGTTGAGCACGTGGTCGAGGTGGGTGGCGTCGGCCATCTCGAAGGTGAACTTCGACACGGCGACCCGGTCGCGCGAGGTGGTGACCTGCGCCGACAGGATGCTGACGTGGTTGTCCGACAGGACGCGGGTGACGTCGGACAGCAGGCGCGACCTGTCGAGGGCCTCGACCTGGATCTGCACCAGGAAGACGCTCCCCGACCCCGGGTCCCACTCGACCTCCTGGATGCGGTCGGGCTCGGCGCGCAGGCCGATGACGTTGCCGCAGTCCTCCCGGTGCACCGAGACGCCGGCGCCGCGGGTCACGAAGCCGACGATCGAGTCGCCGGGGACCGGCGTGCAGCAGCGGGCGAGCTTGACCCACACGTCGTCAGCGCCCTTGACCACCACGCCCGGGTCGCCGGTGCGCGGGCGGCGGACCGCCGGTGACGGCGTGGTCGCCTCGGCGATGTCCTCGGTGGCGCCCTCCTCGCCGCCGAGCGCGCTGACCAGCTTCTCCACCACGGACTGCGCCGAGACGTGCCCCTCGCCGACGGCTGCGTACAGCGACGACACGTCGACGTAGCGCATCTCGTTGGCCAGGCCCAGCAGGCCCTCGTGGCTCATGAGGCGCTGGATGGGCAGGTGCTGCTTGCGCATCGCCTTGGCGATGGCGTCCTTGCCCTGCTCGACGGCCTCCTCGCGGCGCTCCTTGGAGAACCACGCGCGGATCTTGTTGCGAGCCCGCGGGCTCTTGACGAAGGTCAGCCAGTCGCGGCTGGGCCCGGCGCCCTCGACCCGGGAGGTGAAGATCTCCACGACGTCGCCGTTGTCGAGCCCCGACTCGAGCGGCACCAGGCGGCCGTTGACGCGGGCCCCCATGGTGCGGTGGCCTACCTCGGTGTGCACCGCGTAGGCGAAGTCGACGGGGGTGGACCCGGCGGGCAGGCCGATGACCTCGCCCTTGGGGGTGAAGACGAAGACCTGCTGGGCGTTGATCTCGAACCGGAGGCTGTCGAGGAACTCGCCCGGGTCGGAGGTCTCGGACTGCCAGTCGACCAGCTGCCGCAGCCAGGACATGTCCTCCAGGCTGGCGCCGTCGGCGCCCACCGAGGGCTGACCAGCGGCTCCGCGGTTGCCGGCGTCCTTGTACTTCCAGTGGGCGGCCACGCCGTACTCGGCGCGGCGGTGCATGTCGTGGGTCCGGATCTGGATCTCCACGGCCTTGCCGTCGGGGCCGACGACCGTCGTGTGCAGCGACTGGTACATGTTGAACTTGGGCATCGCGATGTAGTCCTTGAACCGGCCGGGCACCGGGTTCCAGCGCGCGTGCAGTGCGCCGAGGACGGCGTAGCAGTCGCGGACCGTGTCGACGAGGACCCGCAGCCCCACCAGGTCGTAGATGTCGGTGAAGTCGTGACCCCGGACGATCATCTTCTGGTACACGGAGTAGTAGTGCTTCGGGCGACCGGACACGGTGGCCTTGATCTTGGCGGCCCGCAGGTCGGCGGTGACCTGCTCGCGCACGGTGGCGAGGTACTCCTCGCGGGCGGGGGTGCGCTCAGCGACGAGGCGCACCACCTCCTCGTGCATGCGCGGGTAGAGGGTGGCGAAGGAGATGTCCTCCAGCTCCCACTTGATGGTGTTCATGCCGAGGCGGTGGGCCAGCGGGGCGTAGATCTCGAGGGTCTCGCGGGCCTTCTTCTCCGCCGAGGCCGCGGGCACGAACTTCCAGGTGCGGGCGTTGTGCAGCCGATCGGCCAGCTTGATGACCAGCACGCGGATGTCCTTGGCCATCGCCACGACCATCTTGCGCACGGTCTCGGCCTGGGCGGCATCGCCGTAGGTGACCTTGTCGAGCTTGGTGACGCCGTCGACGAGGTTGGCCACCTCGTCGCCGAACTCGCGGCGCAGCTCGGCCAGGGCGTAGCCGGTGTCCTCGACGGTGTCGTGCAGCAGCGCGGCGGCCAGCGTGGGCGGCGTCATGCCCAGCTCGGCGAGGATCGTCGCAACGGCGACGGGGTGGGTGATGTACGGGTCGCCGCTCTTGCGGCGCTGCCCGCGGTGGGCCTTCTCGGCGACGACGTAGGCGCGCTCGAGCACGGCCGTGTCGGCGCGGGGGTGGTTGGCGCGCACCGCCTTCAGCAGCGGCTCGATCGCCGCGGGACTGGTGGGCGGGCGCGTGCCGAGACGCGCCAGGCGCCGGCGGATGCCGCTGCCCGGGGGCAGGGGCTCCGGACCCGCCTCGTCCGGGGCCTCGCTCGCGCGCGGGCTCGGCACGGTCTGCTCAGCCACGAGTCACCTCCGGTTCCGGTCCGCCGGGGGCCCGTCGGGCCCGCACGAGCGGTCTGGAGGATCCTACGGCGCGGAGACCCGGGCGGGACGGTGCCGGGGCCTGCCCGGGTCGAGCGGGGGCGCGGGTCTCAGCCCGCGGGCACCTGGAGCAGGGACACGACGGGCACCTCGGCGCCCGCCGCCGCGCGCAGCGCCGTCCGCCCCGACAGCGCCGGCAGCTCCATGAGGAAGCCGGCTCCCACCACGGTGCCGCCCAGGCGCTGCACCAGCGCGCAGGCAGCGGCAGCCGTGCCGCCGGTGGCGAGGACGTCGTCGACGACGAGCACGCGGGCGCCCGCGGGCACGGCGTCCTCGTGGGCCTCGATGACGGCCTCGCCGTACTCGAGCGAGTACGCCTGGCGCACCGTGCGCCACGGCAGCTTGCCCGCCTTGCGCAGCGGCACGAACCCCGCGCCGAGGGCGAGCGCCAGCGGGGTGCCGACCACGAAGCCGCGGGCCTCGACCCCGGCCACGAGGTCGACGGGCCCGAGGTCCCGGGCCAGGTCGGCGATGCCGTCCGTGGCGGCGCGCAGGGCGGCCGCGTCGGAGAGCAGCGGGGTGATGTCCCAGAAGGTGATGCCGGGCGAGGGGTGGTCCGGCACCGAGCGGAGCAGCCCCGCGAGGTCGGACGCGGTCATCGCCGGCGGCCGCCGGGGCGGCGCGGCTGCTGGCGCTGGCCCCCGGAGGGGCTGCGGGTGCCGCGGCGCGCCGGCCGGTCGAGGACCGCGGTCGTGGTGCCGGCCCCCTCGGTCGCCTCGCCGCCCGCGGCGGCGGTCGACGCGCCGGCGCCCGCTCCCCCGGCGGCCACGGGCACCGAGGTGCCGGAGCGGCGCGAGAGCACGCGGTCGCGCTGGCGGGCGATGTCGGGCTCGCGCTCGCGCATCTGCACGTACAGGGGCGGCGCCAGGAAGACCGACGAGTAGGTGCCGGCGATGATGCCGACGAAGAGCGCGAGGGAGATGTCGCGCAGGGTGCCCGCACCCAGCAGGAAGGCGCCGATGAAGAGGATCGACGCGACGGGCAGCAGCGCCACCACCGAGGTGTTGATCGAGCGCACGAGGGTCTGGTTGACCGCGAGGTTCGCGGCCTCGGCGAACGTCCGCGAGCTGCTCGAGAGCACGTGCTGGGTGTTCTCGCGCACCTTGTCGAAGACCACGACGGTGTCGTAGAGGGAGTAGCCCAGGATGGTCAGGAAGCCGATCACCGTGGCGGGCGTCACCTCGAACCCCGACAGCGAGTAGACGCCGGCGGTGATGACGACGTCGTGCACCAGCGCGACCAGGGCCGCGGCCGACATCTTCCAGGTGCGGAAGTACAGCGCCAGGACCACCGCGGCCAGCACCACGAAGATCAGCAGACCGCGGATCGCGTTGGCGGTGACGTCGGCGCCCCAGCTCGGCCCGACGAAGGACGAGGTCACCGAGGCGGGCTGCACGCCGTAGCCCTGGGCGAGGGCCGTGGCGACCTGGTCGGTCTGCTCCTGGCTCAGCCGCTCGGTCTGGACGCGCACGGCGTTCTCGCCGACGGAGGAGATGCGCGGGGGCTCACCGTCGGGCACGACCGAGGTGACGGCCTGCTCGGCCGGCTCCTGGGAGGTGGTGGTGACGTCGGAGACGCGGAACTCCGAGCCGCCGCGGAACTCGATGCCCCCGTTGAGCCCCTTGGTCAGGAGCAGCAGCACGGACAGGCCGACGAGGACTGTGGCCACGACGTACCAGGTGCGGCGCGTGCGCATGACGTCGAGGCCGCGCCTGCCGGAGTAGAGGTCGTTGCCGAGCTGGGCGAAGGACGGCATGTCAGCGCTCCTCGCTGGTCGGGCCGGACGGCGTCTGCGGGTCTGCGGCGGGCGGTTCGGCCCCGGCCTCCCGCTGCCGGGCCGCCTCGGCGGCCCGGCGCTCAGCGATGGTGGCGCGGCCTCCCCCGGCGCTCACGGACTGCCGCTCGCGCTCGGGCGCCGCGGTGGCGTCGAGGCCGTCGGCGGCGGGGGCGTCGTCGGTCGGGGCCGCCCTCGACGGGCGGGGACGCCGCTCGACCGGTGTGCGCACCCGACCGCGGCCGGCGTAGGCCGGGACCGGCGCCCGGCCCAGCCGCTCGGCGTCGAACCCGGACCACCGGTGCCCGCTGGCGAAGAACTTCCTGCGGGCGATCAGCACCAGCACGGGGTGCGTGAACAGCACCACGACGAGCAGGTCGATGATGGTGGTGAGGCCGAGGATGAACGCGAAGCCCTTCACCCCGCCGACCGCGAGGAAGTACAGCACCGCCGCGGCGAGGAAGTTGACGACGTCGGAGATGATGATCGTCCGCCGGGCGCGGGCCCAGCCGGTCTCCACCGCCGACGTCAGCGACCGGCCCTCGCGGACCTCGTCGCGGACGCGCTCGAAGAACACGATGAACGAGTCGGCCGTGATGCCGATCGAGACGATGAAGCCCGCGACGCCCGCCAGGCTCAGGCGGTAGCCGTAGCCCCAGCCCAGCAGCACGGTGACCAGGTAGGAGATGCCGGCGGCCAGGAAGAGGCTGGCGACGGTGACCAGCCCGAGAGCCCGGTACTGGGCCATCGAGTAGACGACGACCAGGACGAGGCCGATGGCACCGGCGAGCAGACCGCGCTCGAGCTGCTCGGAGCCGAGGACGGCGGAGATGCGCTCCACGGACTGCTGGGTGAACGAGATCGGCAGGGCGCCGAACTTCAGCTGGTTGGCCAGCGTGGTCGCCGTCTCCTGGGTGAAGGTCCCGCTGATCTGGGCGTTGCCGTCGGTGATCGGGGTGTTCACGGACGGGGCCGAGACGACGGTGCCGTCGAGCACGATGGCGAACTGGTTGCGCGGGCTCTCGAGGCCGAACAGGCGCGTGGTGGTGGTGCTGAACTCGTCGGCGCCCTGGCTGTCGAAGCTCAGGTTGACGACCCACTCGTTGGTGGGCGCACCCGTGCTGGTGGTGCCGAGACCGGCGGTGGCGTCGTCGATGTCCGTGCCCTCGACCTCGACCGGGCCGAGCAGGTACTTGGCCGCGCCGTCCGAGGAGCAGGTGGCGATGGGCCCGGCCGGGTCGTCGTCGAGCTCGCGGCCCACCTGCACGGGGTTGCTGCAGTCGAGGGCCTGGAAGGCGGCGCCCAGCTCCGGGGTGACCTGCGCGAGGTCGCTCGGGTCGGTGGGGCTGGCCGATGGGGTCGCGGCGTCGGTCGCGGCGGCTGCGGCCGGGTCGGTGGTCGCCGCCGCAGCGGCGGGGTCGGTGGCCGCCGGGGTGGCCGCAGCGGTCGCGACGTCGGTCGCGGCGGGCGTCGCCGCCATCAGGGCGCCCGGCAGCCGGCTGCCCTGGGCGCTCTCGGTCGTGGCGGGCGCGGCCGTGTCGGTCGCGGCCGGGGTCGCCCCGTCGGTCGCTGCCGGGGTCGCAGCGTCCGTGGCCGCGGGGGTCGCCCCGTCGGTCGCCGCCGGGGTCGCGCCGTCGGTGGCGGCCGGGTCGGAGCCGTCGAGGGAGGCGGCCGGGACGGGCGCCCCCGAGGCGACGGCCAGCACCGGGCGGAAGCGCATCTGCGCCGACTGGGAGACCAGCTCGACGGCGCCGGCCTGCTCGGCCGGGTCGCCGGGGAGGCTGACGATGATGTTGTTGCCGCCCGAGCTGGTGATCTCCGCCTCGGTCAGGCCCGAGGAGTCGACGCGCTGGCGGATGATCGTGATCGCGTCGGCGATCGTCTGGTCGGTGATCTGGTCACCGCTCTGCCCGCCGCGCAGCTGCGGCGTGAGGATGATCTGCGTGCCGCCGGCGAGGTCGAGCGCCAGCTTGGGCGTCAGCCCGGCGCCGCCGAACTGGACGGCGGCGCCGAGACCGGCGACGAGGGCGACCACCAGGGCCGTCAGCCAGAGCAGCGAGCGCTTGGCGCGGGAGGTGGAGGAGCGGGAACGGGCCAACGGGGTCTCTTCCGGACGGGGGCCGGCGCGGGGCCGGCCGGGATCAGCGCTCGGGGCGCTCCGGCGCCTCGGCGAGCCCCCCGGTGGCCCCGCCGTCAGCGGCGGCGGTCCCGGGGGTGGTGCGGGTGGTCTGCTCCGACGGGTCGGTCGCGACCGCGTCCTCGACCTTGCGGGCCACGGCGGCGCGCGCCCAGGTGGTGCGCACGCCGTCGGCGACCTCGAGGTCGATGGTGGTGTCTCCCACCTCGACGATGCGCGCGTACAGGCCCGAGGTGGTCATGACGCGCTGGCCGACGGCGAGCGTCGACTGCATGTCGGCGACAGCGCGCTGCTGCTTGCGCCCGCGCAGGACGAGCCAGAGCAGGAGCAGGACCGGGAGGAGGAGGATCAAGGCGTCCATCGGCAGCGACCCTACCTGCCGCTGGCCGGGGGTTCCGGGCTTCGGCCGGACTGCCCCGGATCGTCACCGGGCCCGCTGCCGGCGCCCCAGGGACCGCCGGCCGCCCCGCCGGGACGGGCCAGCGGGGGCTCCAGGCCCAGGTGGCGCCAGGCCGCCTCGGTGGCCACGCGCCCGCGCGGCGTCCGCCCGATCAGGCCCTCGCGCACCAGGAACGGCTCGACGACGGTCTCCACCGTCTCGCCCTCCTCCCCCACGGCCACCGCCAGCGTCGAGAGGCCGACGGGCCCTCCGCCGAAGGTGCGGCAGAGGGCGCGCAGCACGGCCCTGTCGATGCGGTCGAGCCCGAGCGGGTCGACCTCGTAGACCTCGAGCGCGGCGCGCGCGGCCGCCTCGTCGACGACCCAGCCGGACGGGTCGGCGGCCCCACCCGCCCCCGGACCGCGCACGAGCGTCCAGTCGCGCACGCGCCGCAGCAGGCGGTTGGCGATCCGCGGTGTGCCGCGCGAGCGCCGGGCGACCTCGCGGGCCCCCTCGGAGGTCAGGGGCACGCCGAGCAGCGCCGAGGAGCGGTGCAGCACCCGCTGCAGCTCCTCGGCGGAGTAGAAGTCGAGGTGGGCGGTGAAGCCGAACCTGTCGCGCAGCGGTGCGGGCAGCAGGCCGGCGCGGGTGGTGGCCCCCACGAGGGTGAACGGCGGCAGGTCGAGCGGGATGGCGGTCGCGCCGGGACCCTTGCCGACGACGACGTCGACGCGGAAGTCCTCCATGGCGACGTAGAGGAGCTCCTCGGCGGGGCGGGCGACGCGGTGGACCTCGTCGACGAAGAGGACGTCCCCCTCCTCCAGGGAGGTCAGGACGGCGGCGAGGTCTCCGGCGTGCTGGATCGCGGGGCCGCTGGTGATGCGCAGGTTGGTGCCCAGCTCGGCCGCGATGATCATCGACAGGGTGGTCTTGCCGAGCCCGGGCGGTCCCGACAGCAGCACGTGGTCGGGGGCCCGCCCGCGCGCCCGCGCCGACTCCAGCACGATCGAGAGCTGGTCGCGGACCACCTGCTGGCCGACGAAGTCGCGCAGGCTCTTCGGTCGCAGCGCGCTCTCGGCGGCGCGCTCGGTCTCGTCGGCCCCCGGCCCGACCAGCCGGTGGTCGAGCGCGGTGTCGGCGTCGGGGCCGTCTCCGGACAGCTCCCGGGACCCGTCGCCCGGGTGGGCGGGAGCCATCAGTGCCGCCCGAGGTGGCGCAGGGCCGCGCGCAGCGTGGTGGCCAGGTCGGGCTCGCCGCCGTCCTCGGGCGCCGCGGCACCGCCCTCGCCGGTGACCGCGGCGACGGCGTCCTCCGCCTGCTTGGCGTTGAACCCGAACCCGACCAGGGCCTCGACGACCGGCGACGGCGCGGGCCGGGCGGCGGCGGCCGGCGCGGCCGCGGCGGCCCTCCCGGCGCGCGGGGCGGGCAGCTCGTGCGGGGGGCCGAGCCGGTCGGCCAGCTCAAGCACCATCCGCTGGGCGCCCTTGTGCCCGATGCCCGGGACCCGCTTGAGGGCCGTCAGGTCCTCGGCGGCGACGGCCACGCGCAGCTCCTCCGGGGAGTGCACCGCGAGCACGGCGAGCGCCAGCTTCGGGCCGACGCCGGTCACGGTCTGGAGGACCTCGAAGACCTCGCGCTCGTCGGCCTCGGCGAAGCCGAAGAGGGTGAGCGAGTCCTCCCGGACCACCAGGGAGGTGTGCAGCAGGGCCTCCTGGCCCCGCCGCAGGTCGGCGAGGGTGCGGGGCGTGGCGAGCACGAGCATCCCGACGCCGCCCACCTCGACGACGGCGCCGTCGAGCCGCAGCGACAGGACGGTGCCGCGCACAGAAGCAATCACGGGGCGCAGCCTCGCACGGCCCCCCGACAGCCCTGACGGCCCCGGCGACCCCGCACCCGCGAGCTCCTGGAGTGACTCAGGGTCATGTCGCATCACCCGAACGGGCGTGCGACGTGCGAGGCTGGCGTGGTGCGCGTGATGGGTGTCGACCCCGGGCTCACCCGGTGCGGGTGGGGCGTCGTCGACGGCCTGCCCGGCCGCAGGGTGCGCCTCGTCGACGTCGGCGTCGTCCGCACCGACCCCGACCTGCCGCTCGCCCAGCGCCTGCTGCAGGTGGCTGACGGGCTGACCGCCGTCCTGCGCGAGTGCCTGCCCGACTCCGTGGCCGTCGAGCGGGTCTTCGCCCGCAACGACGTCTCCACGATCATGGGGACGGCCCAGGCCAGCGGCATCGCGATGATGCTCGCCGCCCAGCACGGCCTGCCGGTCGACAGCCACACCCCCAGCGAGGTGAAGGCCGCCGTCACCGGCAACGGCCGCGCCGACAAGGCCCAGGTGACCCTGATGGTCACCCGCATCCTCGGGCTGGCCGAGGCGCCGAGGCCGGCCGACGCCGCCGACGGCCTCGCGCTGGCCATCTGCCACCTGTGGCGCGGCGGTCCGTCGGCCGCCCACGACCAGACCCTGCACCCCCACCACCCCGTGGGGGCCCTGACCGGCACCGCCGGCGCACCCACGGCCGCGCAGACGGCGTGGGCCCGCGCCGCCGCGGCGGCACGGGCCCAGCCGAAGGAGTGGCGCGTCCCCGTCCGGTGAGGACGGGCGCCGCGCGCTCCCGAGGAGCCCTCAGGCGTCCTCGAGGACCCCGTCGGGGATGTCGAGGTTGGCGTAGACGTTCTGCACGTCGTCGAGGTCGTCGAGGGCGTCGATGAGCTTGAGCACCGACTGGGCCTTCTCGGACTCGACCGGCACCTGCATCGACGGGACGAAGGCGGCCTCGGCGGAGTCATACTCGATGCCGGCCTCCTGCAGGGCCGTGCGCACGGCGACCAGGTCGGTGGCCTCGCTGATGACCTCGTAGGTGTCGCCCTGGCGGTTGACCTCCTCCGCACCGGCGTCGAGCACGGCGGCGAGCACGTCGTCCTCGTCGAGCTCGCCCGCGGGGACCTCGACGACGCCCTTGCGGGTGAACAGGTAGGAGACACTGCCCGGGTCGGCCATGGTGCCGCCGTTGCGGGTGAAGGCCACGCGCACGTCGGAGGCCGCGCGGTTGCGGTTGTCGGTGAGGCACTCGACCAGGACGGCGACGCCGTGGGCGGCGTAGCCCTCGTACATGATCGTCTGGTAGTCGGCCCCGCCGGTCTCGGCGCCCGAGCCGCGCTTGACGGCGCGGTCGATGTTGTCGTTGGGGACCGAGTTCTTCTTCGCCTTGGCGATGGCGTCGTAGAGCGTCGGGTTGCCGGCCGGGTCACCGCCGCCGGTGCGCGCGGCGACCTCGATGTTCTTGATCAGCTTGGCGAACGCCGAGCTGCGGCGGGCGTCCTTGACGGCCTTCTGGTGCTTCGTGGTAGCCCACTTGGAGTGGCCTGACATCAGCACGTCCCTCTGCGTCGTAGCGGCGGCTGCAGCGCCCCGGTGCGTGACCGGGCGGTGGCAGCGCAGGATCTGCCCAGATCTTACCGCCGGCGGCGCTCCCGCCCCTCCCGAGCGTCAGCCGGCGGCCCCCGCGATGATCATGGAGACGAACAGCGCGTGCACCCGGTGGTCGCCGGTGATCTCCGGGTGGAACGACGTCGCCAGCAGCTGCCCCGACCGGACGGCGACCACGCGCCCGCCGCCGGCGCCGCCCGTGCTCGTCGTGGCCAGCACCTCCACGCCGTCACCGACCTCCTCGACCCAGGGGGCGCGGATGAACGCCGCCCGCACGGGCCCGCCCTCGACGCCCGCGACGGCGAGGTCCTCCTCGAAGGACTCCACCTGGCGCCCGAAGGCGTTGCGGCGCACCAGCACGTCCAGCCCGCCGAACGTGCGCTGGCCCGGGATCCCGTCGACCAGCCGGTCGGCGAGCATGATCAGCCCGGCGCACGAGCCGTAGGCGGGCATGCCGCCCGCGATGCGCTCGGTCACCAGCTCGTGCAGCTCGAAGGTGCGGGCGAGCTTGTCGATGACGGTGGACTCCCCGCCGGGCAGGACCAGCGCGTCGACGGCGCGCAGCTCGCTGGGCCGCCGCACCGGCACCGCGCGGGCGCCGGCGGCCTCGAGGGCGCGGGCGTGCTCGCGGACGTCGCCCTGGAGGGCCAGGACGCCGACCAGGGGGCCGGAGGCTGAGGAGGGGCTGGTGCTCACGTCCACGATCCTCCCAGCGCGTCCCCGCAGGCAGGATGGACCCCGTGACGACCACCTCCGCGCAGCCCCGGCCCGACGTCGCCGACCTCGCGCGACGCGCGGCGGAGCTCGAGGCCGCCGACCCCCTGGGCTCCCTCGCCGACAGGTTCGACCTCCCCGACGACGGGTCGGTCTACCTCGTGGGCAACAGCCTCGGCGCGCTGCCGCGCGCGGTGGCTCCCGCCGTCGCCGACGCCGTCGGCCGCCAGTGGGGCCGGTCGCTCGTGGCGGGCTGGAACACCGAGGGGTGGTGGACGGCGCCGCTGCGCGTGGGCGACCGCGTCGGCGAGCTGGTGGGCGCGGCCCCCGGGCAGGTGGTGGTCGGCGACACCACCAGCGTCCAGCTGCACAAGGCCCACCTGGCGCTGGCGGCCGAGGCGCGGCGGCGCGACCCCGCCCGCCGCGTGGTGGTGGCCGACCCGGGCTCCTTCCCCACCGACCTCTACGTGCTCGCCTCCGACGCCCGGCTCGCCGGCCTCGAGGTGGTGCTCGCCTCCCCGGCCGACGTGCCCGCCGTGCTGGCGGAGCGGGGCGCCGAGGTCGCGCTGGTGACCCTCAGCCAGGTCGACTACCGCACCGGCGAGCTGTGGGACCTGCCCGGCCTCACCCGCGCCGCCCACGGCGCCGGGGCCCTGGTGCTGTGGGACCTGTGCCACTCGGCGGGGGTGGTGCCCGCCGACCTCGACGCCCACGACGTCGACTGCGCCGTGGGCTGCAGCTACAAGTTCCTCAACGGCGGGCCCGGGGCGCCGGCGTGGATCTACGTGGCCCGGCGCCTCCAGGACGGCTTCGCCAACCCGGTGCCGGGGTGGCACTCCGCGTCGCAGCCGTTCGCGATGAGCCCCGAGTACTCCCCCGCCACCGACGCGTCGGTGGCCCGCACCGGGACGCCGCCGGTCATCAGCCTGCTGGCCCTCGAGGCGGCGCTCACCGCCTACGACGGCGTCCCGGTCGAGGCGGTGCGGGAGCGCTCGCTGTCGCTGACCGGCTTCGCGCTGGAGGCGCTCGACGCGCTCGTGCCCGAGGTCGACGTCGTGACCCCGCGCGCCCGCGAGCGGCGCGCGAGCGCGCTGGCGCTGCGCCACCCCCGGGCGTGGGGGCTCTCCCGCGCCCTGGGCGCCCGCGGGGTCCACGGCGACTTCCGCGCGCCCGACGTCGTGCGGTGGGGCGTGGCACCCCTCTACCTGGCGCACGCGGACCTGCTCACCGCCGTCGTCGCCCTGCGCGAGGTGCTGGACGGCGGGGAGCACCTCGCCGCCGAGGCCGGCGAGCGGCCGACCGTCACGTGAGCCCCCCTCCGCTGACCTGGCTGCCTCCTGAGGAGGAGCCGTGGGCGCTCTCGCTGGTCGTGCGCGTGGAGCGCGAGAGCGCCGGCGGGCCTCCCGCTCACACGGACGTGCTGGTGGCGACGGCGCGCGCCGTCGTCGCCCTGCTGGTCGACGAGCGGACGGCGGACCCCGACGGCGCCTTCCACGACGCCGTGGCGCGGTGGCGCGGCCAGCGGATCCGCAAGATCGGGCGCCGCGCCCGGGGAGCGCGCTGGGACCGGACGGCGGCGCTCCCCCACGTCGAGGCCCGCTCCGGGACGGCGCAGGTGCGGGCCTTCGCGCCCCACCCCCGCGACGACGCCCCGGACGTCCTCCGCGACCTGCAGGTCGGGGGCCTCGAACTCACCGACCCCGCCGAGCGCACCGACCTCCCCGGTGGTGACCGCGACGCGGAGGGGCCGGTGCTGACCGTCCGGCTCGCCCCGGGCGTGGCGATGAGCACCGGCAAGGCCGTGGCGCAGGTCGGGCACGCGGCGCAGCTGGCGCTCGAGCGGCTGGACCGCCGCACCGTCACCGCCTGGCTCGACGCCGCCCGCCCCGACGTCGCCACCGGCCTGGCCGTGCGCGTGGTCCGGGGAGCGCCGGTGCTGCCGCCCTCTCAGCGGGTGGACGTCCGCGACGCCGGCTACACCGAGGTCGCCCCCGGCACGGTCACGGTCAGCGCGGCCTTCGAGGGCTGAGCCTGCGAGGGCGCGCGGAGGTGCCTCGACCGGTGCTGCGCCCTCGTCCGAGGTGCACACGCCGTTCTTGACTGATCGGTCATCCATGAACGAGGATGGGGTGCGTGGCGAGACCCCGCAGCTTCGACGAGGCGGTCGTCGTCGACGCCGCCGCCCGGTGCTTCACCGAGGTCGGTTACGCCGCCACGTCCGTCGACGACCTGGTCGGCGCCACCGGCCTGCACCGCGGCAGCCTGTACGGCGCCTTCGGCAGCAAGCGCGGCCTCTTCCTGGCGGCGCTCGCCCGCTGTGCGGAGCCCACCGGCGAGCGCGCCCTCGACCTCCTGCTCGTGGCCGCGCTGGAGCTGGCCCCGCACGACGAGGAGGTGCGGACCGCCGTCGAGCGCTCCTGCGCGGCCCTCGGGGGCGACGCCTCCTCCTCGCTGGGACGCCGCCTCCTCGAGCGCGCCCGGGTGCGGAGCGACGTCCCCGACTCCCACCACCCGCGCACCAGGAGGTCCTGATGGCCCGAATCCTCGTCACCGACAGCACTCTCGAGGTCCGGCTCACCGGGCTCGACGGGCTCTGGGCCCTCCGCCGCGGCCTCACCGTGCCGCTGAGCGCCGTGCGCGGGGCGACGGCGGACCCGGGCGCCGCTGCCGAGCCCAAGGGCGTGCGCGCCCCGGGCCTGCACCTGCCCGGGGTCGCCGCCGTGGGGACGTTCCACCGGGACGGTGACAAGACGCTCTACGCCGTGCGCTCCGGACGGCGCACCGTCGTCGTCCAGCTCGACCCGGGGCCGGAGACGTCGGGGTTCGCGCGCGCCGTCGTCGAGGTCGCGGACCCCCGCGCCACCGTCGACGCCGTGAACCGGGCCCTCACCCGCCGGTAGCCGCCCGCCCCGCGCGAGCCCCCGCACCCCGCCCCGACCGGTGGGGTCCGTCGGGGCGGTGACCGCGGTGACCTGGCGACGGGGGCCGGGGGCTCCGAGAGCCGCGAGGGGCTGGCCGGCTCGGGCGCCGACGACGACGGCCGGCACCCCTCGCAGGGGCACCGGCCGTCGCGGGCGCTGACCGACGCTGGTCAGCGCCGTCAGCGGGGAGGGGTCACCAGCCGCGGGTGGCGAGGCGGTGCGGCTCCGGGATGGCCTCGACGTTCAGGCCCACCATGGCCTCGCCCAGGCCCCGGGAGACCTTGGCGATGACGTCGGCGTCGTCGTGGAACGTCGTCGCCTGGACGATCGCCTCGGCGCGCTGCTGCGGGTTGCCCGACTTGAAGATGCCGGAGCCCACGAAGACGCCGTCGGCGCCGAGCTGCATCATCATCGCGGCGTCGGCCGGGGTGGCGATGCCTCCGGCGGTGAAGAGGACGACGGGCAGGCGGCCGGCCTCGGCGACCTCGACCACCAGGTCGTACGGGGCCTGCAGCTCCTTGGCGGCGACGTACAGCTCGTCCTCGCTGAGCGAGGTCAGCCGCTGGACCTCGGCGCGGATGGTGCGCATGTGCGTGGTGGCGTTGGAGACGTCACCCGTGCCGGCCTCGCCCTTGGAGCGGATCATCGCCGCGCCCTCGGTGATGCGGCGCAGGGCCTCGCCCAGGTTGGTGGCGCCGCAGACGAAGGGCACCGTGAACTTCCACTTGTCGATGTGGTGGGTGTAGTCGGCCGGGGTGAGCACCTCGGACTCGTCGACGTAGTCGACGCCGAGGCTCTGCAGCACCTGCGCCTCGACGAAGTGGCCGATGCGCGCCTTCGCCATGACGGGGATCGACACCTCGGCCTGGATCGCGTCGACCAGGTCCGGGTCGCTCATGCGGGCCACGCCGCCCTGGGCGCGGATGTCGGCCGGGACCCGCTCCAGGGCCATGACGGCGACGGCGCCCGCGTCCTCGGCGATGCGCGCCTGCTCGGCGGTGACGACGTCCATGATGACGCCGCCCTTGAGCATCTCAGCCATCCCGCGCTTCACGCGGGAGGTGCCCACCTGGGACGGGGAGGTCTGGGAGGTCTCGGACATGGGTCCATCGTAGGCCCGGCCTGGAACGACCTGGTCAGTCACCGATGTCGCGCTGGTCACCGTCCCAGCCCCCCAGCAGCCCCTCCACCAGCGCCACGAGGCCGTGCGGGTAGACGACGGCGCCGGCGGCCTGGGCGGCGGCGAGCTCGGGCAGCGACCACCAGCGCAGCTCGTCGAGCACGTCACCCTCCAGCGCCGTCCACCCCGCGGTCGAGACGCCCCGCTCCTCGGCGCCGGGCACGACGGCGAGGTAGAAGAGCTCGTCCTGCCGGCAGGTGCGCGCCAGGAAGTCGAAGACGGCGCTGCGGCTGCCCACGGGCCCGACGAGCTCGGCCGGGTCGAGGGCGAGCCCGGTCTCCTCGCGCAGCTCGCGCGCGGCCGCGGCGCGGGGGTCCTCGCCGTCGGCGATCCCGCCGCCGACCGTGAACCACCAGGAGCGCCCGACCTCGTCGGCGTCGTGACCGCGCACCAGCAGCAGGCGCGCGTCCTCCGGCCGGGTGCCGCGGGCGGTGTCCAGCAGCAGGACCCGGGCACCGCGGCGGAACCACAGCCCGTCCTCGCCCAGGACCCACTCGTCCACCGGCTGGTCCGGCTGCTCCTGCAGCGCGTCCGGGCGCTCCGCGGGCTCGCTCACGCCGCTCCCTCCTGGCCGGCGGCGCGCGCGCCCCGGCGGTCACCGGCCCGCGGGCCCAGGGCCGGCGGCTCGTCGTCGACGTCGAAGGTCCGCGGCAGCGGCGCGTGGCCCGCCAGGTGGGCCACGCGCACCACGGCCCCGCGGCGCACCCGGCGGGCGGCCACGACCGAGTCGTTCGCGAAGCGGCGCGCCAGCACCACCCGGTCGCACGCCGTGGACAGGTCGGCGAGCAGCTCCTCGACCACCTCGTCGCGTCGGTCGTGGAGCTCCTGCACCGCCCCGGGGCTCAGCACCGCGCGCAGCGCCCGCGACAGGTCGGACTCGGCCACCTCCCGCTCGACGCGCTCCATCGGGGCGTCCAGCGGCGCGGTGGCCTCCGCGGAGGCGCTGGCGAGCAGCAGGGCGCTGGCCGGGTCGAGCGCCCCCGACGCCGCGAGCGCCTCGGCGGCGGCGGCGCGGCGCAGCAGGGCCGCGTCGAGGGCGGCGCGGGTGGTCTCCACCCGCACGTGCAGCCTGTCGAGGCGGCTCGCGCGCGCGGTCAGCCACCAGGCGAGGCCGCCCAGCACGACGACGGCGGCGAGCACCAGGGCGACGTCGCCGGCGCTCACGCGCCCCCCTCGACGGTCGGACCGCGCCACTGGGAGAGCAGCCGTCCGGCGGCGGGGTCGCGGGCTGCGGCCGCGGCCGCAGCGCCCCGGGCGGCCACCTGAACCCCCGAGAGGACCGTCTCGTAGACGGTCTGCACCTCGTGGGCCACCACGGACCAGTCGTAGCGGCGCACCGCGGCCGAGGCCTCGGCCGCGACGGCCGCGCGGCGGTGCGGCCGGGCGAGCAGCGCACTGGCGGCCGCGGCGAGCGCGGCCGGGTCGTCGACGGGCACCAGCTCGCCGAGCCGCCCGCTCTCCAGCACCCGCGAGAAGGCGGGGAGCGCGCTGGCGACCACCGCCGTCCCCGCGCTCATCGCCTCCACCAGGACGATGCCGAAGCTCTCCCCCGCCGTCTGCGGGGCCACGTACAGGTCGGCCGACGCCAGCAGCGATGCCTTGTCGGCCTCTGAGACCGGGCCGAGCAGCTCCAGGGCGCCCGCGTGCTCGCCCGCGGCCGCGAGCGCGGCGCGGGGGTCGCCGCTGCCGGCGACGAGCACCCGCAGGCCGGGGTGGTCGGCGCGCAGCGCGGGCAGCGCCCGGGCCAGCACCCCGAACCCCTTGCGCGGCTCCTCGAAGCGGCCCAGGAAGGCGAGGACCGGCGCTCCCGTGCGCCCCTGCCACTCCGGCCGCTGCGGCGCGGTCGCGTACCTGTCGACGTGCACCCCGTTGGGGACGACGACGGCGTCGCCCCCCAGGTGCTCGACCACGCGGCGGCGGGCGTCCTCGCTGACGGCGATCCGCGCCGAGAGCTTCTCCAGCCCCGGCCTGACCAGCGGCAGCGCGGCCTGCAGGGCCCGCGACCGGATCGAGGCGGTGTGGAAGGTGGCGACGAGGGGGACGTCGGCCCCGAGCATGGCGAGCAGGGAGATGCTCGGCGTGACGGGCTCGTGCAGGTGGACGACGTCGAAGCGGCCCTCGGCCAGCCAGCGGCGCACGCGGAGCCCGACGACGGGCCCGAAGCTCACGCGGGCCACCGACCCGTTGTACGAGACCGGCACGGCGCCGCCCGCGGAGACCAGCCACGGCGGCGCGGGGCGGTCGGGGTCGGGGGCCGTCTCGGTCAGCGGCGCGAGGACGGACGCCTCGTGGCCCTCAGCCAGCAGCACCTCGGCGAGGTCGGCGACGTGCGCCTGCACGCCCCCGGGGACGTCGAAGGAGTAGGGGCACACCAGGCCGACCCTCACGAGGGCCCTCCCCCGCCGGGAGCCGCGCCGGTGAACACCCGCTGGAGCGCGTGCCAGTCCTCGGGGTGGGCCCGCACGCCCGCATCCAGGACCTCCACGCAGGCGCGGGTCATGGCGGGCACCTGCTCGCGGCGGCCGAGCGCAGGGTCGGGGCGCACCTCGGGGTGCACCACGGCCACCGCCGTCCACGTGCGCCAGGGGCGCCGGCGACCGGCCGCCGGCTCGTAGTGGACGGTGACGGGGAACAGCGGTGCCCGGGCCGTCAGGGCCAGCGCCGCCGGTCCCGCCGCGGCGCGAGACGCCCGGCCGAGCAGCTGGACGTCGACCCCGCTGCCGGTGAGGTCGCGGTCGGCGAGCAGCGGCACGAAGGCCCCGGCGCGCAGCCCACGGACCAGGGCGGGGAACCCCCCGCCGCTCCCGCCGACCTCGACCGGCACGGCCTGGAGCCCGAGGCGGGTGCGGAAGGCCAGGAACGCCTCGAAGACCTCGCGCGGCTCGAGGCGCTCCACGGCGGTGATCACGGGCCCGTGCCCGGCGCCGCGCTCGCCCCAGTGGGCCGCCGCCCACGCGCCCACCTGGTCCCAGCTGCCGCTGTGCCCCAGGAAGGCGACGGCGCCGCGGCCGGCGGCGAGGGCCTCGACGAGGGGGCGGGCGCCCTCCACCCGGGTCCGGCGGTCGAGCTGCTCGGCGGTCCAGGTGTGCAGGCGGAAGGCGTCGCACCAGTAGCGGGCGTAGGAGGCCATCCCCGCCCTGGAGCGGGCCCGCAGCGCCCGGCCGGTGTCACCCGTGGCCGCGCCGAGGTGCTCCTCCAGCTGCCGCACCCCCGCACCGCGTCGCGCCCACGCGAGGTCGGCACCGGCCGCGAAGGCCAGGCGGGCCACCACCTCGGGCAGCCGCGGGACGACGGCGAAGGCGGCGCGGTACCCCGCGACCGCGGCGCGCTCGCCCCAGCTCGAGCGGGGCGTCTCAGCCACCGGCGGGGACCCGGTCGCGCAGCTGGCGGTGCACCAGCGACAGGCGCTGCACGACGGTGGTGGCGCTGCCGGCGGCGAGCAGGGCCAGGGCCACCACGAGCACCCCCTGCGGGAGGAACAGCCCCGTCAGGCCCGTCACCACGAGGGTGACCACGAGGCGCTCGCTGCGCTCGACGAGCCCCACGTCGGCGCGCGCCCCGACGGCCTCGGCGCGCGCCCGGGCGTAGGACACGACGAAGCCGAGGACCAGGTTGGCCAGGGCGAGGACGGCGAGGGCGCGCGCGCCCCAGGTGCCGGCCCCGGAGCCCGTGGCGTACAGCAGCAGCCCGCCGAAGACGGCGGCGTCGCCGAACCTGTCGAGCGTGGAGTCGAGGAAGGCGCCCCACGCGCTCGTGCGCCCCGACAGGCGCGCCATCGTGCCGTCGAGGGCGTCGGTGAAGACGAAGCAGGTGATGGCGACGGTGCCCCAGAAGAGCTCGCCCCGGGGGTACAGCACCAGCGCCGAGACCACGACGCCGACGGTGCCGGCGACGGTGACGGCGTCGGGCGTGATCCGCAGGCGCAGCAGCAGCAGCGCCACCGGGGTCAGCAGGCGGGTCAGCCCGGCCCGGGCGTAGCGGTTCAGCATGGCGTGTCGAGGGTAGCCGCGACCCGGTCCCCCGCCCGCCGCGCCGCGGCCGTCCGGGGCGCCGGAGGCTCGCGAGAGGAGGGCCGGGGCCGGGTCAGCCCTGCTGGACCCGGCCCGGCTCCCCCGTGCGGGCCCAGGCGTCCGCGAGCTTGGCGCGCGTGTCGCCCAGCAGCTCGGGCAGCGCCTTGGTGCGCCCCACCACGGGCAGGAAGTTGGCGTCACCGCTCCAGCGGGGCACGACGTGCTGGTGCAGGTGCGCGGCGATGCCGGCACCCCCCGCCTCGCCCTGGTTCATGCCGAGGTTGAAGCCCGCCGGCCGGCTGACCTCGGAGAGCACCCGCAGCGCGCTCTGGGTCAGCGTCGCCACCTCGGAGGTCTCCTCCGGGGTCAGGTCGACGTACCCCGCGACGTGCCGGTACGGGCACACCAGCAGGTGCCCCGGGTTGTACGGGTAGAGGTTGAGCACCACGAAGCACGCCTCGCCCCGGACGACGACGAGCGCGTCGTCGTCGTCCAGCGAGGGGGCGCGGCAGAACGGGCAGCCCGACCCGGCGTCGGCGCTCGGCGGCTTGTTCTCCCCGCCGATGTACGCCATGCGGTGGGGGGTCCAGAGCCGCTCGAAGCCGTCGGCCTCCCGGGCGAAGCCGGCCGGGTCCTCCGCGCCGGCGGGCAGCCCGCTCGGCCGCGCGCCGGAGACGGCGTCGCTCACACCTGGACCCGGGACCGGACCGCCTCGACGATGCGCGCGACGGCCTCGGCCACCGGCACGCCGTTGTCCTGGCTGCCGTCGCGGTAGCGGAAGGAGACCGCGCCCGCCTCGACGTCGTCGCCGCCCGCGATGAGCACGAACGGCACCTTGGCCTTGGAGTGGGTGCGGATCTTCTTCTGCATGCGGTCGTCGGAGTCGTCGACCTCGGCGCGGATCCCCTGCGCCTTCAGCTGGCGGACGACGTCGTGCAGGTGCGGGGCGAAGTCCTCCGCGACCGGCACGCCGACCACCTGCACCGGCGCGAGCCACGGGGGGAAGGCGCCGGCGTAGTGCTCGACCAGCACGCCGAAGAACCGCTCCAGCGAGCCGAACTTCGCCGAGTGGATCATCACGGGCTGCTGGTGGGAACCGTCGGCCGCGGTGAACTCCAGGCCGAAGCGCGCGGGCTGGTTGAAGTCGTACTGGATGGTCGACATCTGCCAGGTGCGGCCGATGGCGTCGCGCGCCTGCACGGAGATCTTCGGGCCGTAGAAGGCCGCGCCGCCCGGGTCGGGCACCAGCTCCAGGCCGGTGCGCTCGGCGCAGCCGCGCAGCACCTCGGTGGCCTGCTCCCACTCCTCGTCGGAGCCGATGAACTTGTCACCGGTGCCGCGGGTGGACAGCTCGAGGTAGTAGTCGTCGAGGCCGAAGTCCGCCAGCAGCCCGAGCACGAAGCCGAGCAGCTTCTCGACCTCGGCCGGCGCCTGCTCGGGGGTGCAGTAGCTGTGGGAGTCGTCCTGGGTGAGGCCGCGCACTCGGGTCAGGCCGTGCACCACGCCGGACTTCTCGTACCGGTACACCGACCCGAACTCGAAGAAGCGCAGCGGCAGCTCGCGGTAGGAGCGCCCGCGCGACCTGAAGATCAGGTTGTGCATCGGGCAGTTCATGGCCTTGAGGTAGTACTGCGCGTTCTCGAGCTCCATCGGCGGGAACATCGTGTCGGCGTAGTACGGCAGGTGGCCCGAGGTCTCGAAGAGCGCCTGCTTGGAGATGTGGGGCGTGCCGACGTAGTCGAAGCCCTCCTCCACGTGCCGGCGGCGGACGTAGTCCTCCATCTCCCGCTTGATGACGCCGCCGCGCGGGTGGAACACCGCCAGGCCGGAGCCGATCTCGTCGGGGAAGGAGAACAGGTCGAGCTCGGCGCCCAGGCGGCGGTGGTCGCGCCGCTCGGCCTCGGCGAGCCGCTCCAGGTGGGCGCGCAGCTCGTCCTTGGACGGCCAGGCGGTGCCGTACACCCGCTGCAGCTGCTGGTTGGCCTGGTCGCCCCGCCAGTAGGCGGCGGCGGTGCGGGTGAGCTGCCAGCCGTTGGCCAGGAGGCGGGTGCTGGGCACGTGCGGGCCGCGGCACAGGTCCTTCCAGGCGACCTCGCCGCCGCGGCGGACGTTGTCGTAGATGGTGAGCTCGCCGGCACCGACCTCGACGGAGGCGCCCTCGGCCACCTCGTCGCCCGCCTCCGGGGAGCCGGTGCCGCCCTTGAGCCCGATCAGCTCGAGCTTGTAGGGCTCGTCGGCCAGCTCCGCGCGGGCCTCGGAGTCGGTGACCACGCGCCGGGCGAAGGTCTGGCCCTCCTTGACGATGCGCTGCATCTCCTTCTCGAGGGCCTTGAGGTCCTCGGGGGTGAAGGGCACCTCGACGTCGAAGTCGTAGTAGAAGCCGTCGCGCACCGGCGGGCCGATGCCCAGCTTCGCCTGCGGGTGCAGCGACTGCACCGCCTGCGCGAGCACGTGCGCGGTGGAGTGGCGCAGCACGTCGAGCCCGTCGGGGCTGCCGACCTCGACGGCCTCGACGGCGTCGCCGTCGGCGAGCTCGCGGGACAGGTCGCGCAGCTCGGGCGCGCCGCCCACCGCCGTGGTGCGGACCGCGACGACGTCGCGCCGCCCCTCGTACAGCGCGGCGCCGGTGGTGCCGGCCGCGACCTCGCGCTCGGCTCCGTCGACCACCACGCGCAGGACTGCAGGCTCAGACACGGCCAGGACTCTACGGCGCGCCGCCCCCCGCCCGGACGTCAGCCGTCGAGGAGCACCGCGCGGTCACCGAGCGCCACCTCACCGGGGACGACGACGTCGGCGTAGACGCCCAGGCACCGCCGGGGCGTGCGCGTCAGCAGGAGCACGGCGGTCCCCACGCGCAGCCGGCGGCCGACCCACCCGCGCTCGGCGCCGGGCGCCGCGACGGCCGGGTCGAGCGCGAGGAC
>JAKONK010000147.1 GCA_022701985.1 Actinomycetales bacterium
CGCTCATCGCGAGCTCGATCATGAGCAAGAAGATCGCCGAGGGCACGGGGGCGCTGGTGCTCGACGTGAAGGTCGGCACGGGCGCGTTCATGAAGACCCGCGCCGACGCCGAGGAGCTCGCGCGGACCATGGTCGACCTCGGCACCGACGCCGGGGTGCGCACCGTGGCGCTGCTCACGGAGATGTCCACGCCGCTGGGCCTCACCGCCGGCAACGCCCTCGAGGTCCGCGAGAGCGTCGAGGTCCTGGCCGGGGGCGGGCCCCGCGACGTCGTCGACCTCACCCTGGCGCTCGCCCGGGAGATGCTCGCCGCCGCGGGGCGGGGCGACGTCGACCCGGCCGACGCCCTCGCCGACGGCCGCGCCATGGACGTGTGGCGCCGCATGGTCGCGGCGCAGGGCGGCGACCCCGACGCCGCGCTGCCGGTCGCGAAGCACACCCACGAGGTGCGCGCGGGGGCCGACGGCGTGCTGACCCGCCTCGACGCCATGGCCGTCGGGCTGGCCGCGTGGCGCCTCGGCGCCGGGCGCGCCCGCGCGGGGGAGCAGGTGCAGGCCGCGGCCGGTGTCGAGCTGCGCGCCAAGCCCGGCGACGCCGTCCGGTCCGGTGACGTGCTCGCCGTGCTGCACACCGACACCCCGGAGCGGTTCGACAGGGCGCTGGCCGCGCTCGAGGGCGGGTGGGACGTCGCCGCCGGTGGCGACGGCACCGCGACCGCGCCCGACGTCGTCCTCGCCCGCATCGGCTGACAGCCTGGTGGGCATCGATATTCATGATGTGCAAGAACTTGTCGGGGAGGCGCGGGCCGCCTAGCCTCGGGGTACCGAGGCGGTCCACCGGAGGGCCGCCGCGCCCCCGGGAGGCACCGTGGCCACCGCCCTCGACAGGTACGCCGACGCCGCACCCAGCTGGGACGGCCCGGTGGTCATCGAGTCGCACATCAACGGCGTGCGCACCAAGGAGATGAACCCGAACACCCCGACCTCCTACGAGGAGATCGCCGAGGACGCGATCCGCTGCTGGGAGGCGGGCGCGGGCGCCATCCACGCGCACAACACGAGCTTCGACCTGCTGGGGCGCGACGCCCACAAGGACTACCTGCGCACCTGGCAGCAGGTGCTGGAGCGCCACCCCGACATCACCTGGTACCCCACCACCTGCAACAACCTGCGCCTGCTGCCCGGTGAGCACGGCCTGGAGCACGTGGCGCTGCTCAACGACTCCGGTGGCGCGAGGGTCGCCTGCCTCGACACCGGGTACACCCTGTTCGCCACGGAGCAGGACGACGAGGGCTACCTGTCCGGGCCCACCTTCGGCTTCGACCTGGCGCAGACCGCCGGGCAGGTGAAGATGCTGCGCGAGCGCGGCATCCCCATGGTCTTCGGCGTCTACGAGCCGGGCCACCTGCGCCACGCGATGCACTACGTGGACCGCGGCCTCACGACGCCGGGCTCGATGTGGGACTTCTACCTCATCGGCGACTACGGCCTCACCGCCACGGAGCCGATCGCCACCAACGGCGTGCCGCCGACGCTGGAGTCGCTGTACTTCTACCTGCACCTCATCGAGCAGGCGCGGGTGAAGCACCCCTGGTACATCTCCATCTGGGGCCAGGGAGCGCTCGACGACACCACCGTGCTGCGCCGGGCCATCGAGCTGGGCGGGCACATCAAGACGGGCCTGGAGCTCTTCTACGACCCCGCCCGCAACCCCACCAACCTCGAGCTGCTGCAGCAGGCGCAGGAGATCGCCCGGGAGGTGGGACGCCCGGTCGCCACCCACGAGGAGGCGCGAGCGCTGTACCGGCTCACCTGAGCGCCTCGGCCCCGCTCGTGGCGCCTGGCTAGCCTGGCGCCATGAGCGACCTGCGTGAGCGTCTGGCACGAGCCCCGAAGGTCGTGCTCCACGACCACCTCGACGGCGGGATGCGCGCGTCGACCCTGCTGGAGCTGGCCGACGAGATCGGCCACGAGCTGCCCGAGAGCACCCCCGAGGCGCTCGCGGCGTGGGTCCAGCGCCAGGCCGACTCCGGCTCCCTGGTCAGCTTCCTCGAGCCGTTCTCGCACACCGGCGCGGTGCTGCAGACGCCGCACGCGCTGGAGCGGGTGGCCCGTGAGAGCGTCCTCGACCTGGCCGCGGACGGCGTCGTCGTCATGGAGAGCCGGTTCGCGCCAGAGCTGTCCACCGCGGGGGGCCTGGCCATCGAGGAGGTCGTCGACGCCGTGCTGGCCGGGCTGCACGCCGGGGCCGCGGAGTCCGCCGACGCCGGCCGCCCGATCCGCGTGGGAGCGATCGTCTGCGCGATGCGCCAGGCCGACAGGTCGCTGGAGGCGGCTCGGGCCGCGCTGTCGCGCCGCGACGCCGGGGTGGTCGGCTTCGACATCGCCGGGCCGGAGATCGGCTTCCCGGCCACCGACCACGCGGAGGCCTTCGCGCTGCTGCGCGAGGAGCTGCTCCCCTTCACCGTGCACGCTGGCGAGGCCGTCGGGCCGGAGTCGGTGGCGCAGGCGCTCGGGCTCGGGGCGGCGCGCCTCGGGCACGGGGTGCGCATCCTGGAGGACGTCACCGTGGGCGCCGACGGCGGCAGCGCCCTGCCGCGGTTCGGGCGCACGGCCGCCTACGTGCGCGACCGCCAGGTGCCGCTCGAGGTCTGCCCGCGCTCCAACACCCAGACCGGCACCTCGCCGTCCATCGCGCAGCACCAGGTCACCGCGCTGCGCGACCTGGGCTTCACCATCACGCTGAGCAGCGACGACCGGCTCTGGACGGGCACCACCCTCACCGACGAGATGGTGCTGCTCGCCGAGGAGGCCGGCTGGGGCTGGGACGACTTCCGCCAGGTCACCCTCGACTCCCTCGACGCGGCCTTCGTACCGCAGGACGAGCGGATGGCGCTGCTGGAGCACGTCGTGCTCCCCGGCTGGGCCGACTGACCCCACGTCTCCCCGTGATCGTGGACGGTCGACCACCAGGTGGCCGGTCGTCCACGATCACGGGGGGTGAGGGGGGTGCTGCCCCGCGGCCGACCTAGCCTCGGGGGATGAGCACCACCCTGCCCGCGCCGACGCTGCCGCCGAGCGGGCGCGACGTCGAGGTCGCCCTCCGCACCGCTGAGGCCGGGGAGCACCTCGAGCCCCACGACGCCGAGGTGCTGCTCGCCGCCCGCGGCCTGGGTGACGGCGACCCCCTCGACCGGCTGCTGCGGCTCTCCTCCGCGGTGCGCGACGCGGGCCTCGCCGCTGCCGGACGGCCCGGCGTCGTGACCTACTCGCGCAAGGTGTTCGTGCCGATCACCACGCTCTGCCGCGACCGGTGCCACTACTGCACCTTCGTCGACACCCCGCTCCAGCTCGCGCGCGCCGGCCGCGCACCGTTCATGACCGAGGACGAGGTGCTCGACCTCACCCGCGACGGCGCCGCGCTGGAGTGCAAGGAGGCGCTCTTCACCCTGGGCGACCGCCCCGAAGCCCGCTGGCCGGAGGCGCAGCAGTGGCTGGAGGCGCACGGCTTCGCGTCGACGCTCGCGTACGTGCGCCACCTGGCCGTGCGGGTGCGCGAGGAGACGGGGATGCTCCCGCACCTCAACCCGGGCGTGATGACGGCCGTCGAGCTCGCGGACCTCCGCCCCGTGGCCGCCTCGATGGGGATGATGCTGGAGACCACCAGCCGCGACCTCTTCGAGCGCCGGGGCGCAGCGCACTTCGGCAGCCCCGACAAGGACCCCGCCGTCAGGCTGCAGGTGCTGGAGGACGCCGGCGCGGCCGTCGTCCCCTTCACCACCGGGGTGCTGCTCGGCATCGGTGAGACCCCGGCCGACCGGGTCGACTCGCTGCTGGCGCTCGCGGACACCGCGCGCCGCCACGGGCACGTGCGCGAGGTGATCGTGCAGAACTTCCGCGCCAAGCCCCGCACCGCCATGCGCGGGGAGCCGGACCTCGCGCTCCAGGAGTACGCCGCGGCGCTCGCCGTCTCGCGGCTGCTGCTGGGGCCGGGCCTGCGGATCCAGGCGCCGCCGAACCTCTCCGCCACCGACGACGACGGGACGGAGCTGGCGCTGCTGCTGCGCGCCGGGGTCGACGACTGGGGCGGCGTCAGCCCCCTCACCCCCGACCACGTCAACCCCGAGCGCCCGTGGCCGCACCTGGTCGACCTCGCCCGCTGGTCCGCGGCGTCGGGGTTCGAGCTGCGCGAGCGCCTGGCGCTGCAGCCCGAGCACGCCCTCGACGCCGCCACCTGGCTCGACCCGGAGGTCGCGCCCGCGGTCGCGGCGCTGGTGGGCCCCGACGGGCTCGCCGTCGAGGGCCGCCGCCCGGTGGGCCTGGCGCCGCGCCGTCCGGCCGCCTGAGGCCTGGCGTCAGCCGGCGGCGCCGTAGGGGGCGGGGTCGAAGGAGGCGTTGCGGGCCCGGAACTCCGCCACCGACGCCGGCCACAGCAGCGCCAGGCGCCCGCTGCGGTCGTCGCGGTACCAGCTGGTGCAGCCGCCGTCGTCCCAGACGGTGCCGGCGGCCATCGCGTCGACGTCGCGCAGGTACGCGGCCTCACTGGCGTCGCTGACCTCCAGCGGCGCGGCGTCCGCTCCGGCCCGGGCGAGGTGGTCCAGCGCACCCAGCACGTGGTCGACCTGCGCCTCGAGGAGGTCGACGGCCGAGGAGTGCCCCAGCACCGCGTGCGGCCCGCCGAGCAGGAACAGCGCGGGGAAGCCCGGCACCGCCGTCGACGCGTAGGCCCCCATGCCGCCGGCCCACCGCTGCGCCAGCGAGCGCCCGTCGCGGCCGTGGAGCCGCTCGGCGATCGGCGGCCGGGTGGTGGTGAAGCCCGTGGCCAGCACCAGGGCGTCGAGCTCGTGCCCCTGCCCGGAGCGCGCCACCGCGGTGCGCCCGCCGGGCCCCTCCAGGCGGTCCAGGGCGCTGGGCTCCAGCGCCACGTCGTCGCGCAGCAGCGCGGGGTAGTAGTCGTCGGACAGGAGCACGCGCTTGCACCCCACCTCGTACGCCGGGGTCAGCGCGCGGCGCAGCGGACCGTCGGGCACCTGCGACGCGAGGTGCTCCAGCGCGCGGGAGCGCAGCAGGTCGAGCGCCGGCCGCTCGCGGCGCCGGGCGGCGATGCCGCTGTCGAGCTCGGCGAGCAGCTCGCCGCGCAGGGCGACGACGGCGGCCGGGTCGCGCTGCAGCGCGGAGCGCTCCGCGGGCGGCACCTCGGCGTCGCGACGGGGGACGACCCAGGGGGCGCTGCGCTGGAACACCACGACCCGCTCGGCGACCCCGGCCAGCTGCGGCACCACCTGCACCGCCGAGGCGCCCGTGCCGACGACGCCGACGCGCAGGCCCCGCAGGTCGAGGTCGTGGTCCCAGCGGGCGGTGTGGACGACGGGCCCGGTGAAGCGGTCCAACCCCGTGACGTCGGGGTCCCGAGGCTCGGCGAGGCGGCCGACGGCGGTGACCAGCACCCTGGCGGTGAGGCGCAGCTCGCCCTCGGGCGCCGCTGCGGTGATGCGCCACCGGGCGGCGTCGTCGTCCCAGGTGGCGTCGAGGACGTCGGTGCGCAGCCGCACGTGGGGCGCGAGGCCCTCCTCGCGGGCGCTGGCGCGCAGGTAGTCCTGCACCTGGGCGCCGCGGGCGTAGCGGTGGGTCCACGCCGGCTGCGGGCGGAAGGAGTAGGCGTACAGCGGCGCGGGCACGTCGCACGCGACGCCGGGGTAGGTGTTGTCGCGCCAGGTGCCGCCGACGTCGTCACCCCGCTCGAGCACCACGAAGCTCTCCCGGCCGCGGCGGCGCAGCCGGATGGCCGCGGCCAGGCCCGCGACGCCGGCACCGATGACGGCGACGTCGACGGTCAGGTGTGCACGAACCCCATGATCACAGCCAGGGGTGTGCGTGGATCCCATGATCACGGAGGGGGGAGGGGGAGGCGGCGCTCCGGGGGGACGTCGGCGTAGGTGGTGGTCCGCTGGCGCGGGGTCCTCCCGAGGCGGGCCGCGACGGCGACGACGTCGGCCGCGGTGAGCTGCAGCCCCGCCTCCGCGCCGGCGTCCGGGCGGACCGCGCCGTCGAGGAGGAGCCCGCCGAGGTCGTCGGCTCCGCCGCGCAGCACCTGCTCGACCAGCGGCGTCGTGCCCCCGCCGAGCTTGGTCCAGGCCACCTGCACGTGCGGCACGGAACCCTCGCCACCGCCGGCGAGCAGCAGGCGGGCCACGGCGTGCAGCGCCCGAGTCTCGCGCGCCGACGGGCCCCGACGCCCTCCGGCGGGCAGCGGGTCGGGCAGGGGAGCGGTCAGCGCCGGCACCCAGGGCATCGCGATGACCTCGGTGAAGCCCCCTGTGCGCTGCTGCACCGCCTGCAGCCGCCGCAGGTGCGCCACCTGCTGCGCCGGGGTCTCGAGGTGCCCGTAGACGAGCGTCGCCGTGGAGCGCAGCCCCACCTCGTGGGCGGTGCTGACGATGTCGACCCACTCCTGCGACGTCAGGTCGGGCTGGCAGGGCGGTGCGAGCGCGGGGCGGAGCGCGTCGTCGAGCACCCGCGCGCCCGTGCCGGGCACCGAGCCCACGCCGGCCTCGCGTGCGGCGGTCAGCCACTCCCGCGGCGTGCGGCCGGAGCGCGCCGCGGCGTCGGCGACCTCCGTGGGCCGGAACGCGTGCAGGTGCAGCTGCGGAGCCCGCTCGTGCAGTGCGCGCACGAGGTCGAGGTACCCGTCGTCGTGCCCGGACCGGTCGATCGAGCGGGACGACGGCGGCAGCGTCGACGGAAGGGGTCCCTGCACGCACAGCTCGGTGGCACCCAGCGCGACCGCCTCGTCGACCAGGGCGTCGCGCAGCTCGGCCTCCGGCGAGCCGGGGGGCCCGGCCACCGCCGCCGTCGTGAGGTTGCGGTTGACCACGAACGTCAGCTCGCCGCCGCCGCCGTGGGACCACGGGGCGCTGGCCCGGACGGCGTCGGCCAGGGCGCACAGCGCCTCGAGGTCGTCGCCGTCGGCGCCCAGCAGCTGCTGGTAGCCCTCGTCGTCGAGCCCCGGGTCGTCCGGCCCGCCGTGGCCGTACCTCGCGAGCAGCTCCAGCAGGGGGGTCACCAGATGCGCACCCGCTGCTCCACCGGGGTGAACAGGGCGTCGCCCTCGACCACGCCGAACGCCTCGTGGAAGGCGTCGAGGTTGGTGACCACCGCGTTGCAGCGCAGGTCGGCGGGGGAGTGCGGGTCGATGGCGAGGCGGCGGCGCACCTCCGCCTCGCGGGTCGCGGTGCGCCACACCTGCGCCCACCCGACGAGCACCCGCTGCGTGGCCGTGAGGCCGTCGAGCTCGGGGCCGTCCTCGAGGCCGGCCTGCTCCAGGGCGATCCGGTACGCCTTCAGCGCGATGGTCAGGCCGCCGAGGTCACCGATGTTCTCGCCCACGGTCAGCTCGCCGTTGACGTGCGCGTCGGGCGCCTCCCGCGGGGACAGCGCCGCGTACTGGGCGACGAGCGCGGCCGCGCGGCGCTCGAACTCCTCGCGGTCGGACGGGGTCCACCAGTCGACGAGGTTGCCGGAGCCGTCGTACTTGGAGCCCTGGTCGTCGAAGCCGTGGCCGATCTCGTGGCCGATCACCGCGCCGATGCCGCCGTAGTTGGCGGCGTCGTCGGCGTCGGCGTCGAAGAACGGCGGCTGCAGGATCGCGGCGGGGAAGACGATCTCGTTCATGACCGGGTGGTAGTACGCGTTGACGGTCTGGGGCGTCATCAGCCACTCGGACCTGTCGATGGGCTGACCGACCTTGGCCAGCTCGAAGGCGGTCTCCCACTCCCCGGTGCGCCGCACCGTGCCGACGAGGTCCTCGCCGTCGACCACCAGCGAGGAGTAGTCCTTCCAGCGGTCGGGGTATCCGATCTTCGGGGTGAACGCCGCGAGCTTGGCCAGGGCCTTCTCGCGCGTCTCGGGGCTCATCCAGTCGAGGGTCGAGATCGACCGCCGGTACGCCTCGACGAGGTTCTCCACCAGCTCGACCATGCGGACCTTGGAGCGCGGCGGGAAGTGCCGCTCCACGTACAGCTGACCCACGGCCTCGCCGAGGGTGCCCTCCACGAACGAGACGCCCCGGCGCCAGCGCTCGCGCAGCTGCGGGGTGCCCGACAGCGTGCGGCCCGAGAAGTCGAACTGCTCCTCCACGAGGTCGGCCGACAGGTACGGCGCCAGGCCGCGCACCAGGCGCACCGACAGCCAGGCCCTCCACTGCTCCAGCGGCCGCTCGGCCACGAGCGCCGCGGCGCCGGTCACGAACGACGGCTGGCGCACGACCACCTCGGCGAGCGCGTCGGCGCTGACGCCGTCGAGCCGGCTGGCACCCCCGGCCCCGTCGGCGACGTCGAGGTCGAGGTCGAGCAGCGCCGCCCGCCACGCCTCCCAGTCGAGCCCCGGTGCGCTCGCCACCAGCGCGTCCCAGGCCATCAGCGTGTAGGTCTTGTGGGCGTCGCGGCGCGAGACGCGGTCCCAGCTGACGGCCGCCAGCGCGGTCTCCAGGTCGAGGACGGTCGCCCCCAGGGGCTCCAGCCCGGCCAGCGCGCACAGCCGGTCGAGGTGCTCGACGTACTTCCCGCGGACCTCGGCGTGCTCGTCGAGGCGGTAGTACGCCTCGTCGGGCAGGCCCAGGCCCGCCTGCTCGGCGTAGACGACGTAGCGGGAGGAGTCCTTCGCGTCGGGGGAGACGTACGCCGCCACGAGCGCCACCAGGCCCTCGCGCTGGTAGCGGCCCAGCAGCGCGGCCAGCGCGGAGCGGTCGGCGACGGCGGCGACCTCCGCGAGCAGCGGCTCCAGCGGTGCGGCGCCGAGCGCCTCGACGCGGTCGACGTCCATGAACGCCCGGTAGGCGCGCCCCACCTGGCCCAGCGAGCCGCCGGAGCCCTCCCCGGTCGTGGCCGCGGGAGCGCTCGCGGCGGCCTCCTCGACGATGGCGCGCACCTGCTCCTCGGCGGCGTCGAACAGGGCGCGGAAGGCGCCGTCGGACGAGCGGTCGGCCGGGATCTCGTGGGCGGCGAGCCAGGAGCCGTTCACGTGGCCGAACAGGTCGTCCTGGGGCCGCACGGCGGCGTCGACGTGGGTGAGGTCGAGACCGGACGCCGGGGTCGGGGAGGTGGCCATGCCCCATCCTCCCCACTGCGCGCGGGTGCCCGACAGCCGGGAGCAGCCGGGAGCAGCCAGGAGCAGCGGGGAGGGCCCCCCGGCCTCCCGGGCCTCCCCGGCCCCGCGCACCCCGCGGGCTGGGAGGATCGGGGCGTGAGCACCCAGACCTGGACCGCGGAGCGCGTCGCCCGCCTCGTCGACCACACCCTGCTGAAGCCGGAGGCCACCCCCGCCGACGTCGCCGCCCTGCTGGCCGACGCCCGCTCGCTGGGCGTGCTGGCCGTCTGCGTCTCGCCGTCCTTCCTCCCGCTGGACCGCGCCGCCGCCGAGGGCCTCGTCGTGGCGACCGTGTGCGGCTTCCCGTCGGGCAAGCACGCCAGCGAGGTCAAGGCCGCCGAGGCCGCGGCCGCGGTGGCGGCGGGCGCCGACGAGGTCGACATGGTCATCGACGTGGGCGCCGCCCTGTCCGGTGGAGTCGACGCCGTGCGGGCCGACATCGCGGCGGTGCGCGCCGCGGTCCCGGCGGCCGGCCGCGGGGGAGTCCTCAAGGTCATCGTCGAGAGCGCCGCGCTGCCCGACGACGTGCTGGTCGCGGTGTGCCGCGCCGCCGAGGAGGCCGGCGCCGACTTCGTGAAGACCTCCACCGGCTTCCACCCGGCCGGCGGGGCCAGCACGCACGCCGTCGAGATCATGCACGCCACCGTCGGCGGGCGCCTCGGCATCAAGGCGTCGGGCGGCATCCGCAGCGCCGAGGCGGCGACGGCCCTGCTGGACGCCGGCGCCACGCGCCTGGGCCTGTCGGGGACCGCCGCCGTGCTGGACGGCCTGCCCCGGGGCTGAGCCGGGCGCCGGCGCCCGCGGGCGGGTCACGGCCGCGAGGTGCTGCTCGCGCGGTGCCGGTGCTTGACCGCGTACATGGACGCGTCAGCGCGGCGCAGCAGCTCCTCGCCGGGCACCGGTGCGTCGGTCCACGCGCTGCCGGTGCTGATGCCGAGCGACAGCACCAGCCCGTCGACGAGGAGGGGCTCGTCGAGGCAGCCCTGCACCTGCGCCGTGACGGCCTCGACGACCTCGGCACCGGAGGCGGCGGGCAGCACCACCACGAACTCGTCGCCGCCGGTGCGCCCCACCCGCGCGGCCGGGCCGGCCGCTCCGACGAGCCGCCGACCCACCTCCACCAGCACCCGGTCGCCGACGTCGTGGCCGTGCTGGTCGTTGACGGGCTTGAAACCGTCGAGGTCGCAGAAGACCACGGCCGCCAGGGCACCCGGTGACGCCCCGGCGCACGCCGCGGCCAGCGCCTCAGCGGTGCCGCGCCGGCCCAGCAGGCCGGTGAGGGCGTCGTGGTGGGCCGCCCGCAGCAGCTCGGCGTGCCGGATCTCCTGCGCGAGCTGCAGCGCGGCGTCGGAGCGCTCGCGCTGGCGGGCGAGGATCGCGATGTTGGTCAGCACCAGGGAGGCCAGGCCGAGCGCCGCGACCTGCTCGGTGGCGCCGTGGACGGCTGGCAGCAGCCCGGTCGACACCCCCGCCGCGGCACCGGTGCACAGCAGGAGCGACCCGAGGCAGCCGGCCTCCAGGGCTCGGCGCCAGCGCCAGTCCACGTGAACACCTGCGACCAGCAGGCACACCAGCGGCACGAGGGTCGGCAGCCCGCAGGAGACCAGGGCGAGGCTGCCCAGCACCTGCCCGAAGAGGACCCGGCGCGCAGTGCGCTCGCGCAGGTCCCCGCCCGCCATCCAGCGCTGGGCCGCGTCGTGGCGCAGGACCAGGAACGCCGCCCAGAGCACCGCCACCACCGGCCACGGCCAGGCGCCCGGTCCGGAGCCGGCCACGCCCACCGCTGCGAGCAGGGCGAGGAGGCCCCCGGTCGAGACGGTGACCAGCACGGCGGAGGTGGGCGGGGGCGACGGGGCCCTGACGTGCTCCACGCGGTCCCTCCCCGTCGCGGCGCCGGCGCCGGTTGCTCCGACCTCCCCGAGAGGTCGGCACCGCGACGTCCCGGCTGGAGCGGTGGTCACCCGCTCGCCGCACGCCGCCTCAGAGGGCGAGCAGCGCCCTGACCGCGGCCTCGAGCGAGGCGAGGCGCCTGCCCGCCGACTCCCGCGCCGCACCGAGGCCGCCGGCCGCGGGCACCGGCTCCACGACCTCCAGGTAGCACTTGAGCTTGGGCTCGGTGCCGCTCGGCCTGACCACCACGCGGCCCCCGCCGGCCAGCACCCAGCGCAGCCCGTCGGTCGCGGGGACGCCGGTGGTCTCCACCGAGCCCTCCGAGAGGTCGTCGACGCGCTCCACCGCGCTGCCGGCGAGCTCGGTCGGGGGCTGCGCCCTCAGCCGCGCCACGGCGCCGGAGATGAGGGAGAGGTCGTCGACGCGCACCGAGACCTGCCCGGTGGCGTGCACGCCGTGGGCGAGGGCGAGGTCGTCCAGGACGTCGAGGAGGGTGCGACCCCGCGCGGCGAGGTCGGCGGCGAGCGCGGCGACGACCACGGCCGCGGAGATCCCGTCCTTGTCGCGCACCAGGTCGGGGGCCACGCAGTAGCCGATGGCCTCCTCGTAGCCGAAGACCAGGCGGGGCGCGCGGGAGATCCACTTGAAGCCCGTCAGGGTCTCGGCGTGCCCGAGGCCGTGAGCGGCGGCGATCCGCCCCAGCAGGCTGGAGGAGACCAGCGAGCAGGCCAGGACCGCGCTGCCGGGCTGCCGGCCGCCGGGGGCGCGCAGCCCGCCGGAGGCGACGTGCTCCCCGAGCACCGCCCCCAGCTCGTCACCGCTGAGCGCTCGCCACCCGCCGTCGCGGGAGGGGTCGGGCACCGCCACGGCGCAGCGGTCGGCGTCGGGGTCGACGGCGATGACGAGGTGGGCGTCCCGCCGTCGCGCCAGCTCCAGGGCCAGGTCGAGGACGCCGGGCTCCTCGGGGTTGGGGAACGCGGTGGTCGGGAAGGCGGGGTCGGGGTCGGCCTGCTCGGGGACCACGGCCACGTCCGTCACGCCCGCGCGGCGCAGCGCCTCCACGGCGACGGCGCCGCCCACGCCGTGCACCGGCGTCAGGACGACGCGCAGCTGCGCCCTGCGCCGGTCGGCCGGCGGCGGTCCGGGCAGCGCCGAGACCGAGCGCAGGTAGGCCTCCAGCACGTCGCCGCCGAGCACCGACCAGCCCCGCTCCGCGCGCGGCACCTCGCGCGCCGGCGGCTGGACGGCGATGGCCGCGGCGATGAGCGCGTCGGCGGGCGGCACGATCTGCGCCCCGCGCCCCGCGTCCTCGGCACCCGTGGCACCCGCGGGCGTGCAGCGCCCGCCGAGGTAGACCTTGTAGCCGTTGTCCTGCGGCGGGTTGTGGCTGGCCGTCACCACCACCCCCGCGTCGGCGTCGAGGTGGCGCACCGCGAAGGCGAGCACCGGCGTCGGCAGCGGCCGGGGCAGCAGCAGGGTGCGGACCCCCGCGGCGGCCATCACGGCGGCGGTGTCGCGGGCGAACGCGGGCGACCCGTGCCGGGCGTCGTACCCGACGACGCACATCGGCGGGCCCGCCTCCGCGTCCGGCGGGCGGGCGACGTCGAGCAGGTGCGCCGCCAGGCCGGCGGCCGCGCGCACCACGACGGCGCGGTTCATGCGGTGGCTGCCCGGGCCCAGGGCCCCGCGGAGCCCGGCGGTGCCGAACTCCAGGTCCCCGTCGAGGGCGTCCGCCAGCTCGGCGGCCGCGGCGGCGTCCCCGCCGGCGGCGCGCTCGACGAGGGCCCGCAGCGCCGCGCGGTCGTCGTCGTCGACGTCGCCGTCGGCCCAGGCGAGGGCCCGGTCGCGCAGGGCCCCGCTCAGGGCGGCGGGGACCGTCACGCGGCGTCCTGCGAGAGCACCCGGCGCACCACCTGCGCCAGCAGCGCACCGATGCGCGGGCCCGCCGCGCGGCCGGCGTCGACGACCTCCTGCGGGTCGAGCGGGGTCGGGCTCACCCCCGCGGCCAGGTTGGTGACCAGCGAGATGCCCAGCACCTCCAGACCCGCCTGGCGGGCCGCGATGGCCTCCAGGGCCGTCGACATCCCGACCAGGTCACCGCCCATGCGCCCGGCCATGCGGACCTCGGCCGGCGTCTCGTAGTGCGGGCCGGGGAACTGCACGTAGACCCCCTCGGTGAGGTCGGGCTGCACCCCGCGGGCGAGCTCGCGCAGGCGCGGGGAGTACAGGTCGGTGAGGTCGATGAAGGTGGGGCCCTCCAGGGGCGACGTCGCCGTGAGGTTGATGTGGTCGCTGATCAGGACCGGGGTGCCCGGGCCGCGGTCGGGGTCGATGCCGCCGCAGCCGTTGGTGAGCACGAGCGTCGAGCAGCCCGCGGCCGCGGCGGTCCGGACGGCGTGCACGACCGGGCGCACTCCGCGGCCCTCGTACAGGTGGGTGCGGGACAGGAAGACCAGGGCGTGGCGCTCGGCGCCGGCGTCGTCGGTGACGCTGACCGAGCGCACGGTGCCGACGTGCCCGAGGGCGGCCGCGGGGGCGAAGCCCGGCAGCTCGGTGACCGGCACCTCCGCCGTCGTCGCGCCGAGCAGGTCGGCGGTGACCTGCCAGCCCGAGCCGAGCACCAGGGCGGTGTCGTGGCGGGCGACCCCGGTGCGCTCGGCGATCGCCCGCGCGGCGGCGGCGGCGATCTCGAAGGGGTCCGTGCCGGGGTCGGCGTGGTCGAAGGCCGGGTTGTTGGAGTGGTCCGGCCCGGCCGCCGCTGCGCTGTCGAAGGGGTCCATCACGCCCGGCACCGTACTGCGGTGCCCGGGCCGGGCACCGCGGTCGGGGCTCAGCCGACCGAGCGGCAGGGGCGCGCGCGCAGCTCCGCGACGTAGTCGTCCGGGGCGCCGGCGGCCTCGGCGGCGTCGGCGAGCATCCCCAGGTAGAAGGCGCTCGGCACGCCGCCCTCGTAGTCGTCGAGCACGTACGTCCACGCCAGCAGCTCGCCCTCGAGCGCGTCGACCCGCACCTTGACCTTGGTGTAGAGCCCCAGGTCGGCGCCCTCCCACCGGTCGAGCTCCTCGGCGTCGGCGTCCGTGAGGTCGTACACGGCCACGAACACCTGCGCCGGGGGCACCTCGGGGTGGGCCGGGTCGGCCGGCTCGGGGACCTCGACCACCGTGGCCAGCGCGCCGTCCCAGCCGCGCTCCTCACCCCCGAACGTCAGGCGCCACCCGCGCAGCCACCCCGTCGCCTCCAGGGGTGAGTGGGGGGCCCGGGTGGCCATCCGGTCCGGGTGCAGGTTGCTGGCGTACGCCGCGTACAGCGCCATGAGCGCCGAGGGTAGCGGCGACGACCTCCTCCAGGACCCCGGCCGCACGCAGCCCGGAACGCCGCGGCGTCCGCGGAGCACCGCGGGGAGCGCGGAGCACCGGGGTGGGAGGATCGGGGGCGTGCTGGGACGCAAGCCGAAGGTCGTCGTCGTCGGGGGAGGCCCGGGGGGCTACGAGGCGGCCCTGGTCGCCGCGCAGCTCGGGGCGCAGGCCACCGTGGTCGAGCGCGCGGGGATGGGCGGTTCCACCGTGCTCACCGACGTGGTGCCCTCCAAGACCCTGATCTCCACCGCCGAGGTCATGGGCATCGTCCAGGACGCCGAGCTGCTGGGCCTGCGGTTCCCCGGCAGCGACGGCGACCCGGCCACGCGGGAGCCCGTCGTCATCGACCTGGGGCGGGTCAACGAGCGCGTGCGCAAGCTCGCCGAGGCGCAGTCCGCCGACATCGCCCGCCGCCTCGACGCCGAGGGCGTCCGCGTGCTGCGCGGGACCGGGCGGCTCGACGGCACCGAGCGCGTCGTCGCCGAGCTCGACGGCGGCGGCACCGAGGAGCTCCAGGCCGACATCACCCTGGTCGCCACCGGCTCCTCGCCCCGCGAGCTCGAGACCGCCCGCCCGGACGGCGAGCGCATCCTCACCTGGAAGCAGCTGTACCACCTCGACCGCGTCCCCGAGCGGCTCGTCGTCGTCGGCTCGGGCGTCACGGGCGCCGAGTTCGCCAGCGCCTACGACGCCCTGGGCTCCGAGGTCGTGCTGGTCTCCAGCCGCGACCGCGTGCTCCCCGGGCAGGACGGTGACGCCGCCGAGGTCATCGAGGAGGTCTTCCGCCGCCGCGGCATGACCCTCATGGGGCGCTCGCGGGCCACCGCGGCGCGCCGGGAGGGGGACGGCGTCGTCGTCACCCTCGCGGACGGCCGCGAGGTGCGCGGCAGCCACTGCCTCATGGCCGTCGGCTCGGTGCCCAACACCCGCGACATCGGGCTCGAGGGGGCCGGCGTGCAGCTCTCCGAGAGCGGGCACGTCGAGGTCGACAGGGTCTCGCGCACCTCCGCCCGCGGCGTCTACGCCGCCGGGGACTGCACCGGCGTCCTCCCGCTGGCCTCCGTCGCCGCGATGCAGGGGCGCACCGCCATGTGGCACGCCCTCGGCGACGCCGTGCAGCCCCTGCGCCTGCGCAAGGTCTCCGCCAACATCTTCACCGCGCCCGAGATCGCCACCGTCGGGTGGACCCAGGAGCAGGTGGAGTCCGGCGAGGTCGACGCCGAGGTGCTGATGCTCCCGCTCGCCGGCAACGCCCGCGCCAAGATGCTGGGCATCCGCGACGGCTTCGTGAAGCTCTTCGCCTCCACCGGCTCGGGCCGCGTGCTCGGCGGTGTGGTCTGCGCCCCGCGGGCCTCCGAGCTGGTGTTCCCGGTCGCGCTCGCGGTCGAGCACGGTCTGACCGTCGACCAGGTGGCCCACGCCTTCACCGTCTACCCGTCGCTGTCGGGCTCGGTGGCGGAGGCGGCGCGCCGCCTGCACGCCAGCCCCGAGATCGCCTGACGCCCGGCCGCCGGCCGTCCCGCGGCGGACGGCCGGGCCCCGGGGGTCAGGAGCTGGCGGCGGGGGTGGCGTCGGCGATCGTGCAGATCACCGTGCCGGTCGTGAGGGTCGCGCCGACCTCGGCCGCCAGGCCGGTCACCACGCCGTCCCTGTGGGCCGTCAGCGGCTGCTCCATCTTCATCGCCTCGAGGACGACGACCAGGTCGCCGGCCACCACGGTGTCGCCCTCGGCGACGGCGACCTTGACCAGCGTGCCCTGCATCGGTGCGACCAGGGCGTCGCCGCCGGCGGCCTTGGCGGCGGCAGCGGCGTTGCGGGGGCGCTTGGGCTGGCGGCGGGCGGACTGCACCGCGCCGCCCACCTGGGCGCCGGCCTCCATGACCCAGCCGGGCAGGGTGACCTCGAGGCGCTTGCCGGCGACCTCGACCACGACGGTGGAGCGCTCGGCGTCGTCGTGGTGCGGCGCGTCCGCGGTCGGCCCCGACCAGGGGGCGGCGGAGCCGGCCCACTCGGTCTCGATCCAGCGGGTGTGCACCGCGAAGCCGTCGGCGGCGGTGAAGGCCGGGTCGTCGACCACCAGGCGGTGGAAGGGCAGCACCGTCGGCATGCCCTCGACGACCATCTCGGCCAGCGCGCGCCGCGCCCGCTGCAGCGCCTGCTCGCGGGTGGCGCCGGTGACGACCAGCTTGGCGAGCATCGAGTCGAAGCTCCCCGAGACGACGTCGCCGCTGCGGACGCCGGAGTCGACGCGGACGCCCGGACCGGACGGCGCCTCGAAGCGGGTGACGGTGCCGGGGGCGGGCAGGAAGCCGCGGCCCGGGTCCTCGCCGTTGATGCGGAACTCGACGCTGTGGCCGCGCACGGGCACCTCGTCGTACCCGAGGGCCTCGCCGGCGGCGAGGCGGAACTGCTCGCGCACCAGGTCGATGCCGGTGACCTCCTCGGTCACGGGGTGCTCGACCTGCAGGCGGGTGTTCACCTCGAGGAACGAGATGTCGCCGTCCACACCCACCAGGTACTCGACCGTGCCGGCACCCACGTAGTCGGCCCCGCGGACGATGTCCTTGGCGCTGGAGTGGATGCGCTCGCGCTGCTCGTCGGTCAGGAAGGGCGCGGGCGCCTCCTCGACCAGCTTCTGGTTGCGGCGCTGGAGCGAGCAGTCCCGGGTGCCGACGACGACGACGTTGCCGTGCGTGTCGGCCAGCACCTGCGCCTCGACGTGGCGGGGGTGGTCCAGGAACTTCTCCACGAAGCACTCACCGCGGCCGAAGGCCGACACGGCCTCGCGGACGGCGGAGTCGAAGAGCTCGGGGATCTCCTCCATGGTGCGGGCGACCTTGAGCCCACGGCCGCCACCGCCGAAGGCGGCCTTGATCGCCACCGGCAGGCCGTGCTCCTCGGCGAAGGCCACGACCTCGTCGCCGCCGTCGACCGGGTCGGTCGTGCCCGGCACCAGGGGCGCGCCGACGGAGGTGGCGATGTGCCGGGCCTGCACCTTGTCGCCGAGGGCGATGATCGCCGCGGGGGAGGGCCCGATCCAGGTGAGCCCGGCGTCGAGGACGGCCTGGGCGAAGTCGGCGTTCTCGGAGAGGAAGCCGTAGCCGGGGTGCACGGCGTCTGCCCCGGACTGCTTCGCGACCTCGATGATCTTGTCGATCACCAGGTAGGACTCGCCCGGGGTGTTCCCGCCCAGCGCGAACGCCTCGTCGGCGACCTGCACGTGCAGGGCGTCCCGGTCGGGCTCGGCGTAGACGGCGACGCTGGTCAGGCCGGCGTCCTTGCACGCGCGGGCGACCCGGACGGCGATCTCGCCCCGGTTGGCGATCAGGACCTTCTGCACAGCGCA
>JAKONK010000062.1 GCA_022701985.1 Actinomycetales bacterium
CCCGACCGGCGCGGTCGGAAGGTCGGCGGCTCGCGGGCTATTCAGCGGCTGAACGAATCGACGCGCCAGCAACAGCGCCGATGGGCCCCGGCAACCGGAGCCGCTCGCACTGCGTGCCTCGGCAGGCGTCTGTCCACAGGCGTGTGCACATGGGTGCGTTGTCCACAGGTTCGCGGTTACTCCGCTCCACCGGATGGCGCTGCCCGGACACTCCGCCGATGCGCCACCGGGGCAAGACCGAGAACTCGGAGACCCGCGATCTCCAGCGAGCTGAGCCGCTCGGAGGCCGCTGACCGTGTCGAGCATCGCGAAGAGGTCCAATGGAACCTGGCGCGCGAGGTTCCGTGACGAGGTTGGCAAGGAGCGCTCGCGCCACTTCCGCCGCAAGGTCGACGCCCAACGCTGGCTCGACGAAGTCACCACCGCGGTCGTCACCGGCCAGTACGTCGACCCGACCGCCGCCCAGACGACCCTGGCGGAGTTCTACGCCGCGTGGTCCGAGCGGCAGGTGTGGGCGCCCAACACCGCCCGCGCCGTTGACATCGCCGTCAGGACCTGTACCTTCCGCGACCTCCCACTGGGGCGCCTTCGCCGCAGCCACGTCGAGTCCTGGGTCGCCGGCATGCGCAAGCAGGGCCTCGCGCCCGGCACCATCCGCACCCGACGCAACAACGTGCGCTCCGTTCTGCGCGCCGCTGTCCTCGACCGGCACCTCGTGTCGGACCCCAGCGCCGGGGTGACCCTGCCGCGAGTCCGCCGCGCCGAGGCCGCCATGCGCCTCCCAGCCCCGGAGGAGGTGGCGGCCGTGCTCGCCGCGGCAGCCGAGCCCGAGACGCGTGTCATGGTCCTGCTCGCCGCAGGCGCCGGCCTCCGCCTCGGGGAGCTGTGCGGCCTGCAGGTCGCCGACGTCGACTTCCTGCGCCGCACCATCCGCGTGCGGCGCCAGCTCACGCGGGCAACCGGGGGAGCCCTCGTCGAGAGCCCGCCGAAGTACGGCAGCGAACGGGATGTCCCCGTGCCCGACGCCCTGCTCCAAGCCGTCGCGCGCTACGTCCAGGAACACCGTCCGGGCAACCAGCCGACCCGGTGGCTGCTGACTGAGGGCGGGGGAGCACCCCTCACCCAGAACATCGCCAGCGACCGCTGGCGCCGGGCCCGCCGCGGAGCCGGGGTCACCGGCATGCGGTTGCACGACCTCCGGCACTACTTCGCCTCGGGGCTCATCGCGGCTGGCGTCGACGTCGTCGCCGTCCAGCGGGCGCTCGGCCACCGCAGCGCGAGCGTCACCCTCAACACCTACAGCCACCTGTGGCCGAGCGCCGAGGACCGGACGCGGGCCGCGCTGGCGGGTCTGCTCGACGACCTCGCCAGCGCGGCTCCCCGCGCCGAAAATCTTGCGGACCGGCTGCGGACCAGCCGCCCATGAGAAGGCTTTGACCTGCAGTGATACCGGTCAGCCAGACTTGCGGCGGAACTCCTGGCGCGCGGTGGCGCCGCCGCGGCCGTGGAGGTTCTTCCCGCCGGCCACCTCGTCGTTCGGGTGCTTGACGCCCTGCTTGCGCTCCAGGGCCTCCTTGAAGCGGCGCTTCTGCGCCTCTGCGGCGGTCTCGCCGCTGGTCTCGGCCGCGGCGGCCGGGTCGGCCGGGTCGCTCGTGTGCTCAGGCACGTCGTCCTCCTGGTGGGCGTCGGGGGCTGGCGGCCCATCCTCCCGCGCCCGCTGCCGCGCGGTCACGGGGGTTTACCGGAGCGTGCTGGAGCCCCCGGGCGGGCGACGGCGGCGGGGGACGCCGGGCCGCCTCGCTAGGGTTGGCGACCATGCGCATCGGAGTTCTCACCGGAGGCGGCGACTGCCCCGGCCTCAACGCCGTCATCCGTGCTGCCGTGCTCAAGGGCACGGACACCTACGGGTTCGAGTTCGTGGGCTTCCGCGACGGCTGGAAGGGCCCCATCGAGGGTCTGACCACCCCGCTCGACCGCTCGGTCGTGGAGCACATCCTCCCCGTGGGCGGCACGATCCTCGGCTCGTCCCGCACCAACCCGGTGAAGATGGAGGGCGGGGTCGACGCGATCCGCGCCACCATGGAGCGCCTCGGCATCGACGCGCTGCTGGCCATCGGCGGCGAGGACACGCTCGGCGTGGCCACCCACCTGAACACGGTCGGCATCAAGGTCGTCGGCGCCCCGAAGACCATCGACAACGACCTCTCGGCCACCGACTACACCTTCGGCTTCGACACCGCGGTGCAGATCGCCGTCGACGCGTGCGACCGCCTCGCCACCACCGGCGCCAGCCACCACCGCGCCATGATCGTCGAGGTCATGGGCCGCCACGCGGGCTGGATCGCCCTGCACACCGGCATGGCCGCCTCCGCCCACGTCACGCTCCTCCCGGAGGAGGAGTACGACGCCGACGCCGTCGCGGCCACCATCGCGAAGGTCGCCGAGCGCGGCGAGGCCCCCCTGGTCGTCATCTCCGAGGGCGCCATCGCCGCCGGCGGCGACGTGACCCACACCGGCGCCGAGCTCGACGCGTTCGGCCACGTGCAGCTGAAGGGCGCTGGCGAGGCGCTCGAGCGGATCCTGAACGACAAGCTGCCCGACCTGCCCACCCGCGTCACGGTGCTCGGCCACCTGCTGCGCGGCGGCACCCCGACGGCGTACGACCGCATCCTCGGCACCCGCTCGGGCCTGTCGGCGATCACCGCGATCGCCGAGGGCGACTTCGGCACCATGGCCGCGCTGCGCGGCACCGAGGTCGTGCAGGTGCCCCTGGCCGAGGCCACGGGCGAGCTGAAGACGGTCTCCAAGGCCCGCATCGACGAGCTGGCGCACGTCTCCGGCTGACACCAGCACCCCGCTCCACCACCGGAAGGGCCGCTCCGCACGCGCGGGGCGGCCCTTTCGGCTCACGAGCCGGTGGGGCGGCGAGCGCGGGGCCCGTAGGCTTGCCCGCCGTGAGCACCACGACGCCGCCCGCGGGCCCCCTGCGCTCCGCTCTCGACGCCCTCGCGGCGCCCAACGGCGCCCTGGCGGACCTGCCGGCCGGCCTGCCCGCCCAGCAGCAGCCCACCTGGGACGAGGCCGAGCTGGCCGCCGCCGTCGCCGAGCTGTCGACGCTGCCGCCGCTGGTCTTCGCCGGGGAGTGCGACCTCCTGACCGAGCGCCTCGCCGCCGCCTCCACGGGCCGCGCGTTCGTGCTCCAGGGCGGCGACTGCGCCGAGACCTTCGCCGACGCGACGGCCGACTCGATCCGCAAGCGGATGCGCACGATCCTGCAGATGGCGGTGGTGCTCACCTACGCCGCCAGCACGCCGGTCGTCAAGATCGGCCGCATGGCCGGGCAGTACGCCAAGCCCCGCTCCAGCGGCACCGAGACCCGCGACGGCGTCACGCTGCCCGCCTACCGCGGCGACGCGGTGAACGACTTCGCGTTCACCGAGGAGGCCCGCCGCAACGACCCGCAGCGGCTCGTGAAGGCGTACCACACCTCCGCCGCCACGCTGAACCTCATCCGGGCGTTCACCACCGGTGGCGAGGCCGACCTGCGCCAGGTGCACACCTGGAACAAGGGCTTCGCGAGCAAGGCCGCCAGCGCCCGCTACGAGGCCACCGCGCGCGACATCGAGCGTGCCATCTCCTTCATGGAGGCCTGCGGCGCCTACAGCCAGGAGCTGCTGGGCCGCGTCGAGTTCTACGCCAGCCACGAGGCGCTGCTGCTGCCCTACGAGCGCGCGCTGACCCGCACCGACTCCCGCACGGGCAAGCTCTACGACGTCTCCGCCCACTTCCTGTGGATCGGTGAGCGCACCCGCCAGCTCGACGGCGCGCACGTCGACCTGCTCTCCCGCGTGCAGAACCCGATCGGCGTGAAGCTCGGCCCGACGACGACGCGCGAGGAGGTCCTCGGCCTGGTCGACAAGCTCGACCCCCAGCGCCGCGCCGGCCGCCTCACCTTCGTCACGCGCATGGGCGCCGGACGCATCCGCGAGGCGATGCCGGCGGTGGTCGAGGCCGTCAACGAGTCGGGCGCGCAGGTGGTGTGGACGTGCGACCCGATGCACGGCAACACCATCACGAGCCCGTCCGGGTACAAGACCCGCCGCTTCGACGACGTCATCGACGAGGTCCGCGGCTTCTTCGAGGTGCACTCCTCGCTCGGCACCGTCCCGGGCGGACTGCACGTGGAGCTCACCGGCGGCGACGTCACCGAGGTGCTCGGCGGCCACCAGGCCATCGAGGACTCCGACCTCGCCACCGCCTACGAGTCGCTGTGCGACCCGCGCCTGAACCACCAGCAGTCCCTCGAGATGGCCTTCCTCGTCGCCGAGATGCTGCAGGAGCGCTCGCTCTGATGGCCTCCGCTGCTGGGGCGAGCGGGTACGGGGCCGCTGCTCCGCGGTCCGCGCCCGCCGTCCGGGTCGACCTGCGCTCGGACACGCTGACGCGGCCGACCCCGGCGATGCGCCGGGCGGTCGCCGAGGCGGAGGTCGGTGACGACGTCTACGCGGAGGACCCGACCACCAACGCCCTCGAGGCGCGGGTGGCCGGGATGCTCGGCCACGAGGCGGGGCTCTTCAGCCCGACGGGCTCGCTGGCCAACGTGCTGGGCGTCCGCCTGCTGGTGGAGCCCGG
>JAKONK010000226.1 GCA_022701985.1 Actinomycetales bacterium
CCGACCCGCGCGCAGGCCAAGGCGCTGTGGCGGATCCGCGAGGACGGCGCCGGCTACGCCGGCCGCTCCCCCTCGGGCACCCCCGCGTGGCCGGGCTGGGAGGACGCCGCCGTGCCGCCGGCCCGCCTGGGCACGTACCTGCGCGACCTGGCCGCGCTGATGAGCAGCCACGGCGTCGACGGCCACGCCTACGGGCACTTCGGTGACGGCTGCATCCACATGCGCCTCGACCTGCCGCTGTCCGAGCCCGGCGGGGTGGACAGGTCCGGGGAGTTCCTGCGCGCCGCCGCCCGGCTGGTGGCCGCGCACGGCGGGTCGCTGTCGGGCGAGCACGGTGACGGCCGCGCGCGCTCCGCGCTGCTGCCGCTCATGTACGACGACGACGCCCTGCGGGCCTTCGAGGAGGTCAAGGCCGCCTTCGACCCGGCGGAGCTGCTGAACCCGGGCGTGCTCGTGAAGCCCGCCCCGCTGGAGGCCGACCTGCGCGTGCCGTCGGCCCGCACAGCCGTCGAGATCCTGCCCACCAGGCCGCTGTCGATCGCCTACCCCGCCGACGGCGGCGACCTCACCGCGGCCGTGCACCGCTGCGTCGGCGTGGGCAAGTGCCGTGCGGAGCCGGTGGGCGGCATCGGTGGCTCGGCCACCGTGATGTGCCCCAGCTACCTCGCCACCGGTGACGAGAAGGACTCGACCCGCGGCCGCGCCCGCCTGCTGCAGGAGATGGCCAACGGCACGCTCGTCACCGACGGCTGGCGCTCGGAGGAGGTCAAGGAGTCCCTCGACCTGTGCCTGAGCTGCAAGGGGTGCTCGGTCGACTGCCCCGCCGGCGTCGACATGGCCACGTACAAGGCCGAGTTCCTCGACCACCACTACCGCGGCCGGCGGCGCCCCCTGAACCACTACGCGCTCGGGTGGCTCCCCCGGTGGACCCGCCTCGTGGCCCTCGGCCAGCCCTTGCTGCCCGCCCTGGTCAACGTCGCGGCGAAGGTCGCCCCGCTGCGGAAGGCCGGCATGAGGGCGGTCGGCATCGACCCGGCGATGGCCGTCCCGACCTTCGCCCGCCAGACCTTCCGCCGCTGGTTCACCACCTCCGACCGTGATCATGGACTCCACGAACAGTCGCGCACGACCGACGTCGTCCTCTGGGTCGACACCTTCACGGACGGCTTCGACCCGCAGGTCGGCGTCGCCGCCGTGAAGCTGCTCGAGCACCTCGGCTTCCGGGTGCACCTGCCCAGCGCCAAGGTCTGCTGCGGCCTGACCTGGGTCTCCACCGGCCAGCTCGACGGCGCCAAGCGCCAGCTGGCCGCCACGCTCGACGCCCTGGACGGCGAGCTGGCGGGCATGCCCGTGGTCGGGCTGGAGCCCAGCTGCACGGCGCTGCTGCGCGAGGACGCCTCCCGCCTGCTCCCCGACGACCCCCGCGCCGCCGCCCTGCACTCCCGGGTGCGCACGGTGGCCGAGCTGGTCGCGGAGCACCGCCCCGACTGGACGCCGCCGCAGCTGAGGACGGCCGCCGTCGTCCAGCCGCACTGCCACCAGCACGCGGTGATGGGCTTCGGCGCCGACGCGGCGCTGCTCGCCCGCGCGGGCGTCGACGCCACCCAGCTCGGCGGCTGCTGCGGCCTGGCCGGCAACTTCGGGGCCGAGGCGGGCCACCGCGACGTGTCGGTGGCCGTGGCCGAGCAGCAGCTGCTCCCAGCGCTGCGCGAGGCCGGCGACGCCGTGCCGGTCGTGGCCGACGGGTTCAGCTGCCGCACGCAGACCGACGCCCTCGCCGGCCGCCGCCCCAAGCACCTGGTCGAGATGCTCGCCGAGGCGCTGCCCGACCGCCCCTGACCCCGGGCGGCGGGGCGGCGTCAGGCGGTGGCCGAGCTCAGCGGACCGCGGAGCTCGCTGGTGCCGGAGTGGGTGGTGTCGCCGTCGAGGGGCTCCGCCGACACGTCGACCTCGCTGAACCGCGACAGGTCGACCCCGTCGGGGAGCACGTAGCCGCCGCGCGGGCTGCGCCCGTCGGCGAGCGCCCCGAGCGAGACCAGGCCCCCCGTGGACGGGTCGAGCAGCCACACCTCGTGAGCGGCGTCGTCGACCACCGGCAGCCCCGCCGTGGTGACGACGACGCGCCGTCCGCCGTCCTCACCGCTGGCGCCGAGCACCTCGGCGGTGCCGGTGCGCGTCGCGTCCCCGCCGTCCGGCGGGGCCAGCTGCGCGGTCGACACCACGACCACCGGTGCGTCGTCACCCGTGCGCGAGGCCACCAGGGCCCCTGCCCCGGCACCGACGACGAGGGCGAGGCCCGCAGCCCCGAGCAGCACCGGCGTGGACCAGCGGCGCCCCGTCCGCTGCGCGGGGAGGCCGGGGAGACCGCCGCCGACGTCGCCGGCGACACCGCCGCTGAGACCGCCGCCGACGTCGCCGTCGTCGCCGTCGTCCAGCGAGCGGCGCAGCGCCCCGGGGTCGGGGGCCGAGCGCACGCCGGTGGCCGCCGCGATGCCCTCCCACACCGCGGGCGGCGGGAGGCGGCGCAGCGGCTCCTCGCCGTGCGCGGGGTCGACGGGCTGCTCAGGCGACACCGCCCGCACCTCCCAGGCGCGCGCGGAGCCGCACGAAGGTGCGGCGCAGGTGGCTCTTGACGGTGCCGAGCGGCAGCCCGGTGCGCTCGGAGATCTGGGCGTGGGTGAGGTCCTCCCAGAACGCGAGCTCGACGATGCGGCGCTGCGGGTCGCCCAGGCGGCTGACCTCGTCGCGGAGGTCGATGTGCTGGGCGGCGTCGTCCCCAGCACCGCCCGCGGCACCGCCGGGAGGACCCGGGGGGCTGGGAGGGTCGGCGGGGTCGAAGGGCTGCTCGGGGCGGGCCGCGCGGCGTCGCAGCGCGTCGGCCACGCGGTGCCGGGTGATCCCGACCAGCCACGCGCCGAGGGGTCCGCGCGCCGGGTCGAACCGGTCGCGGGCCTGCCACGCGCTGATGAACACCTGCTGGGTGACGTCGTCGGCGTCGGAGGGGCCGACGGCGCGGACCGCCAGACCGTGCACGAGCGTCCCCCACCTCTCGTAGGCGCGAGCCAGGGCGTCGTCGTGCCCGGCGCAGAAGTCGCGCTCCAGCCGGTGGTCCCTGGCGGCGCGCCCGTCAGCGGCCTCGCGCTGGTCGGCGGACGGCTCCACGCTGGCACGCTAGGCGGACCGGGCGGCGGCGGCGCGCCGAGCGGCGCCCGTCACGAGACCCGGTCCGCGACCACCACCACGTTGTCCGCGTAGTGGCGCGTCGCCCTGTCGAACTCCCCGCCGCAGCTGATGAGCACCAGCCGCGGGGCGCCGGCGGTGGTGAACAGCTCACCCGCGGGCAGCGAGTCCTTCGAGAACTGCGCTCCGCCGCTGGTGCGGTAGAGGTGCTCGGCGCCTGACGCGTCCGTCACCACGACGTCCTGCCCCACCTCGGCCTCCCGCAGGCGGAACAGGGCCCCCGGCCCGGCGGCGGTGTCGACGTGACCGACGAGCACCACCGAGCCGTCGGGGTCCGCCGGAGCGGAGCCCGGGGACCACCAGCCGGTGCGCGCGCCGTCAGGGGGGACGACGACGGCGCCGTCCTCGGAGGCACCCACGGCGTCGACGGGGGCGTCGACCCCCAGCGCCGGCAGCTGCAGCCGCACCGGCGCCACCGCCGCGGGGACCACGGCGGGCACCGGGGCGGCGGCGCGCAGCTGCGGCAGGAGCGGCCCGGTGGCCGACGGCGAGGGAGCCGGGGGTGCCGCTGCCGGTGGCTCGTCCGTGCCGGCCGGGGTGTCGGCGCTGCTCGCGGCCACCGGCGGAGGGGGCAGCGCACCTGCCAGGGGGGCGGCCCGGCTGCTCGCCCCGGTGAGCAGCCAGGCCGCCGGGGCGGTGGCGGCGAGGGCCAGACCGCCCACCGCCACCGCCGTCAGGACGCGCCCGGCGCGACGGCCGCCGGACGGCGCGGTCACGCCGCCCGGTCGCCCGCGGCGCGGCGCGAGCGCAGCGCGGCGGCGCCGATCCCCGCGGCCACCGCGACGCCGAGCGCCCCGGCGGACGTGGCCACGAGCCAGGTGGGCGCGGCGCCGTCGTCGAGGAACCCGCCGCTGCCGGCCGCCACGCCGCCGGGAGCGCCGCCCAGGCCCTCGATGCGCTGCAGCGCCAGCTGCACCCCGCCCGCCGACGGGTTGCCCCAGGCGTAGACGACCGTGCTCGTGCCGGCCGGCAGCGACAGGTCGGTGGGCCCCGCGACCACGTCGGAGGTCCCGGTGGCGACCACGTCGGCGCTCACGGTGCCGGCGGGCACCTCCGCGCTGGCCTCGTCGGGGTTGCTGAGGTCCTGCACCAGCGGCTGCCCCCCGGCGCGCACGTCCACCGCGGGCGCCGCGGCGACGTGGCGCACGGTGACGCGGGCCTCGCCCGCCGGGACGGCGGCGGTGTCGTTGACGAAGGGCGTGAGCGTCGGCTGGCCCTGCGCGTCGAGGTGGGCCACCACCGTGACGTTCGCCCCCGCCGGCACCTGCACCCCGTCGGCGCTGATCGCGGGGGTGCCGGTGGAGGGCTGGCCGGCCTGGAAGACGGCGAGGTCGTAGCTGCCCGCGGGCAGCTGCTGCGGGTCGGTGAGCGTGCCCGGCGCGAAGTCGGGGATCAGCTCCTGCCCGTTGGCGTAGACGTCCACGGTCAGGCCCGGGACGGCGTGGAGCACGGTCACGGTGGCGGTGCCACCACCGCTCGCGGCCGAGGCGGCAGCCGCGGGGACGAGGACGAGCGAGGCGGCGGCCGTGGCGACGGCGGCGGTGCAGAGGGGCTTGCGCACGAGGGTCCTCCGGGGTCCGGGCGCCGCCGGTCGCGACGCTCCTACCCCCACTGCGCGCCGGGCCCCGCGCTTGGATGCACCACCCCTGAACAACTCCTGCGGACCGCCCCCGGAGGCCTGTTGCCCGGAGATCAGTCGCGTGCGATCGTGTCCGCGACAGCCCCGGCTGGGTCAGGACACGAGGGAGTTCCCATGACCGCCAC
>JAKONK010000016.1 GCA_022701985.1 Actinomycetales bacterium
GTCGACCACCAGGTTCACCAGCGCGTACGTCAGCGCGATGAACAGGATGAACCCCTGCAGGACGGCGTAGTCGAGCTGGCTGATGGCCTGGAACAGGTAGCTGCCGATGCCGTTGATGGCGAACACCGACTCGGTGAGCACCGCCCCGGAGAAGAGCAGGCCGGTCTGCAGGCCGATGGTGGTGACCACGGGCAGCAGCGCGTTGCGCAGCACGTGGCGGCGGCTGACCAGCCCCCGGGGCAGGCCCTTGGCGCGGGCGGTGCGGACGTGGTCCTCGCCCAGCACCTCAAGCACGGAGGCGCGGGTGATGCGCACGATGATCGCCAGCGGGATCGTCCCCAGGGCGATGCCCGGGAGCACCAGGTGCACCAGGGCGTCGAGCGAGGCGTCCCACTCGCGGGTCAGCAGCCCGTCGAGCACGAAGAAGCCGGTGACGTGGGTCGCGTCGATGCGCGGGTCCTGCCGGCCCGACGTCGGCAGCAGCGGCAGCCACTGCGAGAAGACGATCTTCAGCAGGTAGGCGAGGAAGAAGACCGGGATGGTGACGCCCAGCAGCGAGCCGCCCACGAGGAGGGAGTCGAGCGCGCCGCCCGCCCGCCGCGCGGCGGCGTACCCCAGGGGCACGCCGAGCGCGACGGCGAACAGCAGCGCCGCCAGCGCGAGCTCGATGGTGGCGGGGAACCTGTCGAGGAAGCTCTGCAGCACCGGCTGCCCGGTGGCGCTGGAGGAGCCCAGGTCACCGCGCAGCAGCCGCCCGACGTAGGTGACGAACTGCACGGGGAGCGGCTGGTCGAAGCCGTAGGCCTCGTTGACCTGCGCGATGGACGCCGGCGTCGCGCGCTGGCCGAGCAGCGCGCGGGCGGGGTCGCCGGGCAGGGCCCGCAGCCATGCGAAGAGCAGGACCACGAGCCCCGCCAGGACCGGCACCAGCAGCAGCAGGCGCCGGACGACGAAGGAGAGCACTCAGCTGTCGGTGAGCGTGACGGTGTTCCAGACCTCGTCCTGGACGGGCGAGGGCTGGTAGCCCTGGACCTCGGGCGCGAACGCCAGCGAGGGGACCGGGGACGAGATCGGCACGCCCGGGACGAACTGCGCGATCTGCTCGTTGATGGCCTCGTAGGCCGGCACCTGCTCGTCGCGGGTGGGCAGGCCGCGGGCCGCGGTCAGGGCGTCGAAGAGCTGGGCGTTGTCGAAGCCCCACTCGTTGGACTGCTGGCCGAAGAACACGCCGAGGAAGTTGTCCGGGTCGTTGTAGTCACCCGTCCACCCGAGCAGGTGGATGCCGTGGTCGGAGGTGCCCTGGATCTTGTCCAGGTAGTCCGGGCTCCAGCGGTTGGCCACCGGGTTGACGGTGATGCCGACGGCGGCGAGCTGCGCCTGGATCGCGGTGAAGGTGGCCACCGGGTCCGGCATGTAGGGGCGGGAGACGTCGGTCGGGTAGTTGAAGTCGATCGTCAGGTTCGACTGCCCGGCCTCGGCGAGCAGCGCCTTGGCGCGCTCGGGGTCGTAGTCGTACGTCGTGACGCTGGGGTTGTAGCCCGCGACGGTCTCGGGGATGAACTCGATCGCCGGCTCGCTGCCCTCCGGCAGGGACTGCGTCACCACGGCCTGCTTGTCGATGGCGTGGGAGATGGCCTGGCGCACGCGCACGTCGGCCAGCGCCGGGTCGGCCTGGTTGAAGCCCAGGTACAGGATGTTGAACGCCGGGCGGTTGGCGATCTGGAACCCGGCGTCGGTCAGGGTGCCGATGTCACCGGGCGCGACCAGGTCGTACCCGTCGATGTCGCCGGCCTGCAGCGCCTGGAGGCGCGCGTTGCCGTCGGCGATGGTGCGGACGATGACCTCGTCGACCTTCGCCGCCTCGCCCCAGTACGTGGGGTTGGGCTTGAGGGTGACCTGCTGGCCGCGCTCCCAGGAGTCGAGCACGAACGGCCCGGTGCCCGTGGGGTGCTCGGTGGCGTAGGCCGAGAAGCGCGGGTCGTCCTCGGTGCCGCCGGTGTTGTCGGCGTCGTACTCCTCCAGGGCCGTGGGGCTCTGCATCGAGAACGCCGGCAGCGACAGGGTCTGGATGAACCCCGCGAACGGCTGCGTGAGCGTCACGGTGGCCTGGCTGGCGGAGTCGGCGGTGCAGCCGCCGTAGATGCCGCGCTGGCCCTCGGGGCCGTCGGCGAAGCCCTTGAAGATCGAGTTGTAGTAGTAGCTGATGTTCTGCGACTGGTTCAGCCCGGTCCAGCCGTGCCACCTGTCGAAGTTGGCGCACACCGCGGCGCCGTCGAAGGCGGTGCCGTCGGAGAACTCCACGCCCTGCTTGAGCTGGAAGGTCCAGGACAGGCCGTCCTCGCTGCCCGTCCAGGACTCCGCGAGCAGGGGGGCGGGGTCGGCGGTGCCGGGCTGGGTGCCCACGAGGCCCTCGAAGATCTGCCGCGCGACGCGGAAGGTCTCGCCGTCGGAGGCGAACGCCGGGTCGAGCATGACCGGGTCGGAGGAGGCGGCGAAGACGAAGGTGCCCCCGCCTCCGCCGCTCCCGCTGGAGCCCTCGCTGCTGGTGGTGTCGCGCTCGCTCTGGGCGCAGCCGGTGAGGGCCACGAGCGCCGCCAGGGTCACGGCAGCGGGGGCGAGCAGACGGCGGGGGGCTCTCACAGGGGTCTCCTCGAAAGTCTCGACCAACCGCCCCCTTCGTCGGACGCGGCCCGAGCACGTTAAGCCGTGGGACGGGCCCCGGACGCGCTGGGGGTCGACTGCGAGGTCACGATCCGGACACGCCCGGGTGCGCCGCCTCAGTGCGCCAGCGGCACCGAGGCCCCCTCGTCGGGGGCCTCCCCCGCGGCGACGGCGCTCAGGAACGCGACGTCGCGACCCTCCAGGGAGGCCACGCGCACCAGGCCCGGGCGGCCCTCCAGCTCGACCACGCAGGGGATGCCGACGGTGGGCACCCCGGCCGCGAGCGCGCTGGTCACGCCGGTGGTGGAGTCCTCCAGGGCGACGCAGCGGGCCGGGTCGACGCCGAGGCGGCGGGCGGCCTCGAGGTAGGGGTCGGGGGCGGGCTTCCCGCGGCGGACGGCGTCGCCGGTGACCACCTCGTCGAAGGTGCCCTCCGGCAGCACGGCCACCAGCTCGCGGGCCAGGACCTCCCAGGACATGGTGACCAGCGCGCAGGGCAGCCCGGCCTCGCGGACCCGGGCGAGCATCTCGCGGGCCCCGGGGCGCCAGGGCACCTCGCGCCGGACGGACTCCACGACGCTGCCCAGGAGCGCCGCCACGACGTCGTCGATCGGCAGGTCGACCCCGCCCTCGGTGCGCAGGCGCCGGGCCGACTCCCGCAGGTCCGAGCCGACCAGGGACCGCGCCTGGGCGTCGGACCAGGAGCCGCCGTGCTCGGCGACCAGGGAGTGCTCGGCGGCGAACCAGTAGGGCTCGGTGTCGACGAGGGTGCCGTCCATGTCCCACAGGACGGCGGCGGGCAGCTGGTGGCGCGGGTGGTCGCTGGAGGACGTCACGTGCCCTGACCCTAGGCGCCGGGTCAGCCGCCGGGCTTGACCAGACCCGTCTCGTAGGCCGTCACGACCGCCTGCACGCGGTCGCGGGCGCGCAGCTTGGCGAGCACCCGGCCCACGTGCGTCTTCACGGTGGCCTCGGCGACGAACAGGTCCGAGGCGATCTCGGTGTTGGACCGCCCCTTCGCCATGAGCACCAGGACCTCCCGCTCGCGGTCGGTGAGGGCGTCGAGCAGGGCGCTGGACGCGACGCCCTCGCCGCCGTCGGCTGAGGGGAGCAGGGGCGCGACGTGCTCCAGCAGCCGCCGGGTGGTCGACGGCGCGATGACGGCGTCTCCGGCGTGCACGGTGCGCACGGCGGCGAGCAGCTCCTCGGGCGGGGCGTCCTTGAGGAGGAAGCCGCTGGCGCCGGCGCGGATGGCCGCCAGCGCGTACTCGTCGAGGTCGAAGGTCGTCAGGACCACCACCTTCGAGCACGGCAGCGAGGCCGTGATCCGGGCGGTGGCCTCGATGCCGTCGACGCGCGGCATGCGGACGTCCATGAGCACCACGTCGGGCTGGACCGCGGTGGCCATCGCGACCGCCTGCTCGCCGTCGCCGGCCTCCCCCACGACCTGCAGGTCGGGCTGGGAGTCGATGACCATGCGGAAGCCGGCGCGCAGCAGCTGCTGGTCGTCGACGAGCAGGACCCTGATGACTCCCGGGGCCTGCGCGGAGTCATCGCCGTTCACGGTCCGCAACCTACTGCTCGGCCAGGGCGGCGACGGGCGGGGTGCGCACCGCCCGCCGGGCCGGGAGGACGGAGGCGAGCAGCCCGGCGGCCACGGCCACCCCCAGGAGCAGCGCGAGGCGCCCCCACGGCAGCTCCGGGGTCCAGATGGCCGACCCGCCCGCGGCCGCGGCCCCGCCGAGCAGCGACGCGGCGCCCGCCCAGCCGTACAGCGACCCGAGGACCACCCCGAGCAGGCCGCCGACGCCGGCGACCAGGGCCCCCTCCAGCGCCAGCATGCGGCGCAGCTGCCCCCGGGTCAGGCCGAGGGCGCGCAGGACGGCGTTCTCGCGGGTCCTCTCGATCACCGACAGGCTCAGGGTGTTGGCCACCCCGACCAGGGCGATCAGGACGGCGACGGCGAGCAGGCCGACCACCACGAGCAGCATCGTGTCGATGACCCTCTCGTACCCGGCGCGCTCGGCGGCCGCTCCGGAGACGGCGACCGGGGAGGTGCTGGCGTCCGTCCCGCCGGCGTCGGTGACGGCGGTCTGCACGTCGTCGGCGACCGCCACGGGGTCGGCGTCGGCGGACAGGTGCACCCACAGGCCCGAGGTGGTGGCGGCGGGGTCGGCCGCGGTGAGGTCCCCGGGGAGCACCAGCGCCTGGTAGCCGCCGAGGTCGGTGACGGCCACGCGCAGCACGTGCCCCTGCGGCGCGGCACCGGCCCACCCGGTGGGAGTCCCCTGGTCGTCGTACTGGGCCTGGGTGGTCGAGGGGTAGGCCACGACCTCGTCGCCGTCGGAGACCCCCAGGGAGGTCGCCAGGTCGCGGGGCACGACGACGGTGCCCGGCGCCAGGGCGGCGACCCACGCCGGGTCGGGCAGCACGGAGGCGAGCTGCCCGCGGCTCGCGGCGGCGGCCTCGAGCCAGGTCTGGCTGCGCGGGTCCGGGGTGGTCCCCCGGTTGGCCGTCAGCGAGGCGGTCAGCACCGGGGTCCAGGCCCGCACCCCGGGGACCGCGGTGGCGGCCCGGACGACCTCCGGGGCCAGCGGCTCCGGGCCGTCGGGTCCGCCGAGGGAGGTGACCTGCACGTCGACCGGGTACTGCCGGTCGAGGGCCGCCGCGAGGGTGCGGCTCGTGGTCGCCGCTCCGACCACCATCAGCGCCACGAGCGTCGTGCCGATCAGCAGCGCCCCCGTGGTGGAGGCGGTGCGCCGGGGGTTGCGGACGGCGTTCAGCGCCGCGAGGCGGGCCGGGGCGCCCCCGCCGCGGGCGACGAGCCGGCCCACCAGGCCCACGGCGCGCGGCACCAGGAAGACCGCGCCGAGCAGCACCCCGCTGAAGGAGGCCATCCCGCCGACGACGGCGGCGGCGACGCCCCACACGGCCAGCTCGTCGGAGGTGCCGGTCGCCCCGTTGACCGCGTCGGCGAAGACCCCGGTGGCCAGGAGCACCCCACCGACCAGGAGGACCCCGCCGCCGAGGAGCAGCACCAGCGAGGACGCCAGGCGCAGCCTCGAGGTGCGGGTGCGCAGGTCGGGCGCAGCGGCCGGGCGGAGGGCGGCCAGCGGGGAGACCCGCGTGGCGGCCCGGGCGGGGGCGAGGGCGGCCACCACGGTGACCCCTGTGCCCACGACCAGCGGCGCGACGACCGCGGCCGGGGTCAGCACCACACCGGTCGGGACCGGCACCCCCGGGGCGAGGTGCGCGAGGACGGCCGCGGCGACGGTGGACAGCCCCGCACCGACGAGGACGCCGACCGAGGAGGCGACCACGCCCAGCGCAGCGGCCTCGGCGAGCACGCTGCGCTGCACCTGGCGCTTCGTGGCGCCCACGCAGCGCAGCAGCGCCAGCTGGTGGGTCCGCTGCGCGACCAGCACCGAGAAGGTGTTGGTGATGACCGTGGTGGCCACGAACAGGGCCACCGCGGCGAAGGCGAGCACGACGCTCGTGAGCACGCGGGTGCCGCCGAGGGCGCTGTCGACGGCGCTGTCGACCACCTGCTGGGTGGTCAGCACGTCGACCGGGGGCGCGTCACCGGTCCAGCCCTGCGAGGGGTCCCACTCCCCGGTCTGGGTCTGGAGGCCGGCGGTGCGCAGGCGGTCGGCGACGGCGTCGCGGGCCTCCTGGGGGGAGGCCCCCGGCGCCGTGACCACGAGCACCGCGCTGTAGCCCGTGAGGGGCGCTCCCGAGACGTCGGTGTAGCTGCCGCTGGACCAGGCCAGGGCGTCGGCCGTGGTGGCCAGCACCGCCCCGGAGGAGTCGAAGAGGGCGCCGGTGTCGTCCGAGAGCAGGCCGACCACGGTCACCGGGACGTCGACGGGCTCGGTCGCCGCGCCCGACAGGTCCGTGGTCACGGGGTAGGTGCGCACCGACAGCGACCCGCCCAGCCCCGCGCCGAGGCGCTGCGCGGTGGCGGCGCTGAGCGCCACCTGTCCGGAGGACGAGGGCAGCTCGCCCGCGGCGAGCCGGTCGTGGTCCGCGGCGGCCAGCGCGGGGGCCGTGGTGGTGTTGCGCAGGCCCGCGTACTCGGTGCCGCTGGCGCCCACGAGCTGCACCCCGGAGTCGACGCGGCCGTCGGCGGCGGCCACGGACGGCGCGCCCGCCACGTCGGCGACCTCGGCGTCGGTGAGCGGCGTCCCGTTGGTGCGCACGACGACGTCGGCACCCCGGTACTGGGCGGCCACGGAGTCCGTGGTGGTGCGCGTGAAGAGCGCGGAGGTGAGGAGCACGGCGGCGACGAAGCCGGTGCCCATGGCCACGGCGACGCCCGCGAGCAGCAGGCGGCCCGCGGTGGACCTCGCCTGGCGGAGGGTGAGTCGCAGCATCAGCGGGCGCTCCCCGCCATGGGCAGGGAGGTGCGCAGCGCGTCGAGGGCCGCGGTCACGGCCTCGGGGGTGGGGTCGGTGACCTCGCCCGCGAGCGCGCCGTCGGCGAGGAGGACGACGCGGTCGGCGTAGGAGGCGGCGACGGCGTCGTGGGTGACCATGACGACGGTGCGGCCCAGCTCGCGGACGCTGCGGCGCAGGAAGTCGAGGACCTCGGCGCCGGAGCGGGAGTCGAGGTTGCCGGTGGGCTCGTCGGCCAGGACGAGCTCGGGCTTGGTGACCAGGGCGCGGGCGATGGCCACGCGCTGCTGCTGGCCCCCGGACAGCTCCGAGGGGCGGTGGGCGAGGCGCTCGCGCAGGCCCAGGACGTCGACGAGGACGCCGAGCCACTCGCGGTCCAGCGGCGCGCCGGCACCCCGTCCGCGCCGGCCCCCCAGCTCGGTGGGCAGGACGATGTTCTGCTCCGCGGTGAGCACCGGCAGCAGGTTGAACTGCTGGAACACGAAGCCGAGGCGCTCGCGCCGCAGGAGCGTCAGGGCGGTGTCATCGAGGCGGGTGAGGTCGGTCTCGCCGAGGAGCACCTGCCCGGACGTGGCGGTGTCGAGACCGGCGAGCAGGTGCAGGAGCGTCGACTTGCCGGAGCCCGAGGGGCCCATGATCGCGGTGAAGGCGCCGCGCCCGAAGGTGACGTCGACCCCCCGCAGGGCGTGGACCGCGGCGGGCCCCCGCCCGTAGGTCTTGGTGAGGCCGACGGCGCTCGCCGCGGGGCCGGCCGGGCTCTCGGGGAGGGGGGCGGTCGAGGTCATGCGCCCAGCGTGGCCCGCGAGCACCACCGGCCGCGTCGGCGCCCGGACCCATGCCCGGTCGCCGCCGTCATACCCCCGGCTGACCCGCGCGCGAGACCCCCGGACGACCCGCGGGCCGGCCCCGGGCGGGCACCGGGAGGACGGCGTGGACGGCGAACCCGCCGCCGGTGCGCGGGCCGGCGTGCGCGGTGCCGCCGTACAGCGCCATGCGCTCGGCCATGCCGGCCAGGCCGCGACCCGTCCCGTCGCCCTCGGCGCCGCCCCCGACACCCGCGGAGGCGCCGCGCCCGTCGTCCTCGACGTGGACCTCCAGCCGGGAGGCCCCGGCGGGGTGGTCGGGGTCGCCCTCGCCGTCGACGGCGCCGCCGCACCAGTGCAGGCGCACGGTGGCCCGCGCCGACGGGCCTCCGTGCTTGAGCACGTTGGTCAGGCCCTCCTGCACCACGCGGTAGACGGCGAGGGCCGCGCCGGCGGGCAGGGGCCGCGCCGCACCGGTCGTGACCAGCGCCACCGGCAGGCCGCTCTCGCGGACCGAGGCCACCAGGGCGGGGACGTCGGCGACGGTGGGCTGCGGCTCCAGCTCGGCGCCGCCGTCCTCGCGGAGCACCCCGAGCAGCCGGCGCATGTCGGTGAGGGCGGCGCGCCCGGTGGACGCCACCGACTCCAGGGCCCGCACGGCGGCGGCGGGGTCGGCCGCCGCGGCGTAGCGCCCGCCGTCGGCCTGCGCGATCACGACCGACAGGGAGTGGGCGACGACGTCGTGCATCTCGCGGGCGATCCGCGCGCGCTCGGCCGCGGCCGCCAGGGCCTGCAGCTGGCCGCGCTCGGTCTCCACGCCGCGGGCGCGCTCCTCCAGGGTGCGCACGTGCGCGAGGCGGGTGCGTCGCCACTGGCCGGCGGTCCACGCCAGCAGCGCCAGCACGCCGGCGGTGCCGGCGGCCGCAGCGGTGACGAGCACCGCGTCCTGGAGGCTGCGCGAGCCGCTGCCCAGCGACAGCCCGAGGCCCGCGGCGCCGGCCAGGGCCACGAGGAGCCCGGAGTAGCGGGCCCATCGGGGGCCGTGGGCGGCCAGGGAGTAGACCGCCACGAGCACCGCGAGGTCGGCCGGGGAGACCGCGAGCGCCTCCCCCCCGCCGCCGCCCCACACCGCACCGGTCACGAGGTGCAGGCCGGCGATCCCGAAGACGACGGCGGCGACCAGCACCGGGCGGACCCGGCGCACGGCGAGGACCCCGACCTGCACCAGCGAGGCGAGCGCCTGGAGCCAGGAGCCGTCGGCGGCGAAGACCCCCGCCAGCAGCAGCGCGGGGGGCCCGAAGAGCGCGGCGTCGGCGACCACCGGGTGGGTGCGCACCCACACCTCGGAGCGGTCGACCCGCCCGCGCGGCTGGGGGCGCTGGTCCGGCACGGCGACACGCTAGGCGCCCGGGCGGGCGGCGGCGTCGTCCTGGTGGGTGAGCCGCGCGCCCGGCTCGTCCACCCCGGGGGCGACGGCCCGCCTAGGCTGGCACCCGTGACAGGTGGTCAGTCGGAGCACGACGAGCAGCCGCTCGCGCTCGCCGAGCCGGTGATGCTGGCGGCGTTCGAGGGCTGGAACGACGCCGGCGAGGCGGCGAGCGGTGCGCTCGACCACCTCCGCCGAGCCTGGGGCGCCGAGCTCGTCGCCGAGCTCGACCCGGAGGAGTACCACGACTTCCAGGTCAACCGGCCGCAGGTCAGCATCGGCGACGACGGCCGCCGCACCATCACCTGGCCCACCACGAAGGTCTGGGTGGCCACCGCCCCCGTCAGCGGCCGCACCGTGCTGCTCGTGCACGGCATCGAGCCCTCCATGCGCTGGCGGAGGTACACCGGCGAGGTGCTCGACCACGCCGCGCGCCGCGGCGTGCGCACCGTCATCACCATGGGCGCGCTGCTGGCCGACGTGCCCCACACCCGGCCCATCCCCGTGTCGTCGACGACGGACGACGACGAGCTGCTCAGCCGCCTGTCGCTGGAGCGGTCCACCTACGAGGGCCCGACCGGCATCGTCGGGGTGGTCTCCGAGGCCGCGGCGGGCGCTGGGCTGCCCTCGCTGTCGCTGTGGGCGGCGGTGCCCCACTACGTCGGGCAGTCGCCCTCGCCCAAGGCGGTGCTGGCCCTGCTGGGGCGGGTGGAGGAGGTCCTGGGCGAGCCGGTGCCCCTGGGCGACCTCGTCGAGGACGCCCGCGCCTGGGAGCACGGGGTCGACGAGCTGGCCAGCGAGGACACCGAGATCGGCGAGTACGTGCGCCAGCTCGAGGAGGCCAAGGACACCGCCGACCTGCCGGAGGCCTCCGGGGAGGCCATCGCCCGGGAGTTCGAGCGCTACCTGCGCCGCCGCCCCGACGAGGGCACCCCCGGCAAGGTCTGAGCCCGCGGGCCGCTCGGGGCGGCCCGCAGGACGGCTCAGAGGGCGATGCCGAGGAGGGCGTCGACGGCGTCCGCCACCAGGTCGGCGCGGGTCCCGGGAGCGGGCGCTGCGAGCGTCACGGCCGCCCACGCGTCGAGGACGGCCAGGGCGCCGGGGGCGTCGAGGTCGTCGGCCAGCCGGGAGCGCAGGTCGGCGAGCACGGCCTCCTGCGCCTGCGCCGCGAGGCTGCCGGCCTCGCCACCGCCGACGGCCACGGCCGCGCGCCAGCGGGCCAGGCGCGCGGCGGCGTCGTCGAGGCCCTGCGCGGTCCACGACCAGTCGGAGCGGTAGTGGTGGGCGAGCACCGCGAGCCGCACGGCGGCGGGCTCGACGCCGGCGGCCCGCAGCTTCGAGACGAGCACCAGGTTGCCCTTGGACTTGCTCATCTTCTCGCCGTCCAGGCCGACCATGCCGGCGTGCGCGTAGACCCGCGCGAACGGCGGGGAGTACAGCAGGCCCCCGTGCGAGGCGCTCATCTCGTGGTGGGGGAAGACCAGGTCCGAGCCACCGCCCTGCACGTCGAAGCCGGAGCCGAGGTCGTCGACGGCGATGACGGTGCACTCCACGTGCCAGCCGGGGCGCCCTGCCCCCAGGGTGCCGCCGTCCCAGCTCGGCTCCCCCGTGCGGGCGGCGCGCCACAGCAGCGGGTCGAGCGGGTCGCGCTTGCCGGGGCGCTGCGGGTCACCGCCGCGCTCGGCGGACAGGGCGAGCATCGTGTCGCGGTCGAGGCCGGAGACCTGCCCGAAGCGCGGGTCGGCGGACAGGTCGGCGTAGACGTCGCCGGGGCTGCCGTCGGCGTGGTCCACCTGGTCGGGGGCGGGCGGCAGCGCGTAGGCGGCGCCCCGGGCGACGAGGGCGCGCACGGCGGCCGCGATCCTCGGGATCGCCTCCACGGCCCCGACCCACGACGCCGGGGGCAGCAGGCGCAGGGCCTCCATGTCGGTGGCGAACAGCTCGACCTGCGAGGCGGCCAGCTCGCGCCAGTCGACCCCGTCGCGGGTGGCGCGCTCCAGGAGCGGGTCGTCGACGTCGGTGACGTTCTGCACGTACCGGACCTCCAGGCCCGCGTCGCGCCAGGCGCGCTGCAGCAGGTCGAACGCCAGGTACGTCGCGGCGTGCCCGAGGTGCGTGGCGTCGTAGGGGGTGATGCCGCAGACGTACAGGCGGGCCCTCGGACCCGGGGCCGCGACGGTGCGGGCACCCGTGGAGGTGTCGTGCAGCAGCACGGGCTCACCGCGCCCGGGCAGCACGGGGACGGCGGGGGCTGGCCAGGGACGCATCAGTCGCGACCCTACCCAGCGGGAGCGGGCCCCCGTCCGGGACGGGTCCCTCAGAAGGGGGGCCAGGGCAGCGCACGCCCACCGGGAGGGGGCTTCGGGAAGCGGCCCCGGGCCAGGAGGCGCTCCACGCGCAGCTCGGCGGCCAGCAGCTCGTCGTCGGTCAGCAGCTGCGAGAGCCGCTCGGCCAGCTCGCCGTCCAGCGCGGCGGCGGTGGCCTCCAGGAGCGCGACGACGTCGTCGTCGAACCGCTCCCCGGCCCAGCCCCACAGCACGGTCCGCAGCTTCGGGTCCTCGTGGAAGGTCAGGCCGTGGTCGACCCCCCGGACCCCGCCGTCGAGGCCGCGCAGCACGTGCCCGCCCTTGCGGTCGGCGTTGTTGACGACGGCGTCGAAGGCGGCCATGCGGCGCAGCGCGGCGTCGTCGGCGTGGCACAGCACCACCGGCTCCCCGCCCCAGCCCTCGCCGCGGACCACCTCGCGCCAGCCGCCGGGCACCGCGGACGGGGCGACGACGTCGATGACGCCCCCGCCCGGCGGCGGCAGCTCCTCGTCGGCCCCACCGCCGCCGGGCCCGCCGGAGGGGTCGGGCCCGACCCAGGCCTGCACCGACCCCAGGCCCAGCTCGCCGTCGCGCAGGACGGTGGTCGGCACCACGTCCCACCCGGCCGCGGCCGAGACCAGGGCGGCGGCCACCTCGCGGCCCGCGAGGGTGCCGTCGGGGAAGTCCCACAGGGGCGCCTCGCCGGCCACGGGCTTGTAGACGCAGGGCACCGACGCGTCCCCGAGCGAGCACCTAGCGAGGAGCGTGGTGTTGGAGGCCCCGACGACCCTGCCGGTGACCTCGAGGTCACCCGCTGCCAGCAGGGTGAGGAGGTCGGGCCGGTCCGGCCGGTCGGCGGGCTGGGAGGTGGTCAGCGGCGGTACCCGTTGGCGCGGGGGCAGACGTGCCCGGAGGGGTCCAGGGGGTCTCCGCAGAACGGGCACGGCGGTCGGCCGGCGGCCACCACCGCGAGGGCGCGGGAGGAGAAGGCGCGGGCCCGGGCGCCGGGGAGGCTGACCCGCAGCAGGGAGCGGGGGTCGGCGTCGTCGGCGAGGCCCTCGAGCTCGGCCTCCTCGTCTCCGTCGCCGACCTCGAAGCACTCGATGACGACGACCTCGCGGTCGCCGTCCCACGCGAGGGTCATGGTGCCGACGCGGAACTCCTCCTCGATGGGGGTGTCGAGGGGGGCGTCGTCGCGGGCGTCGGCGGGCATCACCGCGGGCACGGGGGCTGCGCCGCCGCTGCGGCGCACGACCTCGTCGAGGAGCTCCTCGACGCGCTCGGCGAGGGCGGTGACCTGCGCCTTCTCCAGGGCGACGGAGGTGAGCGCCGTGCCGGCGCGGGCCTGGAGGAAGAAGGTGCGGCCTCCGGGAGGGCCCGTGGTGCCGGCCACGAACCGCTCCGGAGGGTCGTAGTCGAAGACCTGCCGGGGCATGGCGCGAACCTACCTCCTGGTCAGCGGCCGGCACCCCCGCCGATGACGGCGTCGGAGCCGGCCGGCCCCTCGGCCGCGGCGGCGGGGTCGCTGGGCGGGGGCGGCAGCAGGGAGGAGACGTCGCCGCCGGTGTCGTTGGTGCGGACCGCGAAGGGCCGCAGCGCGGTGTAGCGGACCACCGAGACCGAGGCCGGGTCGACGACGATGCGCTGGAAGGCGTCCAGGTGCACCCCGAGGGCGTCGGCGAGGACGGCCTTGATGACGTCGCCGTGGCTGACGGCGGCCCACACGGCGTGCTCACCGTGCTCGGCGGCCACCTCGGCGTCGACGCGGCGGACCGCGTCGAGGGCGCGCTGCTGCATGCCGCGCATGGACTCCCCGCCGGGGAAGACCACCGAGCTGGGGTGGGCCTGCACCGCGGGCCACAGCGGCTCCTTGACCAGCTCGGCGATGGGCCGCCCGGTCCAGTCGCCGTAGTCGCACTCCGACAGGCCCTCGTCGGTCTCCAGCGGCGGGCGCGGGGACCCCTCGGGGCCGGTGACGCCCAGCAGGGCCGCAGCGGTGGCCTGGCAGCGCTCCAGCGGCGAGGCCACCACGCGCACCAGCGGCAGCGGCGCCAGCCGCTGCCCGAGGGCGGCCACCTGCGAGGCCCCCAGCTCGTCGAGGCCGACCCCGGGGGTGCGGCCGGCGAGCAGGCCGCCGGTGTTGGCGGCGGTGCGGCCGTGGCGGACCAGCAGGAGGGTGGGCACTCCCCGACGCTAGGGCACGTCCACCACGGGCGAGCGGCCGACCATCACCACGGTGGGGTCGCCGCCGAGGGGGTCGGTCAGCACGGTGTGCAGCCAGAACTGGTACCGGCTGCCGCTCGCCAGGCCCGTGATGGTCGTGGTCGCCAGCTGGCAGCCGGGCGGGGCCGGCACGTCCTTCCAGACCAGCGGGGGCTGGACGCCGGAGACCAGGTCCTGGCGGGCGGCGGCGACGCGCCACCCCTCCAGGGAGGCCCCCTTGCGGCTCATCCAGCTCAGCTGGACCGAGCCCTGCGTGGCGACGGCGGCCACACCGACCCCGACGACGCTGCGCGAGACCAGGTCGGCGCACATCTCGCCCTCGTCGCCCCCGGTGACCGTCTTCGCCGGCGGCGCCGGTCGCGTCACCGTGACGAACGACGTGGTGTCCTGCGTCACGGTCGCCGCCGGGACCGGAGCCGGCGGGGAGGGCTGCGGGCCGGTGCCGGCCACCAGGGTCTGCCCCGCGGCCGGCGCGGCCGTCGACAGGGGCGGCGCGGCGGCCTCCTCCTCGGCGGAGCCGAAGGGCGAGCAGGCGGCGCTGAGCGCGCAGCAGGCCGCGAGCAGCAGCGCGCCGGCGCGGCGGGCGGCGGCGGTCTGGTGGGCGCGCGCGGGCAGGTCGGCAGGGGCCACCCCGCCTCATCGGCAGCCCCGGGCCGGGGCTTGAGCGAGGATGCCCCCGTGATCGTGGGCACCTGGCTGTGGGACGAGCACGGGCACCACCAGGTCGACGACTGGCCCGCCGCCCTGCGGGCCTGCCGCGCCGGCGACGAGGGCTTCGTCTGGATCGGGATGGACGAGCCCGACGCCGACGAGCTGCAGCGCCTCGCCGAGCAGCTGCACCTGCACCCCCTCGCCGTCGAGGACGCCGTGCACGGCGGCCAGCGCGCCAAGGTCGACGTCTACGACGACGACTCGCTCCTGGTGGTGCTGCGCCCCCTGGAGTACGACGACGCGACCTCCAGCGTCGAGACCCGCGAGCTGACGCTGTTCGTGGGCCCCCACCACGTGGTCAGCGTGCGCCGCGGCGGTCACACGCCGCTGCGGAGCGTGCGCTACTCCCTGGACGGCGCGCCCGGCCCGCTGCGGGCGACGCCGGTGGGGGCGCTGCACGGCGTGCTGGACGCGGTGGTCGACCACTTCGTGGTGGTGGCCGACGAGCTGGGCGACGACCTCGACGACCTCGAGCGGCGCGTCTTCACCGCGAGCGACGGCCGGGCGCCCGGCGGGGTCGACGCCGCCGAGATCTACCGCCTGAAGCGCGAGGTCTCCGAGGCGCGCCGGGCCGTGGTGCCGCTGGTGGAGCCGGTGGCGGCGCTGGCGCGCGGCGAGGTCGCGGGCGTGACCAAGAAGCTGCGGCCGTTCTTCGCCGACGTGCTGGACCACCTGGTGCGCACCGAGGACCGGGTGGGCGGCTACGAGCGGTCGCTGACCGACATCCTGAGCGTGCACCTGGCGCAGGTGTCGGTGCAGCAGAACTCAGACTCGCGCAAGATCTCCGCCTGGGCCGCGCTCGCCCTGGTGCCGACGCTGATCGCGGGGATCTACGGCATGAACTTCGACGTGATGCCCGAGCTGCGGTGGCACTTCGGGTACCCGTACGCGCTGGGGCTCATGGTGGTGGTCTGCCTGGCGCTGTGGCGGGCCTTCAAGCGGTCGGGCTGGTTGTAGGGCTGGCTGTGGGGCTGGTGGTGGGGCTGGCTGTGGGGCTGGTGGTGGGGCTGGCTGCAGCGCACGCCTCCAGCAGGGCCAGCCGGTCGTGCTGGAGGGGTGCCAGCGGGGCGACGGCGAGCGCGGTGACCCCCGCCGCCGCGTGCGCCGCGAGCCGCTCGGGCAGGGCGCTGGGCGGACCCACCAGGCAGGTGGCCTGCAGGAACGCGGTCGGCACCAGGGCTGCGGCCTCGTCGCGGCGGCCGTCGAGGTAGGCGTCCTGCACCGCGCGGGCGGCGGCGCCGTGGCCCAGGCGGGCCGCGGCCTCGACGTAGACGTTCTTCTGGCGGCTGCCCATGCCGCCGAGGTACAGCGCGGCGTACCCCCGCAGCGGGGCCGCGACGGCGGGGTCGTCGAGGTCGGCGCCCTCGGGGGTGAGCAGCGCCGGCACCGTCGCCACGACCTGCAGCGGGCGCTCCGGGCCGCCCGGCAGCGCGCAGCGGGCGCGCCCGCGCGCCAGGGCGGCGAGCTGCTCCTCGGCGTCCTCGGGGGCGAGGAACGCCGGCAGCCACCCGTCGGCGACCTCCCCGGCCAGCTCGGTGTTCCTGGGCCCGGTGGCCGCCAGGAGCACGGGGAGGTCGGGCCGCGGCGCCGGCAGGGCCAGCCGCAGCCCGGCGCCCCCGGAGGCGGGGTCCGGGTCGGCGGGACCGCGGGCCAGCACCCGGCGCACCACGTCGACGTAGGCGCGGGTGCGGGCCAGGGGGGCCGCGAAGGGCACCCCGTGCCACCCCTGGGAGACCTGCGGCCCCGACACGCCCAGGCCCAGGCTGAACCGGCCGGCCGAGAGGCCGTCGAGGGTGGCGGCGGTCATGGCGGTGGCCGCGGCGCTGCGCGCCGGGACCTGCAGCACCGCGCTCCCCAGCCCCAGGCGGGTGGTGTGCGCCGCCAGCCAGGTCAGCACCGTCACCGCGTCGGAGCCGTACGCCTCGCTGACCCAGGCGCTGGCGTAGCCGAGGTCCTCGGCCCGCCGGGCCAGGGCCACGGCGTCGGCCGCCTGCTCCGCGACGGGACGACGGGTGCCGAGGTACCCCAGCGACAGCGCCAGCTCCATGACGCCCGACCCTAGGCCGCTACTGTGCGCGACGTGGAGGAGCGCACCGTCGGTCGTTCGGGGCTGCGGGTCTCCGCCCTCGGCCTGGGCACCATGGGCTGGGGCACCCCCGGGGCCGTCAGCGACCACCACGAGGCGCGCGACCTGCTCACCGCCTTCGTCGACGCCGGCGGCACCCTGGTCGACACCGCCGACGTCTACGGCGCCGGCGCGGCGGAGACCCTGCTCGGCGAGCTGCTCGACGGCACCGTGGCCCGCGAGGACGTCGTCCTCGTGACCAAGTCGGGCCGCGGGAGCGGTCGCGGCAGCCGCCCCGACACCTCCGCGCGGGCGCTGCTCGCCGGCCTGGACGCCTCGCTGCGCCGCCTGGGCACCGACCACGTCGACCTGTGGCTGGCCCACGCCTGGGACGCCGCCACCCCGCCGCAGGAGGTCGCCGCCGCCCTGGGGGCCGCGGTCAGCAGCGGGCGCGCCCGGTACGCCGGTGTCGCGGACCACAGCGGCTGGCAGCTGGCCACCACCGCGGCGGCGTCCGCGGCGCGGGGCCTGCCCCTGGTCGCGGCGAGCTGCGAGCTCAGCCTGCTGGCGCCCGACCACGCCGACGTGCTGCCCGCCGCCGCCCACCACGGCCTCGGGGTGCTCGCCTGGGCGCCCCTGGGGCGCGGGGTGCTGACCGGCAAGTACCGCGGCAGCGTGCCGCCCGACTCCCGGGCGGCGTCGCCGGTGCTGGCGGCCTGGGTCGAGCCCTACCTGGGCGCCGGGCCGCGGCGGGTGGCCCAGGCGGTGGCCACGGCCGCCGCCGGGCTGGACGCCTCGGCCACCGAGGTGGCCCTGGCCTGGGCGCGCGACCGGCCGGGCGTCGCGAGCGCCGTGGTGGGCGTCCGCACGCCCGGCCAGCTGCGCGGGGTGCTCGAGGCGGGCGAGCTGGAGCTGCCGGCGGAGATCCGCGCGGTGCTCGACGAGCTCAGCGAGAGCTGAGGTCCCCGCGGGGGTCGCCGTCGGCGCGGTCGTCCTCGTCGTCCCCCAGCTCGTCGTCGCGGTCCTCGTCGTCGTCCTCGTCGTCGTCGGGGAGCTCGAACGGGGTGACCTCGTCGTGGGCGGTGTACAGCGCCTCGTCGTACACCTCGAACGCGTCGGCCAGCTGCGCGTAGGCGGCCTCGACGGCGGGGTCGTCGTCGCCGCGGCGGCGCTGGGCGGCGCCCAGGTGCGCCTCCAGGGCGGCGATCAGTCGGTCCAGGGCCGCGCGGGGATCTGTCGCCATGGCTCGAACCGTAGTGGGTGGGCATGATGGTCCGCGATGGAGCAGATCCCCTCAGCCCGCCGCCCCGGCCGCTCGGGTGTGGAGTACGAGCACCGCACGATCACCATGCCCCGGGGCACCTCGCGCAGCGAGGCCCGGCGCCTCCTCGTGGAGGCCGCCGAGACCGGGCACTGGGAGCTGGCGCGCGTGCGCCTCTACCTGGGCGGGCGCCGCGAGGTGCAGCTGCGGCGCAAGATCGTGCGGGTCGAGCGGACCCTCTAGGCCCGCGCCGGGGCTCAGGCGCTGCGCACGAAGCGCCCCAGCACCCGCGTGCCGAAGCGGAGCGCGTCGAGGGGCACCCGCTCGTCCACGCCGTGGAACAGGCCGGCGAAGTCGAGCCCGGCGGGCAGGCGCAGCGGCGCGAAGCCGTAGCCGGGGATGCCGAGCTGGCTGAACGACTTGTTGTCGGTGCCGCCGGACAGGCAGTACGGCAGCACCCGGGCGCCCGGGTCCTCCGCGAGCAGCGCCTCGACCATCCTGTCGACCAGCGGCACGTCGAAGGCGGTCTCCAGGGCGACGTCGCGGTGCACGTCCTCGACGTCCACGAACTCCCCCGCCAGCTCGCGCACGGTCTCGACGAGGCGCTCCTCGTGCCCGGGCAGGAAGCGGCAGTCGAGCAGCGCCGTGGCGGTGCCGGGGATGACGTTCTGCTTGTACCCGGCCTCCAGCAGCGTCGGGTTGGCCGTGTCGCGCAGGGTGGCGCCCACCCAGCGCGCCGTCGTCCCGAGCTGGGCGAGGAGCTCCGAGGGGTCCTCGGGGTCGAACGCGACGCCGGTGATGTCGGTGACGCCGTCGAGGAAGGCGCGCACCGTCGGGGTGACCTCCACCGGCCACGGGTGCGCCCCGATGCGGGCGACCGCCTCGCACAGGCGGGTCACGGCGTTGTCGGTGTTGACCTGGCTGCCGTGGCCCGCGCGGCCGTGCGCCACCAGGCGCAGCCACGCGATGCCCTTCTCGGCGGTCTGCAGCAGGTAGGTGCGCTGGGCGTCCGGCCCGCTGCCGATGGTGGTGGAGAAGCCGCCCACCTCGCTGACCGCGGCGGTGCAGCCCTCGAACAGCTCCCGGTGGTGGTCGACCAGCCAGTGGGCGCCCTGCACGCCACCGGCCTCCTCGTCGGCCATGAACGCCAGCACCAGGTCGCGCGGGGGCCGCTCGCCGGAGCGGACCAGGTCGCGCACCACCGCCAGGAGCATGGCGTCCATGTCCTTCATGTCGACGGCGCCGCGGCCCCAGAGGCACTCCACGCCGCCGTTCGCCGGGTCGGGGGCGACCTCGCCGGCGAAGGGGTCGACGCTCCAGTCGGCCGCGCGGGCCGGGACGACGTCGAGGTGGCCGTGCAGCAGCAGCGCACCCCGCTCCGAGGTGCCCGCCGGGTCTCCCTCGACGCGCACGACGACGCTGGCGCGGCCGCGCTCGCTCTCCAGCAGCACCGGGTCGAGGCCCACCTCGCTGAGCAGCCCGGCCACGTGCTCCGCTGCCGCGCGCTCCCCCGGCCCCGTGCCGTCACCGGGGTTGGTGGTGTCGATCCGGATCAGGTCGCGGCAGATGTCGACGACCTCGTCGAGGGGGGTGTCGCGCGGGTGGGCCGGGGAGGTGGCGCTCATCGACCCACCGTACGGACGTCAGCCGTTGACGCCCGGCGGGGTGCCGATGATGCACAGCGCCAGCGTCTTGCCCGTCTCCGGCTGGGCCTGCACCTCGCGCTCGACGAGCACGCGCCCGTCGGCGTCCTTGATGCGGCAGCCGACGGTGCCCTGGCCGTCCTGGCTGTTGACGGCCACGTACCAGCCCGGCCAGGCCGCGGACCCCTCCATGGTCTTGGTGAAGGTCGAGCCCAGGTCCGTGGAGGTCTCGCGGGAGTCGGCGGTGCCCAGCTCGACGTAGGTGTTCTTCGCGGTGCCGAAGCCCTCGTAGGTGACGTCGCCGGTGGGGATCAGCGCCGCCGGCGCGGCGGAGGCGCTGGCGGCGGGCTCGGCGGCCGGAGCGCTGGTCGCGCCAGCGGCGGGCGCCTGCTCGGCGGCGGCGGTGTCGCCGGCCGCGGCGCCACCGGCGGCCGGGGCCGCGGCGTCTGCGGTCGCCTCGTCCTGCGCCGCCTCGGCGGGCGGGGTCGCGGTGTCCTGGGGAGCGGGCTCGGTCGTCCGCTCGGGCGCCGCTGCCGGGGTGCTGCCGCCGGTGGCGGCGGTGAGGAGGGTCGAGGGCAGCTGGCGGGCCTGCGGTGACAGGGCTCCGAGCCCGACGGCCACGACGAGGGCCGCGGCGGCCGCCAGCAGGCCCACGGGCAGGCCCAGGGCGCGGCGCTGGTGCCAGCGGCGCGGGGCCGGGGTCGCGCCGGTGCGGGCGTGGCGGGTGGCCGGACCGGTGGTCCGGGCTGCGGAGCCGGCAGGGGTGCGAGCGGTGGTGCGGGTCGTGGGGCGGCCCGTGACCCGGGTGACCGCCGCGGTGGCTCCGGCGGATCCGGCGGCCGCGGGGGTCGCGGGGGTCGCGGGGGTGGTGGTCGTGGCAGCGGCGGTGCGCAGGGCCGCCAGGTCGGCCGGGGCCAGGGGCGAGGTGCGGACGGGCCCCGGGCCGGCGACCGGGCCCTGTGCGGGCGTGGGGCTGGAGGTGGGGCTGGAGGTGGGGCTGGAGGTGGGGCTGGAGGTGGGCAGCAGGGCGGCGGCCGGCACGACCACCGAGGAGCTGCCCGTGGTCGCCCGGCGCACCTCCTGCTCGCGCAGGAGCGCCGCGACCTCGGAGGCCGGGGGCGGGGGCGGCAGCTCGGCCTCCCGGCGGGAGCGGCGGGTGGGGACCGGACCGGTGGTCCAGGAGGGCTCGCGGGCCGGCGCGGGGGCGACGACGTCCAGGGGGCCCGAGATCGCGGGCGCTGAGCGGCCGCGCGGCACGAACGCCGGGGTCATCGGCTCCGACGGCGCGTCGAGGTGCTCGGTGATGCTGCGGGCCAGCGCGCGGGTCAGCGGGGCCGCCGAGGTGGCCAGGGCTGAGCGCGTGGGGGTGTCGGACAGCGCCGGGAAGCTCTTCCACGCCATCGTGTCGCCGGCGAGGACGGCGGGCTCGTCGAGGGCGGAGGGCCGGCGCAGGGCCGCGCGGTCGCGGCGGCTGGGCAGCTGCGCCGCGGGCAGCGCCGGGCCCAGGGCGCCGGGGGCGGCGTGCTGCGCGACCGCCGGCTGCGGCATCACGGGGGTCGCCGGCGCCACCGGGATCGGAGACGGGGTCAGGGGTGCGGCCGGGGCGAACGCCGTGGTGGACGCCTGGCGCGGGGCGGCGTGGGCGCTGCGGCGACCCGCGCCGCGCTCCTCGCGCAGCGCTCGACGGCGCTCACCGCCGGCCTGCCCGGGGGCGGTGCCGTCGGTGCCGTCGGTCCCGTCGCCTGCCACAGGACAGCAGTGTGGTGCAGGAGGCGCGCCGTGTCCGGCGAGTGCGAGAAGTCACCGCCACCGGTTCCGGCGCGTCGCGCCCCGGCGCCGGGGCCCGCCTGCTACGCGCGCGGGCTCTCCGCGGCCGGGCGACGGCTCACGGGCGGCTCAGAGGCGGCGGCGGTCCTCGGAGACGTCACCCACGTGGACGTCGACGGGGAAGCCGCCCGCGGAGCCGTCCTCGCCGAGGACCTCGACGAGGACGCGCCCGACCTCCTGGCGCACCTCCTCGGCGACCTCGACGACGTCCGCGCCGAAGGCCACCACGAGGGTGGTGCGGACGGCGGTGAGGCGGTCGTCGTCACCGGTCTCGAAGACCACCCGGGTGGGTGCGGCGTCGGGCAGCGGCTCCAGCGCGGTGCGCACCACGTCGGTGAGCACGTCGGTGGACACGGAGAAGCGGCCCAGCTCGTGCTGGGCGGACACCGTGCGGGCGGGACGGACGGCCGCCAGGGCGGCGTCGACCACGCGCTGGCGCACGCGGACCCAGCCCTCGTCGGTGTGGAGGCGGAGCGCCTCGGCGGCGCGGGCCAGCGGGTCCGCCGCCTGCGGCGCCACCTGCTCCTCGGGCACGCTCATCTCCAGTCCTCCAGCAGGGTCGTGAGGGTCGCTCGGGCACGGGACAGGCGCCCGCGGACGACGTCGGGGGTGGTGCGGCCGACCTCCGCCACCTCGGCGTACGACAGGCCCTCCACCTCCTTGAGGATCCACGCGGAGCGCTGTCCGTCGGGGAGCCGCCGCAGCGCGGCGTCGAGGGCCTCGACGAACCCCTGCATCTCCACGACGCGCGCCGGGTCCTGTCCGGGACCGGTGGCGCGCCGGGCGAGCACCTCGTCATCGACCGGGGCGGCGGTCTTCTTGAGCTGGCGGCTCTGGTGACGCCGCACCGCGTGGGTGACGAGCGTGAACATCCACGTGCGGACGCTGGAGCGGCCGCCGAACCCGGACAGGCCGCGCCAGGCGTCGGCCATGGCGTCCTGGAGGCAGTCGGCGGTCTCGCTCGGGTCGTCCAGCATGCGCGAGGCGTAGCGGTGGAGCGCGGGGCCGTGGCGGTCGACCAGCTCGGTGAACGCCCGGCGGTCGCCGAGGCCGGCCCGCCGCGCCAGGACGTCGTCGTCGAGCTCGTCGACGACACCCCCTCCGGGTGCTGATCTTCCATCGCGCACGACACGAAGAGATCACAGGCCCCCCACCCCTGCCACCGCAACGGTGTGATGCAGGTCACACGAGGAGGACCGTGACGAACCCGCCCCGGCTGACTCTCACCCTCCGTCGAACGCACCAGCCCGGTGCGCTCCACCGACCCCGACCGACGAGGAGGGACACCATGTCCCAGACCACCACCGCCGTGGCCACCAAGAGCACCGCCCTGACGAGCACGCAGGGCTCCACCTCGATCGCCGACGCGGTCGTCTCCAAGATCGCCGGCATCGCCGCCCGCGAGGTCACCGGCGTGCACAACCTCGGGGGCGGCGCCTCCCGCGCCGTCGGCGCCCTGCGCGAGCGCATCCCCGGCGCCACCACCAACCACTCCCAGGGCATCTCCGTCGAGGTCGGCGAGAAGCAGGCCGCCGTCGACATCACCCTGATCGCCGAGTACGGCGTGGCCATCGCCGACCTGGCCGCCGGTGTGCGCCGCAACGTCATCACCGCCGTCGAGCGCATGACCGGCCTGGACGTGACCGAGGTCAACATCGAGGTCAGCGACGTCTTCATCCCCTCCGAGGACGGCGACGACGAGCAGCCGGCCCGCCAGGCCCGGGTCCAGTGATCCTCGGATGACGCCGAACACCTCCCCCACCCCGTCCGGCGCGAGCGCCGAGGTCGTGGGCGGCGAGGTGGTCACCGAGCGCGTCGAGGGCGTCGCCGAGGGCTCCGTCGTGGAGCCCGTCGACGTCGTCGCCCGCGCGGTGCTGGCCGTGCCCGGCGTGCACTCCCTGCACGCCGGGCTGGCCGGCTCGGCCGCCACCTTCCTGCCCGGACGCCGCGTCGCGGGCATCGCCCTGCGCGAGCGCGGCACCGAGGTCCACGTCGTCGTCGAGATCGGCGCCGACGTCCGTGCCACCGCCGCGGCGGTCCACGCCGCGGTCACGGCGCTCGGGACCTCCACGGCCCCCCAGCCGGTGCACGTCCACGTCGAGGACCTGGCCGCGCCCCGCGCCTGAGCACACCCCCCACCACGACCACCCGAACTGCCGAAGGAGACCTCCCATGTCCCCCGCCACCCCCTACTCCTGGATCGGCCTGCTGGCCGGTCTGCTGCTGGCCATCGCCGGTGCGGTCGGCGGTGCCGGAGCCTTCTTCGGCGCCCTCGTCCTCGGCGCGGTCGGCTGGGCCGTGGGCGCCCAGGCCGAGGGCCGCATCGACCTGGTGTCGGCCCTGAGCCGCCGCAGCCGTGGCTGAGGCGACCGCTGCCCGCGACGCCCGCGAGCAGCAGCTGGGAGCGCCCGCCGAGCGCGGTGCGCTGCACGTCGCCGACAGGGTGGTGCTGGCGATCGCCCGCGCCGCCGCCCTGCGGGTGCCCGGCGTGGCCCCCACCTCCGCCACCTCCGGCCTCATCAGCTCGGCCGTCGGCCGCGACCTGCCCCGCGCCTCGGCGCAGGTGGCGGGCTCGCGGGCCCGCGTCGAGCTCCAGGTGGCCTCCGTGTGGCCCCACCCGGCGGCCCAGGTGGCCGCCGGGGTGCGCGAGGCGGTGACCGCCCAGCTGCAGCAGCTGGCGGCCGTCCGCGCCGACTCCGTGTCCGTGACCGTCGACGCCGTCGTGCGTCCCGACCGCCCCGAGCGAGCGAGGGTCCAGTGAGCCTCACCACCGAACGCCCCACCTCCACCCCGACGACTCCGACGGCGCCGGCGAGCGGCCCGACCCGGCTCCCGCCGGCGAAGCTCCCGACCGGCCCGGGCACCATCGGCTGGCTCGGCCCGGTGCTCGCCCTGCTGCTCGTGGGGGTCGCCGTGCTCGTGGGCCAGGACGCGTGGGTCCGCCTGCAGGGCGGGTCGACCACCTGGCTCGGGAGCGCCACCAGCGCCCTCGACGGGCTCGCCCCGAGCGCGGCCGTCGCCGCGGTCGGCGTCGTGGTCGCCCTCGTCGGCCTGTGGGCGGTGGTCGCGGCGCTCAAGCCCCGTACCCGTGACGCCCTGCCCCTGGCCGGCACCAGCGGCGCGCACCTGCGCACCGCTGACGTGGCCCGGCTCGCCTCCGGCGCCGCCGACCAGGTCGACGGCGTGCTCCGGGCTCGCTCCAGCGCCCGCCGCCGCTCGGTGACCGTCGACGTCACCACCACCGCCGCCCGCGGCGGTGCCGCGGACGGCGTGGCCGACCGCGTGCGCGCCCGCGTCGAGCACGCCCTGCGGGCGCTGGAGACCCCGCCCCGCGTCAAGGTCCGCACCACCGCCTCGAAGGGAGACGACCAGTGAGCCGCAGCGTCCTCGGCTTCGACCGCCTCGCGGCCCTCGTGCTCGGTCTCGTCCTCGTGGCCGCCGGAGCGGCAGCCGCCGCCTGGGGCCTGGGCCAGCTGACCCGGGTGTGGGCCGGCGCCCCGCAGTCGCTCAGCACCGCCGGCGCCGGTGACGTCTACGGCCAGTCGTGGTGGCCGGGTGCGGCCGCCGCAGCCGCCGTCGTCCTCGCCCTCCTGGGCCTGTGGTGGCTCCTCGCCCACGTGCCGCGCCGCTCGACCGGGCCGCTGCGCCTGGCCGGCTCGGACCGCTCCGGCGCCCTCGCCGTCGACGGCAGCTCTGCGGCAGCAGTCGCCGCCGACGTGCTCACCGAGACCCCCGGCGTGCGCTCCGCCTCGGGCCGCGTGGTCAGCGACCGCGGCCAGCTCGTGGCCGAGATCGACGTGACCGCCGAGCCCGACGCCGACCTCGCCGAGGTCGCCGCCGCGGTCGACGCGACCGGCGCCCAGCTGGCGCAGGTCATCGGCCGCGACGACCTGCGCGGCCGGGTGGCCGTGCACGTCGCCCGCCGCCAGCGCCGGGGCAGCCGGGTGCACTGACCCACCCAGCACCGCCCGGCACCACGCCAGCGACCCCCGTCCGGACACCGTCCGGACGGGGGTCGCTGGCGTCTGGGGGTCGTCTGGACCCGGGCGCGCGGCCCGCGGGCGGGTGCTGGATGGGGCACGTGCCTGATCTCGCCTTCGTCGCGCTGACCCTCGTGGTCTTCGCCGTCCTCGCCCTGCTCGTCAGCGGCCTCGAGCGGCTCGGCCAGTCCGGCGGGCAGCGATGAGCGCCGAGTCCGTCGTGCTGCTGCTCCTCGCGCTCGCGCTGGCCGGCTACCTGCTGACCGCCCTGCTGGACCCGGAGCGCTTCTGATGGGCGGCCTGTCAGACCCCGCAGCCGGCTTCCTCACCATCGCCGCCCTCGTGGCGGCCCTGGTCCTGGTGCACGCGCCCCTGGGCGACCTCATGGCCCGCGTCTACACCTCCTCGCGGCACCTGGGCGCCGAGCGGCTCCTCTACCGGGTCGCCGGCGTCGACCCCGACGCCGAGCAGCGCTGGCCCGTCTACGCCCGCGCCGTGCTGGGCTTCTCCCTCGTCTCCGTGCTGCTGCTCTACGCCCTCCAGCGGCTCCAGGGCCTGCTGCCGCTCTCGCTCGGGTTCCCGGGCGTGGCGCCGCCCACCGCCTGGAACACCGCCGTCAGCTTCGTCACCAACACGAACTGGCAGTCGTACTCGGGCGAGTCGACGATGGGGCACCTGGTCCAGGCCGCCGGCCTGGCGGTGCAGAACTTCGTCTCGGCCGCCGTCGGCATGGCCGTCTTCGTCGCCCTCGTCCGCGGCTTCACCCGCAGCCGCACCGACAGGATCGGCAGCTTCTGGGTGGACCTCGTGAGGACCTGCGTCCGGATCCTGCTGCCGCTGGCCCTCGTGGCCGCCGTCGTCATGCTGCTCGGCGGGGTGGTGCAGAACCTCGCCGGTCCGACGGCGGTCACCACGGTCGCCGGGGGCACCCAGACCATCACCGGTGGGCCGATCGCCTCCCAGGAGGCCATCAAGGAGCTGGGCACCAACGGCGGCGGCTTCTTCAACGCCAACTCCGCCCACCCCTTCGAGGGACCGACCGCCTGGGTGAGCCTGTTCCAGGTCTTCCTCCTGCTGGTCATCCCCTTCTCCCTGCCGAGGACCTTCGGCCGGCTCGTGGGCGACAGGCGCCACGGCCTGGCCGTGGTCGGCGTCATGGGCCTGCTGTGGCTGGGCTCGGTGGCCCTGGCCGTCTGGGCCGAGGTCGCCGGCTCCGGTGCTGCGCCGCAGGCCGCGGGGGCAGCGATGGAGGGCAAGGAGGTCCGCTTCGGCGAGGTGCTCTCGGGCCTGTTCGGGGCGTCGACCACCGCGACGTCGACGGGAGCCGTCAACAGCTTCCACGACTCCTTCACCGCTGCCGGCGGCGGTGTGACGATCCTGAACATGATGCTCGGGGAGGTCTCCCCGGGGGGCACGGGATCCGGGGTGTACGGCCTGCTCGTCCTGGCCGTCATCGCCGTCTTCCTCGCCGGCCTCATGGTGGGCCGCACCCCCGAGCTCCTCGGCAAGAAGATCAGCCGCCCCGAGGTCACCCTCGTGGCCCTCTACGTGCTGGCAACACCCACCCTGCTGCTCGTGGGGGCCGCCCTGACCGCGGGGGTCCCCTCGCTGCGCGAGGCCTCGCTGCAGGACTCCGGGGCGCACGGCCTGTCCGAGGTGCTCTACGCCTACGCCTCGGCCGCCAACAACAACGGGTCGGCCTTCGCCGGCTTCGGCGCCGCCACCGACTACCAGAACACCGCCCTCGGGCTGGCCATGGTCTTCGGCCGGTTCGTCCCGATGCTGCTGGTCATCGCCCTCGCGGGCCGGCTGGCGTCGCAGGCGCCGGTCCCGGTCACCGCGGGCACGCTGCCCACCCACACCCCCCTCTTCGCGGGTCTGCTCACCGTCGTCGTCCTCGTGGTCGCCGGCCTGACCTACTTCCCCGCGCTCGCCCTCGCTCCGATCGCTGAGGCCCTCTCATGAGCACACCCGTCCTGGACCGCCCCTCCACCGAGGGGCACGACGACGCGCGTCCGGCAGCCGGCGCCTTCGACGCCCGCGCGCTGGTCTCCTCGCTGCCGGCGGCGCTGCGCAAGCTCGACCCGCGCCACCAGGTGAAGAGCCCGGTGATGTTCGTCGTGTGGGTCGGCTCCGCGCTGACCACCGCGTACGCCGTCCTCGACCCGAGCCTGTTCACGTGGCTGGTGACGCTGTGGCTGTGGGCCACGGTCGTCTTCGCGGGCCTCGCGGAGGCCGTCGCCGAGGGCCGCGGCAAGGCCCAGGCCGAGACGCTGCGCCGCACCCGCTCGGAGACGACGGCCCGCCGCCTGCTCGACGCCGTCGACGGCGGACCGCGCAGGGAGGAGGCCGTCGCCGCCACCGCCCTGCGCCGCGGTGACCTCGTCGTGGTGGAGGCCGGGGTCGACGGCGGTGTCATCCCCGGCGACGGCGACGTCGTGGAGGGCGTCGCGAGCGTCGACGAGTCGGCCATCACGGGCGAGTCCGCCCCCGTCATCCGCGAGGCCGGCGGTGACCGGTCGGCGGTCACGGGCGGCACCCGGGTGCTGTCCGACCGCGTCGTCGTGAGGATCACCGCCGAGCCGGGCAGCACCTTCATCGACAGGATGATCGCGCTGGTCGAGGGCTCGGCCCGCCAGAAGACCCCCAACGAGATCGCCCTGGACCTGCTGCTCAGCTCCCTGACGCTGGTCTTCCTGCTCGCCGTCGTGACGCTGCAGCCGCTGGCGGCCTACTCCGGCCAGGCGCAGAGCATCCCCGTGCTGGTGGCGCTGCTGGTCTGCCTCATCCCGACCACGATCGGCGCGCTGCTGTCGGCCATCGGCATCGCCGGCATGGACCGCCTCGTGCAGCGCAACGTGCTGGCGATGTCGGGCCGCGCCGTCGAGGCGGCCGGTGACGTGGGCGTGCTGCTGCTCGACAAGACCGGCACCATCACCTTCGGCAACCGCCGCGCGACGGCGCTCGTGCACCTGGACGGCGTGGAGCCCGGCGCCCTGGCCGACGCCGCGCGCCTGTCGAGCCTGGCCGACGAGACCCCCGAGGGCCGGTCGGTGGTCGAGCTGGTCGACGCCTCCCGAGGTGCTGCAGGGGCGCCCGCTGAGGTGCACCCGGGCGCCGAGTTCGTGGAGTTCACCGCCCAGACCCGCATGAGCGGCGTCGACCTCCCCCTGGACGGGGGGGCGGTCGGTACCGGCGCCAGGTCGCTGCGCAAGGGCGCCGCGAGCGCCGTGGCCGCCTGGGTCGCGGCCAGCGGCGGCCCGCAGGTCCCGTCAGACGACGACTCAGAGCTGTCGCGCGTGGTGAGGGGGATCTCGGCCTCGGGCGGCACCCCGCTCGTCGTCGCCGAGCGCGTCGGGGGCGCGCCGGCGCGGGTGCTGGGCGTCATCCACCTCAAGGACGTCGTCAAGCCCGGCATGGCCGCGCGCTTCGCGCAGCTGCGCGAGATGGGCATCCGCACGGTGATGGTCACCGGCGACAACCGGCTCACCGCCCGCGCCATCGCCGAGGAGGCCGGTGTCGACGACGTGCTCGCCGAGGCCACCCCCGAGGACAAGCTGGCGCTCATCAAGCGCGAGCAGGCCGGCGGCCGCCTGGTGGCGATGACCGGTGACGGCACCAACGACGCCCCCGCCCTGGCGCAGGCCGACGTCGGCGTGGCCATGAACACCGGCACGTCGGCCGCGAAGGAGGCCGGCAACATGGTCGACCTCGACTCCGACCCCACCAAGCTCATCGAGGTGGTGGCGATCGGCAAGCAGCTGCTCATCACCCGAGGCGCGCTGACCACGTTCTCCATCGCCAACGACGTCGCGAAGTACTTCGCGATCATCCCGGCGATGTTCGCGGGCATCTACCCGGCGCTGGACCGCCTCAACGTCATGGGGCTGTCGAGCCCGCAGTCCGCGATCCTCTCGGCGGTCGTCTTCAACGCGCTGGTCATCGTGGCGCTCATCCCGCTGGCCCTGCGCGGCGTGCGGTACCGCCCCTCCAGCGCCAGCGCGCTGCTACGGCGCAACGTCCTGGTCTACGGGCTCGGTGGAGTGGTGGTGCCGTTCATCGGCATCAAGGCCATCGACCTGCTCGTCTCGCTCGTCCCCGGCTTCTGAGCCCCTTCGACCCTGAGAGGCACCCCGTGTCCCGCGTGCTCGACCTGACCCGCCAGTCCGCCGCCGGCCTCCGCCTGCTGCTGGCCCTCACCCTGCTCCTCGGGGTCCTCTACCCCGCCGTCGTCCTGGGCGTCGGGCAGCTCGTGCCCGGCCGCGCGAACGGCTCGATGATCGAGGTCGACGGCCGCCCGGCCGGCTCGGCGCTGCTCGGCCAGGCCTTCGACGGGCCCGGGTGGTTCCAGCCCCGCCCGTCGGCCGCCGGCGACGGCTACGACCCGCAGGCCTCCGGCGCCTCCAACCTCGGCCCGAACAACCCCGACCTGGTGGCGAGCATCGCCGAGCGGCGCGCCGCCGTCGCCGCCAGCGACGGCGTGGACCCCGCGGCGGTGCCCGCCGACGCGCTGACCGCCTCGGGCTCGGGGCTCGACCCCGACATCTCCCCCGCCTACGCCGAGATCCAGGTGGCGCGGGTGGCCCGCGAGCGCGGGCTGCCGGTGGCGACCGTCGAGCAGCTGGTCGCGGAGCACACCCGCGGGCGCGACCTGGGCTTCATCGGTGAGCCGTCCGTGGACGTCGTGACGCTGAACGCTGCGCTCGCCGGCGCATGATGTCGTCCGTGGTGTCGCTCCTGGTGGTCCCGTGCTGAGGAGGGGCGGCCTGCGGGTCTACCTGGGGGCGGCCCCCGGCGTGGGCAAGACCGTGGCGATGCTCGGTGAGGGCCTGCGGCGCGCGGAGCGCGGCCAGGACGTGGTGGTCGCCGTCGTGGAGACCCACGGGCGCGCGCACACCGCCGCGGCGCTGGGCGGGCTGGAGGTGGTGCCGCGGCGCCGCGTGGTCTACCCCGCCTCGCCCGGCGCTGTGCCGACGACGCTGGAGGAGATGGACGTCGACGCCGTGCTGGCCCGCGCCCCGCGGCACGCGCTGGTCGACGAGCTGGCGCACACCAACGCCCCCGGCGCGCGCAACGCCAAGCGGTGGCAGGACGTCGAGGAGCTGCTCGCGGCGGGCATCGACGTCACCACCACGGTGAACGTGCAGCACCTGGAGTCGCTGAACGACGTCGTCGCGCAGATCACCGGGGTGCGCCAGCGCGAGACGGTGCCCGACGACGTGGTGCGCGCCGCCGACGCCGTCGAGCTGGTGGACATGAGCCCGCAGGCGCTGCGGCGCCGGCTCGCGCACGGCAACGTCTACGCCGCCGAGCGGGTCGACGCGGCGCTGGCCAACTACTTCCGGGTGGGCAACCTCACCGCGCTGCGCGAGCTGGCGCTGCTGTGGACGGCCGACCGGGTCGACGCCGCGCTGGCCACCTACCGCGCGGAGCAGGGCATCGCCGCGCCGTGGGCCGCGCGCGAGCGGGTCGTCGTGGCCCTGACCGGCGGGCCGGAGGGCGACGCGCTGCTGCGTCGGGCGGCGCGGGTGTCGCAGCGGGCCGCGGGCGGTGAGCTGCTCGCGCTGCACGTGTCGCGCTCGGACGGGCTGACCGGCGCCGCGCCCGACGCCCTCGCCCGCCAGCGGGTGCTCGCGGAGAGCCTCGGGGGCAGCTGGCACTCGGTCGTCGGCGAGGACGTCGCCGCCGGGGTGCTCGACTTCGCCCGCGGGGTCAACGCCACGCACGTCGTCGTCGGCGCCAGCCGCCGCAGCCGGCTCGCGGCGGCGCTCGCCCCGGGGGTGGGCCAGCGGGTCATCGACGGCTCGGGCGACATCGACGTGCAGGTGGTCACGCACGGCTCTGCGCGCGGCGGGCACCGGGGCAGGGGCGGCCCGGCACCGTCCCCGCTCCCTGGGCGGCGCCGCGCGGCCGGGTGGGCGCTGGCGGTGGTGGCGCCGGTGGCGCTGACCGCGCTGCTGCACCTGACCCGCGTCAACCACGAGCTGCCCAGCGAGCTGCTGCTCTTCCTCGCACTGGTGGTGGGCGTCGCGCTGGTGGGCGGCATGTGGCCGGCGCTGCTGGCCGCGGTGCTGTCGGGACTGCTCGCCAACTGGTTCTTCACCCCGCCCTACGGGACCCTCACGATCGCCCGGCCCGCGAACGCCGTCGCCCTGTTCGTGCTGGTCAGCGTGGGCGCTGCGGTCGCCGCCGTCGTCGACACCGCCGCGCGGCGGGCCCGCGACGCCGCCCGCGCCCGCGCCGAGGCCGACGTGCTCGCCACCCTCGCCGGCAGCGTGCTGCGCGGCGCCGAGGCGGTGCCCGCCCTGCTGGAGCGCCTGGTGGAGACCTTCGGGCTCCGCGGGGCGGCGCTGCTGGAGCGCACCCACGACGCCCCCGGGACCGCGCGCGACGTGTGGGACGTGGTCGCCTCCGCCGGGTCACCGCCGCCGCTCTCCCCCGAGGCCGCCGACGCGGCGCTGCCCGTCGCCGAGCACCTCAGCATCGCCGTCACCACCCGCACCGAGCAGGGCTCGGGCCGGTCGCTGTCGGCCTCCGACCTGCGCGTGCTCACCGCGGTCGCGGCGCAGGCCGGGACGCTGCTGGAGCGCGACAGGCTGCGCGAGGCCGCCCGCGGCGCGCGCCGCGAGGAGGAGCGCACCGCCACGCGCACCGCGCTGCTCGCCGCCGTGTCCCACGACCTGCGCACCCCGCTGGCCAGCGCCAAGGCGTCGGCGTCGACCCTGCGCGCGCTCGACGCCGAGCTGGACGACGCCGACCGCGCCGTCCTGCTCAGCGACGTCGAGGCAGCGGTCGACCGCCTGCAGGGGCTGGTGGACAACCTGCTCGACATGAGCCGCCTGGACGCCCGCGCGGTGCGGGTGCGCTCCGAGCCGGTCTCCCTCGACGAGCTCGTGCCCCGCGCGCTGGCGGGCCTGGCCCCCGACCAGGCGGCCGCCGTCGACCTCGACGTCCCCGAGGACCTGCCGCTGGTGATGACGGACGCCGGCCTGGTGGAGCGGGCGCTGGGCAACGTGGTGGAGAACGCGATGCGGCACGCGGTGGGCGCCGCGCCCGGGTCGCGGGTGCTGGTGCAGGCCGCCTGCGTCGGTGCGGACGAGCTCGTGGTCAGGGTCGTCGACACCGGGCCGGGGATCCCGGACGAGCGCAAGGCGCAGGCGTTCTCCGCCTTCCAGCGCCTCGGCGACGCCCCCGCCGGCCAGGGCACCGGCCTGGGCCTGGCCGTGGCGCGGGGCCTGGTGGAGGCGTGCGGAGGCAGCGTGGAGGCCGACGACACCCCCGGAGGCGGTCTCACCGTGGTGCTGCGCCTGCCCGTGGCCGGGTCGGCCGCACCCGCCGCGTCGGGCGGTGCTGGGAGGGTGGTCCCGTGACGCGCGTGCTGGTGGTCGAGGACGAGCCCGCCCTCGCCCGCGCCCTGGCCATCACCCTGCGGGCGCGCCGCTACGAGGTCGAGGTCGCGCTCACGGGGGCCGCGGCCCTCGACGTCGCCGGCCGGTGGAACCCCGACCTGGTGGTCCTCGACCTGGGGCTGCCCGACATCGACGGCGTCGACGTGCTGCGCGCCCTGCGCGCCTGGTCGGGAGCGCCGGTGCTGGTGCTGTCGGCGCGGCACGACAGCAGCGACAAGGTGGAGGCGCTGGACGCCGGCGCCGACGACTACGTGACCAAGCCGTTCGCCGTCGACGAGCTGCTGGCCCGGCTGCGGGCCGCGCTGCGCCGGCGCGACCCGGTCGCCGCCGACCCGGTGGTGACCACCGCGGGCTTCACCGTCGACCTCCCCCGGCGCCTGGTGCTGCGCGGCGAGGAGCGCGTGCAGCTCACCCCCACGGAGTGGAGCCTGCTGGCCGAGCTGGCCCGCTCCCCCGGCAAGGTGGTCGAGCACCGCGAGCTGCTCGCGGTGCTCCGGGGCTCGGCCGGGGGGAGGCCCGGCGAGCGGGCCGTCGACCGCGAGAGCCACTACGTGCGGGTCTACGTGGCGCAGCTGCGCCGCAAGCTGGAGGACGACCCGGCGCACCCGCGCCACCTGCTCACCGAACCGGGGATCGGGTACCGCCTGGAGCCGTGAGGGCCTCGGGCTCGACCGGACCGGTCGGCTGGGCGGTGCGGCGGGCGTGCGCGCGGCGCTGCGCCCCCACCACCTGCAGCCCGGCGCCGAGGGCCACCGCGGCCGCGACGGCGACCGCCGTCCCCACCAGCGGGTGTCCCGACACCTGGCCCCCGAGCGCGCCGAGGGCGACGTAGGTGCTGGCCCACGCCGTGCAGGCGACCAGGTCGGCGCCGACGAAGCGGTGCAGCGGGTAGCGCTCCAGCGCGAGGGCCACGATGACGGGCGCCCGGCCGCCGGGGACGAGGCGGCCGGTGACCACCGAGGTGAACGCGTTGGCGCGGACCGTGCCCCCGAGGCGGCGCAGCCAGGTGTCGACGCGCCCGCGCAGTCCCGTCGGAGCTGCGCCGGTCGGTGACGTCGGGCGGCGGTGCGCGAGCCGGGCCAGGGCGCGGACGCCGAGCAGCATCAGCGAGTCGCCCGCCACGGAGGCCACGACGACGACGGCGAGCACCACCAGCAGCCAGGGCACGGACTGCGTCAGGGCCGCGGCACCGCTGACCACCTCGCCGGTCGGGACGAACGGGACGCTGGAGGCGAGGAGGACGACGAGTCCGACCAGTGCGACGGACCCTGAGCTCACGGGCGCCACAACGCAGTTGCTCTGGCGAATCATTCCTGTCGCCCCGAACGGCCCCGCCGACCGCTGCACCGGTCCTGCTCCGGGCCCGGACGGTGACGGACCCCCCGGGTGTGTGCCTGGGGCCACCGTGACGCACGGGACGAGCACGGTCCGGCGGCGACTACCGTGAGGCAGGTGGACACGAAGGGCGCGGTCGTGGCCGGCTCCCGCGCACGACGGGGCGGCCCGCGGTGAGGTTCGGCCGCCCGTCAGCACGACGCAGGGCAGATGACGAACCGGCGCCCGCCCCGCCCGACGACCTGACCTCGGACCACGTCGTCGATCCGTTCCCCCGCGCTGGCGCGGGCGGTGGGGCCCCAGCACCTCACGCGCAGTTCGCACCGGGCGGTGCGCGCGCCCACGGCGTCGTCCTCACGCGCGACGGCTGGCCGCTGCCCGCGGCGTCGGTGACCCTGCTGGCCACCGACGGCCTCGGCAGCGCGCGGACCACCAGCGGCTCGGACGGCCGCTTCTCCCTCGTCGACCTCGAGCCCGGCCCGGCGACCCTGCTGGTCGCCTGCGCCGGGCACGAGCCGCTCGCCCGCTCCGTCGTCGTCCAGGCCCCGCGCGCCACCAGGCCCGAGGAGGTCGTCGTCGACCTCGGCGAGCTGCGCCTGGCCCGGGTGGGCGCCGCGGACGTGCCCCCCGCCGGGCGCTGGGTGATCGACCCCGACCACACCTCGCTGGCAGCCACCGCCCACCACCTCGGCCTGTCCGCGGTCACCGGTCGCCTGTCGCGGCTGGAAGGGGTCGTGGTCGTGGCGGAGTCGTTCACCGAGTCGTCGGTGCAGGTGCGCATCGACGCCGCGAGCATCGACTCCGGCGTCGCCAAGCGCGACGAGCACCTGCGCAGCGCCGACTTCCTCGACGTGGCCAACCACCCCTGGATCACCTACGAGGGGCGGGGCCTGCTGTCGGACGGCGACGGGGGGTGGCAGCTCAACGGGGAGCTGGTCCTGAACGGCCGCGCGCGCCAGGTGCCCCTGGCGCTGAGGTGCACCGGCACCGGCACCGACCCCTGGGGCGGTGAGCGCGTCGCCTTCCAGGCCACCGCGCAGCTCAGCCGCGACGACTTCGCGATGCGGTGGAAGGAGGCCTTCGGGCTGGGCGTGGCGATCTTCGGGACCACCCTGCGCATCACCATCGACCTCGAGGCCGTGCGCGAGACCTGAGCCGCGAGACCCGGGCCGCGGTGCAGGCCCCAGACTCGCGGGATGAGTGCCCCAGGAAACACCGTCTCGCCGGAGCCCGTGTCACGGCTGGGATCGGCGCTGTTCCGCCTGGGCCGCGCACGCCGCGACGCCGTCGCCTCCGTCCTGGCGCGGAGGGGCTGGAGCAGCGCCGTCCTGCCCTACCCGGGATACGGACTGGGCGGCAGCACGAGGGTGCTGGCTCGCGTCGTCCTCGCTCCGGCGCGGCGCCAGCCGAGCGAGGTCCGGGGCGTCACGGCCTGGCACCGCCTGGTGACGCTGCAGCGCTCCCGCGTCGACGTCGACATCACCGCCGAGGGCCAGACCGAGGAGCACCGCGTCCGCAGCGGCCCCGGCGGGTTCGTCGACGCGGCGCTGCCGTGGACCCTGGAGCCGGGCGAGCGCACCGTGGTGCTCAGGGTCGGCCGCAGGCCCCCCGTGGAGGCGACCGTGCACGTCGCGGCCCCGGGGGTTCGCACCGGGATCGTCTGCGACATCGACGACACCGCCCTCGTGACGGGTCTGCAGCACCCGGTGCGCGCGGCCTGGCAGACCATGAGCCGGGCCTTCGCCCAGCGGGTCGCGGTGGACGGGATGGCCGACCTGGTCACGGCCGCGCACGTCCAGCTCGGGGGGACCGGCACCCCCGTCGTCTACCTGAGCACCGGCCCGTGGAACTTCAACGGTCCGCTGGCCCGCTTCCTGGCCCGCTGCGGGTTCCCCGCCGGTCCCCTGCTGCTCACGCAGTGGGGCCCCACCCCCGAGGGGGTCTTCCGCGACGGTCGCGTCCACAAGCGGCGCAGCCTGCAGCGGCTCCGCGCGGACTTCCCCGACGTGCGCTGGCTCCTCGTGGGCGACGACGGCGAGCACGACCCCGCGACCTACGAGGAGTTCGCCCGCGAGCACCCCGAGCACGTGGTCGCCATCGCGCTGCGGCAGGTCGGCGTCAGCGCGACGCCGACCGGCGCTGAGGAGGACGCTCCGGTGCCGGTCGTGCGCGGAGCTGACGGGCACGTGCTGCTGGAGCGCCTGCGCCCCGTCCTGGCGGAGCACCTGCTGCGGTCTGGAGGAGGTACCGCACCTCGGTGACGGTGGTGACCGGCGCCCGGGCGCGAGCACGCCCGCCGGGACCGGTGGCGCAGGGGTCCTCGACCGTCACGGCGAGCAGGGGTGACGCGTCGTACCGTCCTCGGGTGCCCGCCGCCTCCCGCAGCACCACCGACC
>JAKONK010000035.1 GCA_022701985.1 Actinomycetales bacterium
CCGGCAGCCCGGAGGTGGGAGGGATGCGCGTGCTGTCCGACGCCTCCCGCGCACGACCCGCCGCCGCAGGCTCCGTGCGCCTGGCCCGGGGGCGCGTGCAGTCGTGGCGCGCCGACGACGGCACCCGCCTCGTGCTCCTGACCGGCCCCGTCACCCGTCCCGGGCTGGGCGAGCCGTGAGCCGGCGCCGCCAGCACAGCCAGCTCCCGGCGGGACCGGCGGTCGACGTCGTCGTCCACCTCAGCGGGTGGGAGCACTCGTGCTGCGGTGACGCCGTGGAGCGCGACCAGCTCGTGGAGTTGGGCTGCCTGCGCACCGGCCCGGCCGGCCCGGTCGGCTCCGCTGCTCTCACCAGGACCCACCACCACCTCGAGCCGGAGGTCGACGTCTGCGGCCGGGTGGTCGACCTCCTCGTCGTCCGCCCCGGCGGCGAGCCCGAGCCCGTCCACCGGGTCCCGGGCGGCCGGGCGCTGCGGGGCTCCGACCCCGACGACGACGGCCACCTGGAGCAGCCCTGGACAGGGACCGAGGTCGCAGCCGGGGAGGAGTTCCTCGTCGTCGTCAGGTGTCCGACCCGCCCCCCGCTCAGGTCGACGCTCAGGTGAAGTAGAGCAACCGGGCCTCGGGCACCCGGGCGGCCAGCTCGCGCTGGAACCAGGTGCGGACCTCGACCATCACGTCCTTGGGGTAGACGTGCTTCACCGACCCGTACTTGCCGCGCTTGGTGGTCCGCTGCTCCGGGTCCATCTCGAGCTTCGTGCCCGGGTACCAGCCGAGCAGCACGTCGCGGCTCTTCGGGGTGAACCGGTGGGTGATCACCTCGGCGGTGAGGTCGAGGTCCAGTGCGCCGGCCACCGCGGCGGCGACGTCGTCGAGCAGCTGCCCGTACGCGTCCTGCCAGCCCGGGGCGGGGATGACGGGCGCGATGGTCAGCCCCACCGGGTACCCCGCGAGCGCGAGGCGCCGCAGCGCGCCGAGCCGCTCGCGCACCCGGGCGGTACCGCCCTCGAAGCGCTCGCCGCCGCTGGGTCCGGCGCTGTTGACGCTGAACCGCACCCTGGTGCGGCGCCCGTGCGGGAGGGCGAGCAGCGGCTCGACGTCGTCGAACTTGGTGGTGAACCGCAGGCCCACCGGGCTCGGCCACTCGGTGGTGCCGACGTGGGCGATCGTCGCGGCGAGGGAGCCGGTGAGGTGCTCGATGCCGAGGGGGTCGGTGTAGCAGGAGGCCTCGAAGGTGGTGCCCTCGCCGTGGCGCTCGGTGCCGGTGGTGACGCCGCCCCGGCCGACGTGGGTGCCGATGGCGGAGAGCACCTCGGGCAGGTCGGCGTAGACGCGGGTGACCGGCGGACCGGCGAGCGACCCCGCGAGGTAGCAGTACTGGCAGTGCGCCGGGCAGCCGACGGCGAGGTCGAGCCGCCAGTCGGCGCTGGGCGGGATGGGCACGAGCTTCCGGGCCGACGGCGGCGAGGTGACCACCGCGAGCGTCGACTTGGCGAGGGCGTAGGTGGCGCGCTCGTCGTCGCCGCGCAGCGACGGGAGGCGGTCGCCGCGCAGCAGCTGCACGTCCTCGACACCGGCGGCGGTGACCCTCTCGACCACCTGCTGCCCGTGAGGCGTCTCGGCCGCCGACGCCGTCACCAGGACGCGCTTCGGCAGCCAGCGGCGGGGCGCTCGAGCAGCGGTCGAGGAGGGGGTGGGGGTGGGAGCGGACGTCGCGGGAGTGGCCATCAGCTGGTGCAACACCGGTGCCCCGGGTCGCGTTCCGCAGGGGCCGCCGGCGGCGGGGCCGGCCTCCTCAGGGAGCCGGAGGTGCGAGGACCAGCTCCTCGCTGACCGCCCGCGACACGCACGGCATGACGGCTCCGGCGCGCTCGGACTCCTCGAGGACGACGTCGCGGTGGAGCGCCTCCCCGGCGACGAGCCGCAGCCGGCAGGTGCCGCAGGTCCCGGCCTCGCAGTCGCCGTCGACCGGCAGCCCGGCCCGCCGCAGCGCCGACAGCAGGGTCCGGTCGGCGGGCACGTCGACGCGCTCACCGGTCGGCTCCCACACCGCGGTGAAGGGCTCGGCGCCGACGCCGGTGGCGTCGACCCCGGCGAACTCCTCCACGTGCACGCGGCTCGGCCGCCAGTGCACGGTCAGCGCCCGCACCTCGTCGAGCAGCGCCACCGGCCCGCAGCAGTAGACGCGCGCGTCGTCGTCGGGCTCGGCGAGCCACGGCCACAGGTCGAGCCGCCCGCCCTCCCCGTCGGAGCCGACCGCGCTGTGGTGCACCACCGCGCCGTCGGCGGTGACCTCCTCCAGGAAGGGGGCGCTGCCGGCGTCGCGGGTCAGGTACAGCAGCTCCACGGCGGCGTCGCCGCGGGCGCGCAGCTCCTGCGCCATCGCGCGGACGGGGGTGATGCCGATCCCGCCCGCGATGAGCACGTACCGCCGCGCGGGCAGCAGCGGGAAGCGGTTCCGCGGCGGGGTCACCTCGAGCACGTCCCCGGCGCGCACGTCGTCGTGCAGGCTCACCGAGCCCCCTCGACCACCCAGCGCCACCTCGGAGCGCCGCACGGCGATGACGTAGCGCCGCGGGGCGGCGCTGCCGGCCTCGGCGAGGCTGTAGCTGGGCCGCCGGCCGCTCGGCGCGGTGACCGTGACGTGCGCACCGGCGGCGTACCCGGGCAGGGCCGAGCCGTCGGGTGCGGTCAGGACGAGCAGGACGACGTCGCGGGTGAGCTCGCGGCGCTCGGCGACCACCAGCCGCAGGACCCCGGGGCGCTCAGGCAGCGAACCCACCCCGCCTCAGCGCGTCGCCGAGGGTCAGGCGGCCGCCGTCGACCACCTCGGCGTACACCCCCATGTACGCGTGGCCGTAGTGCTCCACGAGGAGCCGCGGCACCGGCAGGTCGCGGACGGGGCTGCCGGGGCGCACCTCGGTGGCGGCGCAGCGCTCGGTGACCGACGTCCCGCGCAGGCGCACGCCGCCGAGGGTGAACTCCCGGCCCACCAGCCCGAGCTCCTCCCACGCCGGCAGGCCCGCGAGGTGGATGTTGCCGCGGAAGCGCAGCGGGTCGACCTCGGAGCCGCAGCGACGGGCGAGGTCGGCCACCGAGGCCAGGTTGATGAGGGACACGAACTCCATCGCCCGGTCGGAGTCGGGGGCGGAGTCGGTGAAGCGCCGCCCGGCGTCGCGGGCGAGGACGGGGCGCACACCCGCGGGCAGGTCGAGCACCCGGGCGAAGAAGGCCAGCGCGTCCTCGCGGCCCTGCTCGTCGGACAGGTCCGCCGCCAGCACCCGGTGGCCGCGGACGCCGACGGTCAGCACCTGCGTCGCGACGTCGAGGTGGGTGTCGAGCCCCGCCAGCCGCGCCTCGGCGACCAGCACGTAGAACGACCGCTTCGAGATGCCGCGCTGCAGCCCCGGCGCGTACGGGCCGTCGGGGCGGGCGAGCGCGAACACCCTGTCGGAGGGGAAGGCCCGTCCGGGCTCCAGCTCCACGGCGTCGAGCGGCTGCGGCGCCAGCCCCTTGACGGGGTAGACGAACAGCCCGTCGACGCACGCGCTCACAGCGCTCCTCCCCGCACCCGTGCATCCTCTCGCGCCCGGGCCGGGCGGAGTCATGAGCAGTGGGCACCCGAACGGCGCAGCGCTCGCGCAAGCGGGCCACGAGGACGCCGATGCCTCAGGAGTGACACCTCCGACGTCGGCCGCCGCACGCACCACGTGGCGCCTGCCGGGCACGCTCGCCCTCCCGTCCGAGGTCTGGCGCACCCGCCACCGCTGGGTCACCGGGGTCCTGCTCGTCCACCTGCCGCTGCTGGCCGCCTGGGCGGCCGTCCGCGGCACCCCCGTCGCCGTGGCGGTGCTCCTGGCGGTGCCGGTGGCGCTCTACCTGGTCGCCGCGGCCGAGCAGCTGACGCGGGGGCGCCTGCGGGTGCACCCGGTCCTCGCCTCGTGCGCGGCGGCTGCGGGGCTCATGGCGTGCTCGTCGTACCTCGTGTCCGTCTCGGGCGGGTACATCGAGGCGCACTTCCACTTCTTCGTGATGGTCCCCGTGGTGGCCCTCTACGAGGCGTGGGCACCCTTCACCGTTGCCGTCGGCTGGGTGCTGCTGGAGCACGGCCTGGTCGGCACCCTGTGGCCGCACGACGTCTACGGCCACAGCCTCGCCCACATGCAGCACCCGTGGCTGTTCGCCCTGGTGCACGCCGGCTTCTTCGCCGCCGCCTGCCTGGGGTCGCTGACCGCCTGGACCCTCGCCGAGCGCGCCCGCGCCCTGCAGGGGGACCTCGTCGAGCAGCTGCGCCACCAGACGCTGCACGACGGCCTGACCGGCCTCGCCAACCGCGCCCGCCTCTCGCTGGAGCTCGACGGCGTCCTCGCCCGCGGGCAGCAGGTCGCGGTGCTGGTGCTCGACCTCGACAGGTTCAAGGAGGTCAACGACACCCTGGGCCACGCCGCCGGTGACGAGCTGCTGCGCGCCGTCAGCACCCACACCGCCACCGGCCTGGACGACCTCGGCCTGCTGGTGCGCCTGGGCGGTGACGAGTTCGCCGTGCTCCTCCCCGGGCTCGACGCGTCCGAGGCCCTGGGGGTCGCCGAGCGGCTGCGGAGCACCACCACGCGCCACGCGACGCTGCTGCGCACCGCCGCCCGCGACCGCACGGTCCCCGTCAGCATCGGGGTCAGCATCGGCGTCGCCCACCGCCCGGCGTCCGCCCTGCCGGCTGACCCCGCCCAGCGCGCCGTCATCGGCGACCAGCTGCTGCGCGAGGCCGATGTCGCCATGTACGCCGCGAAGCGCAGCGGGTCGGGCACGGCCGTCTACGACGCCGCGACCGACCAGCACGACGCGCGGCAGCTGTCAGCCCTGGACGACCTCCGCCGCGCGCTGGACGCCGACGACCAGCTGGTCGTCCACCTGCAGCCGAAGGTGTCCGTGGCCGACGGGCGGCTGGTGGGCGTCGAGGCGCTCGCCCGGTGGCAGCACCCCACCCGGGGGCTCCTGCCCCCCGCGGAGTTCATCGCCCTGGCCACCTCCTCCAGCCTGGCGGCGGCCTTCACCGGCAAGGTCCTCGCCGAGGCGCTGCACCAGTGCCGCTCCTGGCTCCGCCAGGGGCACCGGGTGCCGGTCTCGGTGAACATCACGGCGCCCTGCCTGGTGCGCCCCGGCTTCGCCCTGGGGGTGGCGGAGCTGCTGGAGCGCCACGGCGTCGCCCCGGAGCTGCTCTGCCTGGAGATCACCGAGGAGGCGCTGGTGGCCGACCCCGCGGCGGCCGCGCAGGTGCTGGCGGAGATCAAGGCCACCGGGGTGCGGGTCTCCATCGACGACTTCGGCACGGGCTTCTCGTCGCTGTCGTACCTGCGCCAGCTGCCGATCGACGAGATCAAGGTGGACCGGTCCTTCGTCAGGGCCCTGTTCCCGCGGGGCACGGACGAGCCCGCCGACGACGTGCTGGTCGCCGCCATCGTCGACCTGGGCCACCGGCTCGGCGTGGAGGTCGTCGCGGAGGGCGTCGAGCGCGAGGAGGAGCTCGCGGTGCTCGCCCGCGCGGGCTGCGACACCGTGCAGGGCTACCTGCACTCACCGCCCGTGCCGGCGCACCGGTTCCCCCGCGCGCTGCTCACCACAGCCCCGCGGACGACGCCGTCGGCGGGCTACCAGGTGCTGACGGCCTGACCGCCGGTGCCCGAGCGTCAGCGGATCGTGTAGCCGCCGTCGACCACGAGGTCGGCGCCGTTGACCATGTCGGAGGCGCCGCTGGCCAGGAACAGCGCCGCTCCGGCGATCTCGCGCGGCAGCGCGAAGCGACCCACCGGGATCTCCGCCTTCGCCGCCTCGCCCTTCTCCCCCGCCCACGCCCTCCTGCCCAGCTCGGTGAGCACCACCGTCGGGGAGATGGCGTTGGCGGTGACGCCGCGACCGGCCCACTCCGCGGCCAGCACCCGGGTCAGACCGAGCACCCCGGCCTTGGAGGCGCAGTACGCGGCGTGCTCCAGCAGCCCCACGGTGGCGGCCTGGCTGGCGAGGTTGATGACCTTGCCGCGGCCCGCGGCGAGCATGTGCTGGCCGACCGCCTGGCTCATGAGGAACGTGCCGGTCAGGTTCACCGCGATGGTGCGGTCCCAGGCCCGCGCGGTCAGCTCCTCCGCCGGGGCGAGGTCGACGATGCCGGCGCAGTTCACGAGCACGTCGACGGCCTCGGTGCGCTCGACGGCGGCGTCGGCGGCCGCCTGCGCCGAGTCCGCGTCGGAGACGTCGCACCCCAGCCCGAAGGCACCGCCGCCCAGCTCGTCGGCCCGGCGCTGCGCCGCCTCCGCGTCGAGGTCGACGACGACGACGCGCGCTCCCCGCTCGGCGAAGGCACCCGCGATGGCGCTGCCGATGCCCGAGACGCCGCCCGTGACCAGGGCGACCCTCCCGTCGAGGCGGAAGGACAGGTCGACGTCGGCGTCGGTGAGCTCGCTCATGGGCCCAGCCAACCCCCTCCGGGCTCCGGCGGCGACCGCCGGAGCCCGGAGCGGTCTCAGGCGGCGCGCGCCGCCCCGGCCCGAGGGGCCGCCGGCGACGACGGCTCCGACGACGGCACGTCGAAGCGGTCCGCCATCATCAGCTGGTCCCACACGGCGACGAAGTCGCGCACGAACCGCTGCCCGCCGTCGCGGGCGGCGTAGACCTCGGCGACGGCCCGCAGCTGGGCGTTCGCGCCGAAGACCAGGTCGTTGCGGGTCGCCGTGCGCACCACCTCACCGCTCTCGCGGTCGTCCAGGGTGAACCGGGTGGACCGTCCAGCCGCCTCGTCGGCCTTGGTCCACTGCAGGTCCGTGCTCGTGAGGGTCGTGAAGAAGTCGGTCGTGAGCGCGCCCACCCGGTCGGTGAACACGCCGGTGGACGACCCGTCGTGGTTGCAGCCCAGCGCGCGCAGCCCACCGGTCAGCACCACCCACTGCGGCGCGCTCAGGCCGAGCAGGGCCGCCTGGTCCAGGAAGAACCGCTCGGGGGCCACGTCGGTGACCGACGCGAGGTCGGGCTGCTCGTAGCTGCGGAACCCGTCGACCACCGGCGCGAGCCACTGGAACTGCGCGACGTCCGTCTGCTCCTGGGTCGCGTCGACGCGACCGGGGGTGAAGGGCACCTCGACCGCGAACCCCGCCGCGGCGGCCGCGTCCTCGACCGCGAGGCAGCCCCCGAGGACGATCGCGTCCGCCAGGCTCACCCGGGCGCTGCCCGAGGCGTTGAACGCGTCCACGACCTCGCGCAGGGCGGCGACCACGGGGACCGTGCGGCGGTTGACCGCCCAGTCCTTCTGGGGCGCCAGCGCGACCCGGGCCCCGTTGGCCCCGCCGCGCTGGTCCGAGCCGCGGTGCGTCACCGCGGAGGAGAAGGCGGTGAAGGCCAGGTCGGAGGTGGACAGCCCCGCGCCGCGCACGGCCCCCCGGAGGCGCTCCAGGTCAGCGCCGCCGATGACCGGGTGCTGACGGACGGGCAGCGGGTCCTGCCAGATGAAGTCCTCGGCGGGGACCTCGGAGCCGAGGTAGCGCGACTTCGGCCCCATGTCGCGGTGGGTCAGCTTGAACCACGCCTTCGAGAACTCCCGGGTGAAGAGGTCGAAGTCGGCCAGGAAGCGCTGGCACACCTCGCGGTAGACCGGGTCGACCTTGAGGGCGATGTCGCTGGTCATCATCATCAGCGGGTGGCTGACGCCCTCGCGGTGGGCGTCGGGGGTGCGCGGGGCCGACGGGTCGGACGGCGTCCACTGCAGCGCCCCGGCGGGGCTGCGGGTCTGCTCCCACTCGTACCCGAAGAGGTTCTCGAGGTAGGCGTTGTCCCACTGCGTGGGGTTCGGCGTCCAGGAGCCCTCGATGCCGTTCGTCATCGTGTGCTCGGCGTTGCCCGAGCCCACGGGGTTGTGCCAGCCAAGGCCCATCGCCTCCATGGGGGCCATCTCGGGCGGCGCGCCGATCTGCTCCGCGGGGACCGCGCCGTGGCTCTTGCCGAAGGCGTGGCCCCCGGCGATCAGGGCGACGGTCTCGACGTCGTTCATGGCCATGCGGCCGAAGGTGATGCGGATGTCGACGGCGGAGGCGGCCGGGTCGCCGTCGGCGTTGGGCCCCTCGGGGTTGACGTAGATGAGCGCCTGGTGCGAGGCGGCCAGCGGCTGCTGGAGCTCGTACCCGGGCTCACCGGGCTCGGCCGTCCACCGGCCGGAGCGGTCGACCATGTCGTCGTACGACCCGGCCCGGGTCATGTCGAGGTGCTCGGGGCCCCAGTACGTGGCGTCGTCGGCCTCCCACGCGTCGCGCCGGCCGCCGCCGAAGCCGGTGGTGGGGAAGCCCATGACCTCCAGCGCGCAGTTGCCGGTCAGGACGATCAGGTCGGCCCACGACAGCGCGGCGCCGTACTTCTGCTTGATCGGCCAGAGCAGGCGCCGCGACTTGTCGGTGTTGCCGTTGTCCCACCAGCTGCTGACCGGGGCGAAGCGCTGCATCGCCTGACCGGCCCCGCCGCGGCCGTCGGCGATGCGGTAGGTGCCGGCGGAGTGCCAGGCCATCCGGATCATCTGCGGCGCGTAGTTCCCGTAGTCCGAGGGCCACCAGGAGACCGACGTCGTCAGCAGCCGGGTGATGTCGGCCTTCAGCTCGGCGAGGTCGATGGTGGCGAAGGCGGCGCGGTGGTCGAGGTCCGCCAGCGGGTCGGCGGCGACGCCGTCCCGGTGCAGCTGCTCGACGCGCAGCCGGTCGGGGTACCAGTCCGACAGGGTCGGCGGGCTCGCCTGCACACCCCCGACCGTGCTCCCCCCGAAGGGGCACTTCCCCGTGAGGACGTCGTCGTAGGTGGAGTAGCCGGGCTGCGGTGTCATGACTGGCGACCTCTCTGCGAGCGGGGTGGCGGGACCTCTGCTCACGGGGTCGCAGTGCTCCGCGAGGCCCCGCGGGGGCGCCGGGACGCGGCCGCGTCCCCACCCCTGCTGCTGCCCCGCGGGCCTCTCGTCCCGCCCTCCGACGGGACCGTCCGACGCTCCCCGGCCCACCACCGCGGTGATCGTAGGTCGGGCCTCGCCGCCCCGCCCCCCGTGCGGATCTCCCCCGTCCACGGCGCGGAGGTGGAAGGGTGTCGGCACGTGGGGGTGAACGTGGTCGCGGTCCGACCCCTCGTCTCCCTCTCGTGACGCCCGGGGCAGAACAGCTGCTGCGCCTCCTCCTGGGCGTCGCGGTGCTGCTCGCCGTCTCCCTGGTGGTGCTGCGGGTCGCGGGGGTGGCCGTGGGGCCCTGGGGAACTGCGCCGCTGACGGCCGTCCTGCGCGGCGCGCTGCAGCTGGCCGCCGTCGCCCTGGTGCTGCGCGGTGTCTTCGACCACGCCCCCGCCCTGGCCGCAGGGGTGCTGGCGGTGATGCTCGCGACCGCGGTCTGGACCGCCTCACGCCGCCTCGCCCCCCTCCAGGGGCTCCCCGCAGCGCTGCGCGCGGTCGCGGTGGCGTGCACCGCCGGCGCCCTCGTCGTCCTCGGGGTGGTCTTCGCCGTGGGGGTGCTGCCGCTCTCGGCCCGCTACGCGGTGGCCCTGGGCGGCATCGTGCTGGGCGGCACCATGACCTCGGCCACCCTGGCCGGGCGGCACCTGCTGACCGGGCTGCACGCCCGCCGCGACGAGGTGGAGGCGTGGCTGTCGCTGGGTGCCACGCCCCGCCGGGCGGTGCTCGACGTGGCGCGCGAGGCGGTGCGCGAGTCCCTCGTGCCCACCCTCGACCAGACCCGCACCACCGGGCTGGTGACGCTGCCGGGCGCGTTCATCGGCGCCCTGCTGGGCGGGGCCAGCCCGGTGGACGCGGCGCGCTTCCAGCTCGTCGTGCTGGCCGCGCTCGTCTGCACCGGCAGCGTGGTGGGTGTGCTGGTCACCGCCCTGCTCGGTGCCCCGCGGCAGCTGCCGGCCGCGACCGGGGAGCGGTGGGGGCAGCGGTGACGGCGGCGGCCGTGCGGCGCGCGGCGCTCGTCACCGGGGTTGCACCCCCACCGCTGCTCGCACCACCCGCATCCCCGAGGTGGTCGGGCGGTGGGTAGCGTCACCGCGACCCTCGCGGCGCCTGCTCGCACCGGCCCGCGCCCGGCAGCAGCGGAGCACCAGTGATCCATCTCGACGATCCCGCCGACCCACGCCTGGCCGACTACACCGACCTCACCGACGTCGCCCTGCGCCGCGTCCGCGAACCCGCCGAAGGCCTCTTCATCGCCGAGTCCACCCAGGTCATCCGCCGCGCCCTCCGCGCCGGCCACCGACCCCGCTCCCTGCTCGTCGCCCCCCGCTGGCTCCCCGACCTCACCGACGTCCTGTCCGCCTGCGAGGCCGCCGGCGCACCGGTCTACGTCGCCGAGGAGCCCGTCCTGGAGGCCATCACCGGCTTCCACGTGCACCGCGGGGCCATCGCGTCGATGCACCGCCCGGTGCTCGCCGCGGTCGCCGACCTGCTCCGCGGCGCGCGCACGGTCGCCGTGCTGGAGGACGTCGTCGACCACACGAACACCGGCGCCGTCTTCAGGTCCGCTGCCGGCCTCGGGGTGGACGCCGTGCTGGTCACCCCGCGCTGCGCCGACCCCCTCTACCGCCGCAGCGTGCGGGTCAGCATGGGCACCGTCTTCCAGGTCCCCTGGACCCGCATCGAGCCCTGGCCCGCGGGCATCGACCAGCTCAAGGACGCCGGCTTCCACGTCGCAGCGCTCGCCCTGTCCGACGACTCCGTGGCGCTGCAGGACTTCGCCGCGCGCCGCCCCGAGAGGCTCGCCCTCCTGCTCGGCACCGAGGGCGCGGGCCTCACCCCCGCCAGCGTCGCGGCCGCCGACACCGTCGTGCGCATCCCCATGCACGGCGGCGTGGACTCCCTCAACGTCGCCGCAGCCAGCGCCGTCGCCTTCTGGGCCCTCGGGACGGACGCCGCCCCTCCCCCGCCGGCCTAGCCGCGGCGCCCGTGCCGTGGGTGCCCGCCGCCGGGTGGACGGCCACCGGGTCCGTCACCCGGAGCGGTCGGAGCGGGGCGGACGGCGCGCTCAGCGGTCCGACGGATCTTGCACCTCGCAGGGTTATCGATAAAAGTGAGCGCTCACATGCGCAACGGAGCGCATGCAGACTGGAGGAGACGGTCGATGTCGCCACGTCTACGTCGTGCTCGCACCCGCTGCCTGGCGGTGCTCGCAGCGCTGCCCCTGGTGCTCGCCCTGCTGGTCGGCGTCCAGCCCGCCCAGCGCGCGGACGCCGCAGACCCCTACACGGGCTACCTGATGGTCCACTTCATCGGGGAGGGCTCCCGGGGCCAGCAGATCTACTTCACCCACAGCAAGGACGGGATGCGCTGGAGCGACCTCAACGGGGGCGAGCCGGCGCTGCTGAGCACCGTGGGGACCAGGGGCGTCCGCGACCCCGCCCTGGTGCGCTCCCCGGCCGGTGACCGGTACTGGATCATCGCCACCGACCTGTGCATCGACTGCGGGCAGAACTGGGGCGACGCCATCAACAACGGCAGCCGCAACCTCGTGGTCTGGGAGTCCAGCGACCTCGTCACCTGGTCCGCGCCGCGCCTGGTCGACGTCGCGACCGGCATCCAGGGCAAGAACGCCTGGGCCCCGGAGGCGATCTGGGACCCGGCCAGCAACGCCTACGTCATCTACTGGGCCAGCAACGCGCCCGCCGCCGAGGGCGGAACGAAGCACCAGATCTTCTACGCCACCACCACGGACTTCCGCACGGTCAGCGCCTCGCGTCCCTACCTCGTGCCGCCGGCGGGCCAGGAGGTCATCGACACGCAGATCATCGAGGCTCCCAGCAGCCCCGGCGGGTTCCGCTACTACCGCGCCAGCTGCCTGAACCGCGAGATCGTCATCGAGGGCAGCAACAGCGTCCTCGGGACGTGGACGAACCTCGGGAACCTGGCCCGCTCGGGCTTCTCCAACGGGGGGACGCCCGGCGCCACCAACGTCGAGGGCCCGATGTGGCAGCAGGTCAACGGCGAGGCCGAGTGGAACCTGTGGCTCGACCAGTACGCCACCGGCAGCGGCTACACGCCGGCCACCTCGACCAACCTCAGCGACACCGCCAGCTACCGCAAGCACGCGCCCGCTGACTACAGCCTGGGCACCAACCTCAAGCGCCACGGCTCGATCATGAGCCTGACCGCGGCGGAGGAGAGCCGCGTCCTGGCGGCCTACAGCGCACCGGTCAACCGGCTGGCGGCGGTGAACGTCGACGGCGGCCACGTCCGCCACGCCGGTTTCAAGGGTCGTGTCGCGGCGAACGTCTCACCCGCCGAGGACGCGCAGTTCCGCATCCGCAAGGGCCTGGACGGGGTCTCGGGCAACGTCTCCCTCGAGTCGGTGAACTTCCCGGGCTACTTCCTGCGCCACTACGGGTTCGCCGTGGAGCTGCAGCGCAACGACGGGTCCGGGGCCTTCCGGGGTGACGCCTCCTTCACCCCGGTGGCGGGCCTCAGCGACTCGTCCGCGACCTCCTACAGGTCCGCCAACTTCCCCGACCGGTACCTGCGCCACTACGCCCTCGAGCTGAGGGTGGACCCCATCAGCTCCGCGCAGGACCGAGCCGACGCCACCTTCCGCGTCGTCTCCTGACGGACCCGTCCCGGAGCGTCCCGCACCGACGACCCCCGACGACCGGTGGCCTCGTGGCCACCGGTCGTCGGGGGTCGGAGGTCGGAGGCCGAGACCGGGGCGGCTCCGCACGTCCCAGGAGGCGCCCCTCCGGTGGACACACCGACCGGGGTGCCGGACCGTCAGGGGCGTGCAGGACCCCCCGCCCCAGCCCGCGCGCCCCCGAGCGACGACCCCAGAGCCCGACGGCGGCCGGACCCACGAGCCGCCCGTGCTGGCAGCGCCCCCGACCTCCCCGTGGGTCGACGGGCTGGGCAGGACCGCCACCCGGTGCCTGCAGCTGCTCGTGGTGGTCGCGCTGGGTGTCGTCGTGGTCTACGCGTGCCTGCAGCTGCGGCTGGTGGTCGTCCCGCTGCTGCTCGCCGCGCTGGTCGCCGCCGCTGCCGCCCCGCTGGTGCGGTGGCTGGTCGGACGCGGCCTGGGACGGGGGCTCGCGACGGGCCTGGTGCTGCTCGGCGGGGCCGTCGTCCTGACCGCCGTGGGCTGGGCCGTGGTCGGCGGCGTCCGCGACCAGTGGCCCCAGCTGCGGTCCAGCGCCCAGGAGGGCTTCGCCGAGGTCCAGCGCTTCGTGGTCGAGGGCGGTCTGCCGGTCAGCGACGCCCAGGTCGAGCAGGCCCGCGACGCGGCCCTCGGCGTCCTGACCGGCGCCGGGTTCCGCTCGGGAGCGCTGGCGGGGCTCGGCGTCATCACGCAGGTCGCCACCGGCACGGTGCTGGCGCTCTTCCTGCTCTTCTACTTCCTCAAGGACGGTCCGCGCATCTGGGCCTTCCTCATCAGCGGCGTCCGCGGTCCCCGCCACCGCCGCCTCGAGAGGGTCGGTCAGCGGTCGGCGGCGGTGCTGGGCGGGTACGTCCGCGGCACGGCGACCGTGGCGCTGGTCGACGCCGTCCTGATCGGGGTGGGGGTGGCGGTGGTCGGGGTGCCCCTGGCCCTGCCCATCGCGCTGCTGACCTTCGTCGCCGCGTTCGTCCCCATCGTCGGGGCGGTCGCGGCCGGGGTGGTCGCCGCGCTGGTCGCGCTCGTCACCGTGGGCCCGGTCCCCGCGCTCGTCGTCGTCGCCATCGTGGTCGTCGTGAACCAGGTGGAGGGCAACCTGCTGCAGCCGGTGCTGCTGGGCCGCGCCCTCTCGCTGCACCCGCTGGCCATCCTGCTGGCCCTGACGGCGGGCACCGTGCTCGGCGGCGTCGTCGGTGCGGTGCTGTCGGTGCCGCTCGCCGCCGTCGCGTGGGCGGCGGTGGTCACCTGGAACGCCGAGGAGCGCACCTCCGCCGAAGCGCACGAGCAGCCGGTGGAGGCGCAGGAGCAGGCGCCGGCGCAGACCCCGAGCACGGCCTGACGCCCCAGCTGCCGCCGGTGCGCGGCAAGGCCGCCCGGGTCACCACCAGCCGGCCTGCGACCCGACGATGCGCAGGAGCGCGACGGTGCCGAGCACGACGATGGCCGCGCGCAGCGCCACCGGCGGCAGCCGCCGCCCGTAGCGGGCGCCGAGGGCGCCGCCCACCAGCGACGACACCGCGATGAGCCCGGCGACGGTCCAGTCGATGCGGTCGGCGCCGAACAGCACGTACGACGTCGCGGCGACGAGGTTGACCACCAGCGTCAGCACGTTCTTCAGACCGTTGAGGCGCTGCATCGCCTCGTCGAGCAGGCTGCCCAGCACCGCGACCAGCAGGATCCCCTGCGCCGCCGTGAAGTAGCCGCCGTAGACGCTGATGAGCAGCGTGGAGGACACCACCGCGGTGAGCACCCACCGCGACGGCCGCAGCCGGCTGCTGCCGTCCGGGCCGCCGGGAGCGGTGCCCACCCGCTCCTCGGCGCGGCGCCGCAGCCGGCGCTGCAGGCGCGGCTGGACGACGACGAGCACGAGCGCCAGCACGATGAGGACCGGGACGACGGCCTCGAAGGCCTCCTCGGGCAGGTGCAGCAGCAGCGAGGACCCGACGGCGCCCCCCACCACCGAGGCCGGCACGAGCAGCGCCAGGCGGCGGCCCTGGCCGCGCAGCTCGCGCCGGTACCCCCAGGCCCCCGACACCCCGCCCGCCACCAGCCCGATGGCGTTGCTGACCGTCGCGGTCAGCGGCGGGTACCCCAGAGCCACGAGCACGGGGAAGGTGACGAGGGTCCCGGACCCGACGACGGCGTTGATGGTGCCGGCCCACAGACCCGCCACGAGGACCAGGGACACCTCGATCCAGGTCACGGGCGGTGACCCTACGTCGTCGGCTCCGGGACCGGCGCCGGAGCCGTCGCCGGAGCCGTCGCCGTGCGGGGAGCGGGAGGAGGGAGGACGGTGGCCCGTGGCAGCCGCTCCGCCCGCGCCCGCGGGCGCCGACCGGGTGCTGACGCGGGGGTGGTCGGTGTGGAGCGCGACGCGGTCGTCGAGGACCAGCTGCGCCACCTCGCCGTCGAGGCCGCCCGCGTCGGGACGTTCGTGTGGGAGCCCGCCACCGACGCCCTGAGCACCGACGAGCGCTTCCGCGAGGCCCTGGCCCTCACCCGCGAGGAGGCCGCAGCGGGCATCAGCGCGGTGCTCGGCCGGGTGCACCCCGACGACCGCGAGCGCCTGCTCGGCGCGGTCGGTGCGGCCGTGGAGGAGCGGGGGGAGTTCTCCGACGCCCACCGCGTGGTGCGCCCCGACGGGTCGGTGGCGCACTTCTCGCTGCGGGGGCGCGCCGTGGAGGGCGAGGACGGCGTGCTGCGGGTGCTGGGGGCCGCGGTGGAGACCACGGAGGTGCACCTGGCCCTGGAGGAGGCCGAGCGGCTGGCCCGGCGGGAGGCGGAGCGCACGGCCCTGCGGGTGCGGGCCGCCGAGGACCTCGTGACCCGGGCCGACGTCCGGCTGCTCGGCACCCACCTCGCCACGCTGGTGGTGCCGCAGCTGGCCGACTGGTGCGTGGTGAGCGTGGTGGAGGGGGACGGGCCGGCGTCGCGCGCCACGATGACCAGCGCCGGGTGGTGGCACGCCGACGCGGCGCTGCTGCCGGTGGTGGAGCGGGCGGCGGCGCTGACCGCGGACCAGCTGGCCCGGGCCGGTCCCGCGCCGGAGCAGGTGGACACCGGCCCCTTCGGCCTGCTGCTGCGGGGCCGGGTGGTGGTCCTGGAGGCCGGTGCGGCCGAGCTGGTGGCCGCCCGGCTGCCGGCTGGCGACGCCCGTGACGCCGTCGTGGAGCTCGACCCCGCAGGCGCCGTGCTGCTGCCGCTGCGGGGGCGGGAGGGGGTGGTCGGCGTCCTGTCGTGCTTCACGGGACGGGGGCGCCCGGTGCCCTCCGGGGAGGACCTGGAGCTGCTGGCCGACCTGGCCGCCCGCGCCGGCCTCGCCGTCGAGGCCGCCCGGCTGGTCACCTCCCAGCAGCAGATCGCCGAGGCGCTGCAGCGGGCGCTGCTCACCGCGCCCCCGCAGCCCGACGACCTGGAGCTCGCCGTCAGGTACACCCCGGCGGCGCACTCCGCGCAGGTCGGGGGCGACTGGTACGACGCCTTCGTGCAGCCCGGTGGGGCGACGGTGCTGGTGATCGGTGACGTCGTCGGCCACGACACCGCCGCGGCCGCCGCGATGGGGCAGCTGCGCGGCATGCTCCGGGGCCTCGGCGTGGTGGAGGACGTGCCGCCGGCGCAGCTGCTCGCCCGCCTCGACACCGCCATGCGGCGCCTGGCGATCGACACCACCGCCACCGCCGTCGTCGCCCGGCTGGAGCAGACCCCCGCCCAGCGCCGCGCCGGCACGACGACGCTGCGCTGGTCCAGCGCGGGGCACCTGCCCCCGGTGGTGCTGCCCCCCGAGGGCCCCGCCCGGCTGCTCGACGGCGCGACGGGCCTGCTCCTGGGGCTCGAGGGCATCACGGGTGGGTCGTGGCGGCTCGAGCACACCGAGTCCGTCCCCCGCGGGAGCACGGTGCTGCTGTGCACCGACGGCCTGGTGGAGCGCCGCGACGCCTCGCTCGACGTCGGGGTGGAGCGCTTCCTGCGCGCCGTCGAGGCCGCCCGAAGCCACACCCTCGACGACCTGTGCGACGCGGTGCTGCTGCAGCTGGTGCCGCGGCAGGCCCCCGACGACGTCGCCCTGCTCGGCGTCCGGATGCACCCCCAGCCGCACCAGGCCCAGCACCGCGCCGACGGGCCGCCGGACGCCGGGAACGGGGCGGACCACCCCCCGGAGCACCACCCCGGCCACCGGTCGGGGAGCTGACCAGGGAGGTGGTCAGGGAGGTGGTCAGGGAGGTGGTCAGGGAGCCGAGGAGCCCCGGTCGGCCTCCTGCGCGACGACGGCGTCCGCGTCGGACAGGCGGTGCAGGCCCGAGACGGCCCGCGAGGTGCGCCGGTTGGCCGCCAGACGCTCCTCGTGCCGGGCGGTGAAGGCCCAGTAGCCGCCGGTGAAGGGGCAGGCGTCCTCGCCCAGGCGCTTCTTGGGGTCGTACGGGCAGCGCTTGCAGTAGTCGCTCATCCTGTCGACGTAGGCCCCGCCCGACCAGTACGGCTTGGTGGCGACGACGCCGCCGTCGGCGTGCTGGCTCATGCCGATGGTGTTGGCGGCCATCACCCAGGCGTACCCGTCGACGAAGCGGGTGTGGAACCAGGCGGTGAGCTCCTGCGGGTCCCAGCCGCGGGCCAGGGCGTACCCGCCCAGCACCATCAGGCGCGGGATGTGGTGCGCCCACCCCTCCTCGCGGACCGTGCCGAGCACGTCGGACAGGCACGCGGCGCGGACCTCGCCGTCGGCGTCGAGGTCGGTGAACCACTGCGGCAGCGGCTCGCGGGCACCCAGCTCGTTGGCGCGCTCGAAGTCCTCGCCCAGGTGCCAGTAGAGGTGCCAGACGTACTCGCGCCAGCCGACCACCTGGCGCACGAACCCCTCGGCGCTCGCCAGGCGCACGCCCTGCTCGCGGTGGGCCGCCTCCGCGCGCTCGGCCACCTCCACCGGGTGCACCAGGCCCAGGTTGAGCGGCACCGACATCAGCGAGTGCGCCATCCAGCGGTCCTGGGCGAGCATCGCGTCCTCGTAGGGGCCGAACGCCTCCAGCCGGTGGGCCAGGAAGTGCCGCAGGTTGGCCAGCGCCTCGCGCCGGGTGACGGCGAAGCGGCGCGGGCCGTCCTCCCCGACGAAGGTGACCCCCTCGTCGCGCACCATCCGGTCGAGGTCCTCCCGCACCTGGGCGTCGATGTCGTCCTCGCGGGGCCACCAGGGCTCGGCCACGCCCGCGGCCTCGGCCAGCGTGGGGACCTTGGGCGCCGGCTCGCGGTTGTCGTGGTCGTAGTTCCAGGTGCCGCCCAGCGGCGAGCCGTCACCCTCCAGCAGCAGGTGGTGGTGCTTGCGGACCTCGCGGTAGAAGTCCTCCATGAGCAGCCGCGGCTGGCCCGGCTGCCCCTTGCGCCCGGCCCAGTGGGCGAACTGCTCCTCGCTGACCGCCCAGCCGCGGGCGGGCAGCACCTGCACCGCCTCGGCCCCCTCGAGGCCGCGCACGAAGCGCCGGGCCGCCCGCGACGTCGGGTCGCAGACGCTCAGGCCCGCCGCCCGCTCGGCGTCGGTGAGCTGCTCGCGGGCGAGCGCGAGCCCCTCGCGGTAGGTGCCCGCCCGCACGAGCACACCCCGCTCGCCCAGCTCGGCGGCCCGGTGGCGCATCGCCGAGAGCACCAGGTGGGCCTTGCGGCGGTGGTACGTGCGGCGCGCGAACACCCGCGTGGACTCCACGAGGACCGCGCGCTGGGAGGTGCCGTCCAGGAAGTGGGGGCCCAGCTGGTCGGCGAAGAGCCACCGCACCCCCCGCTGGTCCGGCTGCTGTTCCGGCTGCTGGCCCTGCTGCTCGCCCTGCGCCCCGCCGGCGGTGTCGTCTGCCACGGGAGGAGCCGATCAGACGAAGAGCACGACCGCCAGCCCGACCGCGCAGCACGCGACCACGACACCCGTGAGGGCCAGCAGGGCCACCAGCCCGACGAGGCCCGCGGCGACGGCCGCGTCAGCCGGGCCGGGGGCGCGCAGCAGCGCGTCTCCCCGCGCCCCCTGGACGCGAGCGGCGCGCAGGCCCCCCACGAGCAGCACCAGCGACAGCAGCGGGTTCATCCGAACGACCCTCCCGACGACGCCCCCACCCCGACCAGGGTGGCGACCGCTCCGAGGTACAGGAGCACGCCCACGAAGTACAGCCCGTACAGGCTGACGACGGCGATGCCGATGCCCAGCCCCCACGCGGCCAGACCGGCCCCCGCCTCACCGGTGCGGGCGATCTCCCGGCGGGCCAGGACGGCGAAGACGATGGAGGCGACCGGGGCCCACAGCAGCGCCACGGACAGCACGGCCTTGGTGTTGGTCGGGCGCACGTGCGCCCAGGGCGGTACCCCCGCCGGCGGGCCGTAGCCCACGAGCGGGGCGTGGGGACCCTGCGCCCGGAGGTCTTCGGGAGGCAGGTCCTGCGGGCCCCGGGGCTCGCTCACCGCTGCTCGTCAGCCGGAGGCTGGGGTGCGGGCGACTGCTGGCCCGGCTGCTCCACGACCCGCGCGGGAGCCTGCTGCGGGGCCACGGGTGAGGACGAGCGACCGGCGCCGGGGTCGGGGGTGCTGCGCTCGGCCTCGCGGGTGGCGCCGGCGGCCTCCTCGCGCGCGGCTCGCAGCGCGTCGGCAGGGTCCTGCAGCCGGGTCTCGCCGAAGGCGTCGTCGTGGGTGGGCGCGTCACCGGGGGCCTCGCGCCGGGGCCTGCGCTCCTGCGCGTCCCAGCTGGGCTCCGGTCCGGCGTCGCGCCCGCCCAGGGCGGAGCCGATGCCGCGCAGCGCCTCGGTGAGCTCGGCGGGGATCACCCACATCTTGTTGGCCGGCCCCTGCGCCAGCTGCGGCAGCGTCTGCAGGTACTGGTAGGCCAGCAGGCGCGGGTCGGGGTCGCCGCGGTGGATGGCGTCGAAGACCTGCGTGATGGCCCGGGCCTCGCCCTGCGCCCGCAGGATCGCGGCCTGGGCGGCGCCCTCGGCCCTCAGCACGGCCGACTGCTTCTCGCCCTCGGCGGTGAGGATCTGGCTCTGCTTCTCGCCCTCGGCGGTGAGGATCACGGCGCGACGGCTGCGCTCGGCGCGCATCTGCTGCTCCATCGAGTCCTGCACGGACGCCGGCGGGTCGATCGCCTTGAGCTCGACGCGGTTCACGCGGATGCCCCAGCGGCCGGTGGCCTCGTCGAGCACCCCGCGCAGCTGGCCGTTGATCTGGTCGCGGCTGGTGAGGGTCTGCTCGAGGTCGAGCGAGCCGATGACGTTGCGCAGCGTGGTGACGGTGAGCTGCTCGATGCCCTGGATGTAGTTGGCGATCTCGTACGTGGCGGCGCGCGGGTCGGTGGGCTGGAAGTAGATGACGGTGTCGATGCTCACCACGAGGTTGTCGGAGGTGATCACCGGCTGCGGCGGGAAGGAGACGACCTGCTCGCGCAGGTCGACGCGGGCGCGAACCCGGTCGAAGAACGGGATGAGCACGTGCAGGCCGGCCTCGAGGGTGCGCGAGTAGCGGCCGAGGCGCTCGACGATGAGCGAGGAGGCCTGCGGCACGATCCGCACCGCCCTGACCACCGTGATCACCACGAAGACCAGGAGCAGGACGAGGACGACGGTCAGCAGGAAGCCTGTGGGGTCCACGGGGTCAGCCCTCCGGGGGTCGGGGCGGGGCCGGCGGGGAGCCGGCCTGGGGTCCGGCGTCGGGTTCGGCCGGGTGGTCTGAGGCGGAGGCCACCGGGGCGGCGGTGACGACGGCGGTGGCCCCGTCGATCGAGACGACGCTCACCGGGGCACCGACGGCGAACACGGCACCGGCCTCCAGGGACCGCGCCGACCACTCCTCGCCGGCGAGCTTCACGCGCCCGCCGTCCTCGGAGACCTCGGCGAGCACGCGCGCCGGCCGCCCGACGTGGGCGGCGGTGCCGGTGGGCGAGAAGCGGCCCTCGACGCGGAGCCGCCTGACGAGCAGCGGCCGGACCAGGAACAGGCCCAGCACCGAGACGGCGCTGGCGGTGATGGCCTGGGCGGTGAAGCCGCCACCGAGCAGCGCGACCAGCGAGGCGCTGAGGGCGCCGACGACGAGCGTGCCGAAGACCAGGTTGAGCGCGAAGACCTCGACACCGGCCAGCACGAAGGCCGCGATCACCCACCACAGCGCAGCCATGGCCCGACCCTAGACTCCGCGGCTGACAGCCGCCCCGGTCGCCGACGGCGTCACCCGGTGGGGCTCAGCCGATCGCCCGGGCGGTCCAGCGCCTGCCGGCCCGCTCCACCGCCAGGGGCAGCCCGAAGGCCGTGGACAGCGGGCCGTCGCGCAGCACCTCGCCGACGGGGCCGGCCGCCACGACGCGCCCCGAGCGCAGCAGCAGCGCGTGCGTGGTGCCGACCGGCACCTCCTCGACGTGGTGCGTGACGAGCACGCTCGTGGGGGCCAGCGGGTCGGAGGCGAAGCGCGCCAGGCGGCGCAGCAGGTCCTCGCGGGCGCCGAGGTCGAGGCCGGCCGCGGGCTCGTCGAGGAGCAGCAGCTCGGGGTCGGTCATGAGGGCCCGCGCGATGAGCACCCGGCCCCGCTCGCCGCTGGACAGGGTGCCGAAGCGCCGGTCGCCGAGGGCGTGCGCGCCCATCACCGACAGCAGGGCGCCGGCGCGGGCGTGGTCGGCGGCGTCGTACTGCTCGCGCCAGCGGCCCACCACGCCGTAGGCGGCGGTGACGACGACGTCGCGCACCCGCTCGGAGCGCGAGACCTGCTCGGACAGGTTGCCGCTGGCCAGGCCGATGCGGGGGCGCAGCTCGAAGACGTCGACGCGGCCTAGCTGCTCGCCGAGCACGCGGACAGTGCCCCGGGTGGGGTGCATCCGGGTGGCGGCGATCTGCAGCAGGGTCGTCTTGCCGGCGCCGTTGGGGCCGAGCACCACCCAGCGCTCGCCCTCGCGGACCGTCCAGTCGACCTCGGAGACCAGCTCCTTGCCGCCGCGGACGACGCTCACCCGCTCCATGCCGAGGACCTCGTCGGCCTCGCCGGACACCGCGCTCACCACGCCGACGACCCTAGCGGCGCGCCGCGGGCGGCCGCCTAGGGTGGGTCGGTGCTGGTCCTCCCCCGCTCCGCGCGCCTGGCCGCCTGGGGCAGCGCCGCCATCACCGGTCGCGCCACCCCGGCCGACGCCGTCCGCGCCGTGACCGGCGACGACGAGCCCCACGCCGTCGAGGGCCACCTCGCGGCGCCGGGTGAGGACGGCGCGCCGTCGTCCCTCGAGCAGCTCCTCGCGGCGCTGGTCGCCTCCGGGGCCTCGGGCATGCGCGTGGCCCTGCCCGCACCCGGCGACGCGGGCGGGCTGCCCGGTCCCGCCGCGTTCACCGCCGAGGCCGTCGACGCCGGCGAGGCGGTGCTCGTCGAGGGCGAGCTGCTGCTGGCCGACGGCGTCGGCCGGCTCGGCCTCGTGCCCGAGCTGACCCTGTTCGGGTCCGCCCACGAGCCCGGGACGCACGTGCTGTGGCGCAGCGAGCCCGTCTGGTCACCGCGGGCGCCCGACGGCACCACGCTGTCCGACGCCGAGCGCCAGCTGCGCGTCGGGCTGGCCGAGGCCACCGCCGTCCTCGCCGGTCTCGACGTGGCCCGCTGGCGCGACGACGCCGCCGACCGGATCACGAGCGTCCGCGACGGTGCCCTCGGCCTGCGCGAGCTGCCGCCCGGGACGCCGGCGCGGGCCGCGCGGGTGGCGGCGTCGGCGGCGCGGGTGCGGGCCATCGTCGAGCTCGCCAGCGAGGACGACGGCGCCGCCGTCTCCAGCGGCGAGGCGCTCGCCCGGGCGCGCTCGCTGCGCGAGGTCGACGCGAGCGCCCGCCGCGCGCTGGCCGCGGCCGTCAACGCCGCGGCCGACCCCGGGGCTCCCGGGGCCGACCGCTAGCCGACCGCTGGCCGACCGCCGGCGGACCGCCGGCCGACCGCGAGGAGCCTCAGCGCAGCGGGTCGGCGAGCGCCGTGCGGTAGACGTCGAGGGTGCGCTCGCCGATGGCGTGCCACCCGAACTCGGCGACGGCGCGGGCGCGCCCGGCCTCGCCGCGGCGGCGGGCCTCGGCGGGGTCGGAGGTCGCCTCGGTCAGCGCGGCCGCGAGGTCCGCCTCGTAGCGCGCGGGGTCGACGGGACGGCCGGTGCCGTCCTGCACCTGGTCGATGGGGACCAGCCACCCGGTGCGGCCGTCGTCGACCACCTCGGGGATCCCGCCGGTGGCGCTGGCGACGACGGCGGCGCCGCACGCCATCGCCTCGAGGTTCACGATGCCGAGCGGCTCGTACACCGACGGGCACACGAACACCGTCGCGGCCGAGAGCAGCCGGATGACGTCGGTGCGCGGCAGCATCCTGTCGATGAGCACCACGCCGCGGCGGGTGGCCTTCAGCTCCTGCACCAGCCCGGCGACCTCGGCGGCGATCTCCGGGGTGTCGGGAGCGCCCGCGGCGAGCACCAGCTGCACGTCGGGGGGCAGCTGCGCGGCCGCGCGCAGCAGGTGCGGCAGCCCCTTCTGGCGGGTGGTGCGGCCGACGAAGACCACGCTGGGCGCGTCGGGGTCGACGCCGAGGGCGCGCACGGCGTCGCGGGCCTCGGGCGAGTCGTCACGGGACCAGGCGTCGGGGTCGATGCCGTTGTGCACCACGTGCACGCGGGCCGGGTCGAGCGAGGGGTAGCAGCGCAGGATGTCGCGGCGCATGCCGGCGGAGACGGCGATGACGGCGGACGCGGCCTCGTAGGCGGTCTTCTCGGCCCAGCTCGACAGGGCGTACCCGCCGCCGAGCTGCTCGGCCTTCCACGGGCGCAGGGGCTCCAGGCTGTGGGCGCTGACCACGTGCGGCACCCCCGCCAGCAGGCCCGACAGGTGGCCGGCGAGGTTCGCGTACCAGGTGTGGGAGTGGACCAGGTCGGTCTTCCGGGCGCCGTCGGCGTCGGAGGTCACGGCGGCCACCATGGACAGGTCGACGCCCAGCACGCGCAGCGCGGCGTTGGCGCCCGCCAGCTCGGCCAGCTCGGCGTGGTCGGTGGTGCCCGCCTCGTCGCGAGAGCCCTCCGCCGGCGCCCAGGCGCGCACGCGCACGTCGAGCGGGTCGCCGTCCGGCCCGTCGGCGCGGAGCCGGCGCAGCACCGCCACCAGCTCGGCGACGTGGACCCCCGCACCGCCGTAGATGTCCGGCGGGTACTCACGGGTGAGGACGTCGACGCGCATGGGCGGAACCTAGACCCCGGCGCCACCGGCCCACCAGCGCGTCCCGCACGGGGGACGCGCACGCCGCCCGGGCACCGCGCGGACCGGGACGAACAGGACGAAGGGCCCGCCGAGGGCCTCCCGGACGACCGGTGGGCGTCCGGCCGGGAGCCACCGGGTGAGATCTCGCGGACCCGCCTGTGCAGGCGATGACCTGCGGTCCTAGGGTTCGCCGCATGGCACCGAAGGTGATGGCCATCGTCCTGGCCGGCGGCGAGGGGAAGCGGCTCATGCCGCTGACCGCAGACCG